>LVEI03000003.1 GCA_001595385.3 Deltaproteobacteria bacterium GWC2_55_46 | reverse complement strand
CTCCCAGTGGCCGAACTGGATGCGACTTTCAACGGCTTGAGGCCGCTGGTCTATGGGAACGCGGTTGGGTATCTTGGTCTTACGCTCTTTTCTGCCGATGCCTTTGTTCCTTCGCTTGCGGTGTGCCCTCCTGAGGCACCGTATAAGCTCCTGACGGTCTTTTGTGTCAGGATGGTAGATGTACTGGTAAATGGCCTCGTGGCTTATTGAGAGCCCCGGCTGGTCGATCTCGATTCTCCCAGCTATTAGCTCCGGCGACCAGCCATCCTTGAGCATGGAGCGCACATAGGCCTCGATGCTCTCGTTCTTGAGCCTCTGATGCGTATTGGCCTGTTTCTTTCTCTCTTCGGCTCTGCCGTGTGCCCTGTGGGACATGTAGAGCCGATACGCAGGCGTTGCATTGCGGCGAAGTTCCCGTGAGACAGTGCTCTTGCTTCTTCCGAGGGCCTTGGCTATTTCCCCGAGGGACTTCTCCTCGGCAAGCATGGTGGTTATTAAGTCTCTTTCAGACAAAGACAGGTGAACATATTCTCTTTTCGGCATAGCCACTTAGGATAGCATCTTCCTTCCTGCTCTCCCAAGTGTTGCACTTCGCTATTGAACCGGCGATAGAATTTTTAGTCCTTTTTTTGTTTTTTTATTTTATGCCCGGTAGCGCATCATTGAACCCTACCCCATCTCCCCCTGCAGCCCCTTACCTGCCAGGAGGTGCATATGGAGGTGAAATACCGTCTGTCCGCCTTCGCGGTTTTGATGACAGCCTTGTAGGGTGCGCTCGGCGCACCATTCACGATTCAGTTATTTTATTTCCACGGCGCTCACCCGCTTCATCTCTTCCTCAAGCTCCGGCCAATCGGCAGACTCTTTTCCCCATCCGTCGAAGAATACGAGCTCCTTCAAAGGAAGCCTCGGCAGCCATCCGACAGCCTCAAGCTCAGGTCTCTTTGGGAAGTGGGTAACGTAGCCGATGCAGAGATAGGCGATCGGGACGACGTGCTCAGGCAGTTGCAGCACCTCACTTATGTCGCTGTTGTGTATGATTGAGACCCAGCCCACGCCCAGGCCTTCGGCCCTCGCTGCAAGCCAAAGGTTCTGGACAGCGCATACGGAGCTGAAAAGGTCCATCTCGATATTTGCGGTCCTGCCGATGACGACCGGGCCGAAACGGTTTCTGTCGCATGTGATGCAGATATTGACCGGGGATTCGAGTATCCCCTCGAGCTTGAGCTTCGTATATAGCTTTCTTTTGCCTTCCGGGAACATGGCTGCGGCTTCGGTATTGGCGCGCTCGAAGCCCGCCTTTATCCTCTCCCTCGTCTTCCTGTCCTTTATGACGATAAAGTTCCACGGCTGCATGTAGCCGACTGAAGGCGCATGGTGGGCGGCCTGGAGGATGCTGGCGAGGGTCTTTTCCGGTATGGGGCGGCTTGTGAACTGCCCCCTTATGTCCCGCCGCTCGTAGATGGCGCGGTAAAGTCCCTGCTTCTCCTCTTCGCTAAACTCCCCGGAGGGCGTCCTCTTTTCGTCAATGGCCATTTATCGTCCCTCCGTCGGTCACAAATTCGTATTGTCGCTGCGTATCAGCCGATTAAAAAAAGAAACCCCTCTTTTCAAAAGAGGGGAAGATTCCCTTTATCATCGCGAGCGAAGTGAAGCAAGTCGAGGCCCCATTCCATGAGATTGCTTCGTCGCTACGCTCCTCGCAATGACCGCCAATACTATCTCTCTTTCCACCTCTTAAGGAGCTGCATCCTGCCGAAAGCCATCTGGCGGGCCTCTTCGTCGGTGATGTTCTTGCTGGTCTTCATCGCTGTCGCAAGCTTCTCTATCATCTCTTCCATCGTGATGTCGGGTTCTGTGAACCGCCCCTTCCAATAGCAGTACCTGCAATAAGAAGTGTTCATCACCGTGGGGTTCGCCTCGCAGCCGAACTCGTCGCTCTTCATTATAAGCATCCCGCAACTGTGGCATACGGGGCCGGGTAGTATCTCAGCCATTAATCTCTTTGCCTCCTAAGTGAATAACGTTCGTTAGCCCATCCTGCCGGCAAGCGGTTTGCCGGCCATAAGGTGCATGTGAAGATGGAAGACGGTCTGCCCGCCCTCTTCGTTCGTGTTGATGACGATCCTGAAGCCTCTTTTATCCACGCCAAGCTCTCTGGCCGCCTTTTTGGCGGTCTCGATCATCTTGCCAAGAAGCTCTCTGTCGTCGCAGTCCAGAAGCGTCGGGTAATGCGCCTTCGGCATTATCAGAAGGTGCGTTGGCGACTGCGGGTTGACGTCTTTTATGACTATGAGGTCCTCGCTTTCAAGGACGATCGTCGATTTTATCTCTTTTTTCGCGATACGGCAGAATATGCAATCGCTCATTTGCCCCCCCTGGACTCCTTCTCGGATAGCCCGGAGATGCCGAACCTGCGCGCAAGCTCTCCGTAGACCTCGTCCATGCTGATGCCCTTGTGTGAAAGGAGGACCAGGGAATGGAAGAGGAGGTCGCAGAACTCGTAGAGGACCTGTTCGTTCTCCTTGACGTTAGCCGCCTCGATAAGTTCGCCTGATTCCTCCTCTATCTTGTCGAGTATCCTGGTGAGCCCCTTTGAGTAAAGGGAGGCGACGTATGACTTCGATGGGTCCGCCTTCTTTCTCTCTTCGAGCACCTTTGAAAGCTCTGAGAGTACCGCCGGGCCAGCGGGCTTTACCTCGCCCCCGCCGATAGACCTGTAAAAGCAGCTCCTTTGCCCGGTATGGCAGGCGGCCCCCATCGGCTCTACCAACAGAAGAAGGGTGTCGCCGTCGCAGTCGTACCTTACGGAGCTTACCTCCTGGAGATTCCCGGAGGTCTCGCCCTTGAGCCAGAGGCTGCCCCGTGAACGGCTGAAATAATGGGCCTTTCCCGTTGAAAGGGTCTTTTCAAGGGCCTCCCTGTTCATCCAGGCCATCATAAGGACCTCGAAGGTCCTTGAGTCCTGGGCGATAGCCGGGACCAGCCCGCTCTCATTGAACTTTACGGAGCTTATGTCAAAAGCAGACGATTCAGTCATGGCAGATGAGGATATAATAACACGCTGTTTTTTGTCAATGCCAGCTTTTTAGCTGGCTGCTCCAAAGTCCATCTGCTTCGTTGTCTTCGTCGATTTTACTACGGCGGTACCAAAGAAGTACGCCCCCCCCATTCCTCATTCCCCGGTTTAATGGGGGCCTCGCATAATGGGGCTTTTTGAGCGGTCAGCCTGCGCCTTGACGGTAGTACCTTTGGCTGATAGACTTTCGTGTATGCCGATAAAGACTATCGCTACCTTCGAAGTAAAAAGCATCCAGATAATAAACGAAAAGGGCGAGGCTGACGAGGGGCTTTTGCCGCCTCTTTCCGAGGGGGAGTTCAAGAGGTTCTTCGAGACCATAATACTCGCCAGGACCTTTAACCACCGGGCATTGAGCCTTCAGAGGGAGGGACGTATCGGCACTTACGCCTCTATCTGGGGGCAGGAGGCCTCTCAGATAGGCTCTGCCTTAGCCTTCGGGGACGGCGACTGGCTCTTCCCATCGTTCAGGGAATCCGGCGTCTTCGTGGCCAGGGGCTATCCCATCTGGATGCTCTACCGCTACTGGGCCGGGGACGAGCGTGGCATGCAGGTGCCTGAGGAGTTTAACCTCTTCCCGATGAGCGTTCCTGTTGGCACGCAGATACCACACGCCACGGGCGCGGCCTGGGCGATGAAGCTCAAGGGAGACAGGAAGGCCGCCGCCGTCTACTTCGGCGACGGCGGGTCGTCAAAGGGGGATTTCCACGAGGGGCTCAACTTCGCCGGGGTCTTCAAGGCCCCTGTTATCTTCCTCTGCCAGAACAACCAATGGGCCATATCGGTACCAAGGTCGAGGCAGACCGCGGCGGAGACTATCGCCCAGAAGGCGGCCGCATACGGATTTGAGGGCGTTCAGGTCGACGGCAACGACGTGGTGGCTGTCTACAAGGCGACGAAAGAGGCAATTCAAAAGGCGTATAGCGGCGGCGGGCCGACCCTTATCGAGTGCTTCACCTACAGGCTCGACGACCATACCACAGCCGACGATTCCTCAAGGTACAGAAGCGATGAAGAGGTAGAGTCATGGAAGGCGAAGGAGCCTCTTATAAGGCTCAGGATCTATATGGAAAAAAAGGGCTGGTGGTCAAAAGAGTATGAGGAAGGCATCAATAGGGGCGCCCAGGAAAAGGTCGATTCCGAGATAAAAAAGGCCGAGGCCTACGCCCCCCCTGATCCGGCAGACATCATCAAATACACATACGCCGAACTCACGCCGAGGCAGAGGCGCGACCTCAAGGAGCGCGGATGGCAAAGCTGAACCTGGTACAGGCCATAAACCAGGCGCTTTCTGAGGAGATGGAGCGCGACAGCAACGTCGTTATTATCGGCGAGGACGTCGGCAAGGACGGTGGCGTCTTCAGGGTCACCCAGGGGCTCATGGACAGGTTCGGCCCTGAGCGCGTGATAGATACCCCCCTTTCAGAGCTTGGCATAATCGGCAGCGCAGTGGGGCTTTCAGCTTACGGCTTAAAGCCGGTAGCAGAGATCCAGTTCATGGGGTTTACCTATGCCGGGGTCGAGCAGCTCTTTTCACACGCCTCCCGCATACGCTCCCGGTCGAGGGGGCGCTTCTCCTGCCCGATGGTCGTGCGCGCGCCTTACGGCATTGGCATAAAGCCGCCGGAGCTTCATTCAGAATCGACCGAGGCCATTTTCTGCCAGATGCCGGGGCTCAAGGTGGTCGTTCCCTCTACGCCTTACAGCGCAAAGGGACTGCTCCTTTCCGCGATAAGGGACCCGGACCCGGTCTTGTTCCTTGAGGCCTCCAGGCTCTACAGGTCGGTAAAGTCAGAGGTGCCGGAGGGGGAGTATTCCATCCCTCTCGGCAAGGCCTCTATCTATCAGGAGGGGGCCGATATAACGGTGGTGTCATGGGGCACCATGCTCCACAGGGCCGCCGAGGCCTCCGAGGACTTTGACTGCGAGATAATAGACCTCCAGACGCTCAGGCCATACGATGAAGAGGCGGTGCTTCAATCGGTCAAAAAGACCGGGCGTCTCGTCATAGTGCACGAGGCCCCGAGGATGGCCGGTTTCGGCGCGGAGCTGGCCGCGCTCGTGGCAGAGGAGGCGTTCGAGTATTTGAAGGCCCCTGTCATAAGGGTGACCGCGCCCGACGCCGTCATCCCGATGGCGAGGCTTGAGGACTATTACATGCCCTCGCAGGAGAGCATAAAGAAGGCGTATGAGAAGGTGATGAAGTACTAAAGCGGAGGAAAAATGGAGTTTGAATTTAAATTGCCCGACCTTGGGGAAGGCATAACCGAGGGCGAGGTCGTGAAATGGCGAGTTAATGTCGGCGACCGCGTCGAGGAGCACCAGGTGGTGGTCGAGGTCGAAACCGACAAGGCCATCGTTGAGGTCCCATCCCCCAGGGGCGGCAAGGTCTCTCTGATAAACAGGAAAGAGGGAGAGACGGTGAGCGTCGGCGCCGTCCTTATGAAGATAGAGACCGGAGAGGCCGCTGCCGCGCCCCCCGAAAAAAAGGCGGAAGAGGAGAAGAAGGCAAGGCCTCCTTCGGTTTCGGTTGTCGGGGCCCTTCCCGAAAAGGAGGAGGTAATGGCGGCCCCGAAGGCGCGGGCGCTGGCCAAAAAACTCGGGGTAGAGCTCGCGGGAGTTACCGGCACAGGCCCCGGCGGCATCGTAACCGAATCTGACGTAAAGGGCGCGAGCGAGGGGCGCAAGCCCGCCCCGCCTCAGCCGAAAGAGGAGAAAAGGCCGGAGGCGGAGAAGCCGGAGGCCAGGGCGGCAGGCCAGGACAAGTACGGCCAGGTGGAGAGGATCCCCATAAGGGGCGTCCGGAAGGCCATAGCCAAAAACCTCCTTGCGAGCCAGAGGACGGCGGCCTTTGTAACAGGCATGGACGACGCGGATGTGACAGAGCTGTGGACGCTCAGGAAACGCGAGGGCAAGGTCGCCAAGGAAAAGGGGGCGCACCTTACTTTCCTGCCTTTTTTCATGAAGGCGGCCCAGCACGCGCTTCAGGCATATCCGATGGTCAACGCCTCGGTCGATGAGAAGACCGAGGAGATAGTGGTCAAAAAGTATTACAACATCGGGGTCGCCGTCGATACGCCCGAAGGGCTCATGGTATCAGTCGTCAAGAACGTGGAGAAGAAGACCATATTGGAGCTTGCCACAGAGCTGCAGGAGCTTTCAATAAAGGCGCGCGACAGGAAGATAACACTGGAGGAATTGAAGGGATCGACCTTCACGATAAGCAACTTTGGCACCTTCGGCGGCACCTACGCGACCCCCATAATAAACTTCCCTGACGTCGCGATACTCGGCACCGGCAAGATAAGTGAGCGGCCCTGGGTGGTTGACGGGTCTATAGCCGTAAGAAAGGTGCTGCCGATATCCTTCACCTTCGACCACAGGATAATAGACGGGGCGGACGCGGCGCGCTTTGTTAACAAAGTGAAGGCCCTGCTCGAAGACCCGGGCAGGATATTCATAGAGAGCGCGTAGGGAACCTGACAGGCATGAAATAAGCCCGTTTGCGTCGTTGTTCGCCGGTCTATAGCGGCGTACCAATGAGGAATCGCCTCGCTACAGAGCTTTTTGAGCAGCTTCAACGCCTGTGGTTTTTAGCAACCTGCCAATAAAAAAGCCCGCGTCAAGCGGGCTTCTTAATGTCTCACAAGGAAGAGTTTCAGTCCCCCTCTTTCCTAAAGAGGGGTTAGGGGAGATTATCCCTTTAGAAAAGGTGGAAATTCAGTTGGGCTCAGCCGACCAGAAACTTTGAACCTACCCTGGCGGTAATGGTTCAGTTCCTTTTGCCGATTGACATGCCTTCAGCTTGCGGCCTCTTTCATGACCTGATCGAGGTCGACCCTCTCAAGCCTCTTCTGGCAGATGTTCCAGTTGATGTTCTTCATGAAGGCGTCGATGTAGGGCGCCCTCTTCGCGCCGTAGTCCAGGAAATAGGCGTGCTCGTAGACGTCCATCACAAGGATGGGGACGATGTTTATAGGCACCTTTTCGTTATGGGCATCAAGGCAGAAGTTGTGGAGCTTGCCGTCATAGATGGAGAGGGCAAGTATTACCCAGCCCCTGCACGCAAGGCCTGAGGCCTTGAACTCCTCGCTCCATTTCTCGAACGAGCCCCATTCCCTTGAGATGAGCTCCCCGAGCTTGGCCGTAGGTTTGCCGCCCTTGCCCGTGAGGTTCTCGAAGTAATACTCGTGGAGGATGACGCCGTTCAGAGCGAAGCTCTCCTCTATCTTGACCGCCCTCCAGTCGGAGAAGACCTGGTTGGCTGTAGAGGTGTCCAGCTTACGCTGCCTCTCCTCTATTTCGTTGAGCTTGTTTACGTACCCCACGTAAAGGATGTCCCGGTGGTTGGTTATCTGCGCCTCTGAGAGGCCCTCTGGCCTGATGTCGAACTTCTTCGGCTGGTGTGGCATGTTCTGTCCTCCTTTGGACTACCGATTAGCGTTTTAAGGAAGGGAATATGGTCAGGGTACGCCTTAGCTTAATTAGAGCAGTAAATGAAAATCTGTCAAGGAAGGGATTACAGAGAGGCTTCTTGGGCAAATCGATATAAATATTGAGGCATTCGAAAAAGCCTTGAAAGAAAATCAGAAGAAATATATCCCGAACGCTTGATAGCTGTCTGATCCTGTAGAAAATGGACGCCTCAGACGAACCTGTTGAGGATGATGCTCAGGAAGCTTATGACGATGGCGCCTATGAAGGCCGCGAGAAAGCCAGCCACCTCAAATCCGCCTATGGCGTAGCCCACGAACCAGAGGATGAGGGCGTTGAGGATAAAGGTGAAAAGGCCGAGGGTAAGTATGTTTATCGGGAGCGTGAGGAGTATGAGGACCGGCTTTACGCTGAGGTTCATGACACCAAGGAGCACCGCGGCCTTGAACGCCGGCCAGTAGCCCTCGACGTTCACTCCGGGGACCAGGTAGGAGGCGAGGAAGACCCCTGCGGTAAGGATTATGAGCCTTAGGATTATATTGAGCATCAAGCCTCTTCAGCCTGCACAAAAAATGTATTTTTAGCGACCTGTTAGCACCCTTGTCATGCTCTCGTGTATGAGGCCGTTTGAGGCGAGGCACTCTTTGCCGTATATCGAGAAAGGGCCGCCCTTGAAATCCGTAAGGACCCCTCCCGCCTCTGCCACGATAAGCGCCCCGGCCGCCACGTCCCAGGGGCGGAGCTTCATCTCCCAGTAGCCGTCGAACCTGCCGCATGCCGTATAGCAGAGGTCCAGGGCGGCTGAACCTGCCCGCCTTATGGCCTGCGCCTTGAGCGAAAAGGCCGAGAAGTTATCGAGGTTGTTATCCTTCGTGGAGCGGAGATCATACGGGAAGCCGGTGGCAAGGAGGCTCCTGTCCAGGGTATTTGTCCCGGACACCCGTATGGGCGCTCCGTTAAGGGCCGCGCCTTTTTCTTTTTCAGCCGTAAAAAGCTCGTCGAGCATCGGGTCATAGACAGCGCCGAAGGTGACCTCCCCGGCCTCTTCAAATGCTATTGACACGCAGAAGAAGGGGAAGGCGTGCGAGTAGTTGGTTGTGCCATCCAACGGGTCGATTATCCACTTGTAAGGAGATTTGCTTACGACCTCCGGACTCTCCTCGGAGAGTATCCCGTGTCCGGGGAAGGCCTTTTGTACCTCCCCCATGATGAATCTTTCAGAAGAGCGGTCCGCCTCTGTGACGAGGTCTATAGCGCCTTTGAACTCTACCCTGTTAACGCCGCCAAGCTTCTCCTTCAGGAGCCTTCCGGCCCCAATGGCGGTCTCTATCGCGATTTTTCTTATCTCAGCTCTCATCACCATGCCTTTAAAGCGGTCTATGTTACCCGATTATATATCGCCGGGCCAGAAAAAATATCTCAGGAGATGGCCTTTACGATGTTTTCATGTATGAGGCCGTTTGTGGCCACGCACTTGCCTGACAAGAGCGTGAACGGGCCGCCCAACAGGTCTGTGATCCTGCCGCCCGCCTCTTCCAGGATGAGCGCCCCTGCTGCCGCGTCCCAGGCGTGGAACCTCGAGCTCCAGTAGCCGTCGAGCCTGCCTGCTGCCACATAGCATAGCTCAAGGGCTGCTGAACCCGCTTTCCGCAACGCATGGACCTTTCTTTGAAGCGAAGCGAAGCTTGTAAGGACGCTCGATCCTGGAGATGCGAGGCTATGTGGAAAGTCAAGGGCTATGAGGCTTCCGCCAAGCCCCTTGACAGCCGATACCTCTATCTTCTGCCCGTTCAGGAACGCGCCCTTGCCGTATTCAGCCGAAAACAGCTCATCGCGCATCGGGTCGTAGACCACTCCGAAGGTCACCTTGCCGCTGTCTTCAAAGGCGATGGAGACGGCGAAGTGAGGGAAAGAGTGGGAGTAATTGGTTGTGCCGTCAAGCGGGTCTATTATCCACCTGCCAGGCGAGCTGCCTTTTTTCTCCGGGCTCTCTTCCGAGAGTATCCCGTGGTCAGGGAAGGCAGATTCTATCTCGTCCCTTATGAGCCTGTCAGAGGCAAGGTCGAGTTCCGTTACGACACCCTCGTCGCCCTTTGACGAGACCTTGCCCGGAGCCCCGAACCGGTCTTTGAGGAGAGCGCCTGCCTTCATGGCGGCCTTTATGGCACATTCTTTTACGTCCATGCGGCCCACTCCTCAAGGGTTTGAGAAAAACAGGCGCAAGAAACGAGTTAGCCCGGGGAGGCCCGGGCTAACTACTTGCGTTACTTGATGTTTTTAGGCCCTCAGTGGCAGGATGGGCACGAGGAGCAATCGGGCTTTGAGGTATCCTTTTTCTCCTCCTTCTTGGGCTCCTTCGAGGCGTAATCGGTCTTATACCAGCCTGAGCCCTTGAGGTGGAACGCCGAAGAGGATATCTTCTTTTCGACCTTGCCAGAGCAGTGGACGCATTTTTTTACAGGCGCCTCAGAGAACTTCTGCAGGACCTCGAACTCCTTGCCGCAGTCCTTGCATATGTATTCGTAAATCGGCATTGCAGTCTACCTCCGACGGGACGCGTATTTTCCAATATATATTGTAGGTATGTAGACCTGGAATGTCAATTTTAAAAAAGCCGGAAAAGATAATTAGCTGGTTAAGCTGTTGATTTTGTGGGAGAATAACTGCGCCAAGGCGGCTTCCGGTAATCCACCGGAAGCCAACGACAGATGTCACTGCGCGCTCAAGCCGCTTCCGCTATATTTAATCAGTATGAGTTCCGAAGAGTCCAGAAAAGAGAAGAGCTTGCGGTACTCCATCAAGGATGGGGTATTCGTGAGCATGATGAACGGCTTTACCGTCGACTACCTCACCCCCTTTCTCCTTCTGCTTGGCGGCACCGTCAGGCACGTAGCCGCCTTAAGCGCCCTGCCGCACCTCTTTTCATCGATAATACAGATCAAGAGCCCTGATGTGATGGAGAAGCTCCGGTCGAGGAAGAAGTTGATAAAGATATTTATCCTCCTCCAGGCGCTGATGCTCTTGCCTATGACAGCGACCTTTTTTATGGGGAGCTACCGTGTGGCGGTCTTTATAGCCGTGGTAACGCTCTTTACGGCCTTTGGCGCGTTTCTCATGCCCGCCTGGGGGAGCCTGATGACCGACCTTGTCGCCGAGGACAGGCGGGGGGAGTACTTCGGGTGGAGGAACAGGGTCCTGGGCACGGTCGCCATCGTCGCTACCTTCATAGCGGGCTTCATACTCCATCAGGCGGAGCGGGTGAACGCCCTGTGGGGCTTCATAGCCATCTTCGGTGCGGCCTTCATCTTCAGGCTGGTATCATGGCTCTACATGGCGAGGATGCACGAGCCGGAGCTTGAGCGGAAGGAAGAGGACTACTTTTCTTTCAGGGATTTTATATCAGGCTTCAAGACGAGCAACTTCGCGAGGTTCGTCGGTTTCGTGGCGGCTACGAAGTTTTCCGTGAATATCGCCTCCCCATTCTTCGCGGTCTTCATGCTCAAGGACTTAAAATTCGGCTACATGACCTATGCGCTCATAAACCTTGCTTCCACGGCTACGGCCATCCTGATAAACAAGCGCTGGGGCGTGCACTCGGACAGGGCCGGGAACCTGAAGGTGCTGAGGATCACGTCTTACCTCGTATCCTTCATACCTCTTCTGTGGCTCATAAACCAGAACGCCTATTATCTCTTCTTCATCCAGATGTTCTCAGGGTTCGCGTGGGCGGGGTTCAATCTTTCGGCCTCGAACTTCATATATGACTCGTCTACGCCCGGGCAAAGGGCAAGGTGCATAGCCTACTTCAACGCCTGCACCGGCATAGCGCTCTTCCTCGGGGCGCTCACCGGGGGCTGGCTTGCCGAGCGGGTCCCGGCAGGGTTCTTCGAGTTCCCGGTCATGAACATAATCCTGATTTCCGCCCTCATGAGGTTCATGATAGCCTTCTTCGTGCCGTTTAAATTAAAGGAGGTGAGGCAGGTAGAGCCGGTCAGGATAAGGGAGCTTGTATTGCGGGTACTGTCACTGAAGCCTTTGCCCGAAAGAGAGCGGTAAAGGCCCTGTTATTTTGTAAGATACGAGCCCAGGGTCTGCCTGCTGCCCTCGAAGGTGGCGACGGTCTTCGAGCTCCATTCGGGCCTTACTGTGTAACCCGCCCTATCCTTCCAGCAGGAGTCTACCGCCTCTCGCATCACCCTGGTCATGGCCCCCACATAGCTCTTTGTCCTCTGCCTGCCCTCTATCTTCAGGGCCGCCACACCGGCATCGATAAGCCCAGGGATTATCTCGAGGACGTTAAGCGACTCCGGCTCTTCGAATATATAGGCGTACCCGCCGTCAGGCCCCGTGTAGCGCCCTTTGCAACAGGTGGGGTATGGCGAGGACTCGTCCTTTCCGAGCTTGTTGAGCGTCATGCCGTTGAGGGCGATAGACATGCCGCCGTCATCGTTTGAATTGAAGCGGACGAAGCGCGAAGGCGAGCAGGCCCCCTCGGTATTGGTCGAAGCCCCGGTAACGTATGATGACAGATAACACCTGCCCTCGATGTTTATGCAGAGCCCCCCGAGGGCGAAGACCTCTATCTCCACCTCGGTCCGTTCCTTCAGGTGCTTTATCTCCTCGATGGTCAGGACGCGCGGCAGGACTACGCGCTTTATGCCGAAGTGCTTCCGGTAGAAATTGATCGATTCGTAGTTCGACGAGCTCGCCTGCGTGGAAAGGTGCAGGGTCGCGTCCGGGTACTTCTGCCTTGCGTAGCGGAGCACGCCCACGTTGGCGATGATGACCGCGTCGGCCTTCATCTCCATCGCGCTGTCAACGGCCTTGTACCATTTTGGGAAGTCCTCCCCCTGCGGGAAGGTATTGATGGCGACGTAGAACTGCCGCCCCTTTGAGCGCACGTACTTTATCCCCTCGGCAAGCTCAGATGAGGTAAAGTTGAGGCCTTCGAAGTTGCGGGCGTTGGTAGCGTCGTTGAAGCCAAGGTATACGGCGTCGGCGCCGCTGTCGACGGCGGCCTTTAAAGAGGCGAGGTTTCCTGCTGGAGCGATTACTTCTGGCCTGGTCATGTCTATCCTTGAAAGGGTCTCTTTTCTATCCAATATACATTCTAAGCTCTTGCCAGTCAACCCGGTCCCGTAAAAAAATAAGCGGAAGCCTTACGGCTTCCGCTTACGCGCTTTATCTGACGATTTCTAAAACGGCACGTCGTCTATGTCCGATGGCGGTATCTCGTCGACCGACACGTCAGAGGCGCTTGCTGCCGCGCCGCTTTCCCTGCTGCCGAGCATCTGCATCTGGTTCGCCAGGATCTCGGTAGTATACTTCTTTTCACCGTCCTTTTCCCATGAACGGGTCTGGATCTTGCCTTCTATGTAGACCTGTTTGCCCTTTGAAAGGTACTCGCCGCAAACTTCAGCGAGCTTGCCGAAGGCTACGACCCTGTGCCATTCGGTCTTGGTCTCCTTCTGCCCTTCCTTGTTGGCCCTGGTCTCGCTGGTCGCGAGCCTGAAGTTCACCACCGCCATCCCGCCGGGGGTATAGCGTATCTCCGGGTCCGCACCCAGATTGCCTAACAATATGACCTTATTAACGCCTGCCATTGGGATATTCTCCTTTTTGCTTCAAAGGTAAAAGTGTCTGTCACCTATACCTGACAATTACAATCGAACCCGATATGGATTGTCGCGCTTTTCCAACAGATTACCCGAAAATTTTTTAATTCTCAATCTTTTTTATTGGCTCCTCGATCCGTTCCCGTGGCGGCTTGACAGAGCCGTCAGGAGCACTCCGTTGACAAACCCTTATTCTGATGTGATGCTCAATAATGCGTTGCCGCGCTCAGGTATCAAGGAGGGCTTGATGAAAAAATGGATACCGGTCCTGGCCTTTTCCATGGGGCTACTGTTCCCGGCCTTTACACACGCGCGCTCTTATGTAAAACCATACGCGGGCGTGGTCTTTCCTCCGGTATCAGAAGCATTCAGCGAAGCAAAACCCGGCAGCGGGTCGGGAGATCTCGAATTCGGCAACGGACCGACGATAGGGGTCAAGCTGGGCAAATGGCTGGAAAGCGCCCCATATCTCGGTTATGAACTTGACCTGAACGGCCATTTTGTGGACCAGAAGAGGTTGACTGTAAAAGGCAGCTCGACAGAGATCGACGCGCGCGGAGACTATGCGTTCTACTCGGCGACTATAAACCTTATCCTTCGTAGCCCTGAAGGCAGGCTACGGCCATACATGGGAGGAGGCGCCGGTTACTTTTACTCCGAGCTTAAAGGCGCTTCCTTCTCCCCGCAATTTCTCGGCGTCGCTCCGACCCTGCCCAACACGAATGACGAGGTTTTCGGCTGGCAGCTCCTGGGCGGGGTTGAGTTTGAAGCGAGCCCCAAGCTTGGCCTCTTCGCGGAATACAAGTATTCACGCGCTGACCTGGAATACAGCCATACCGATTTTGAGCTTGATTATCAGGCAAGCCAGCTCTTCGGGGGTATCACTTACATCTTCTGATTAAAGGCTGCCTAAAGAGGCCCTGCCGGTCCGTAAGCCTTATTCCCGTTTCAGTTTTGCCTGGCACCTTCCAGCTCTTTGAGGTATGGGAGCGCGCCCTTGTCCCCGAGCGCGAGGGCGCGTTCCATGCTTTCATAGGCGTTTTCCCGGTCACCCGTCCTCATGTAGGCCAGGCCGAGGTCGATGAAGGCACCCCCGTCTACAGGGGGAAGGTCTGCCGCCTGTTTGAGATCCCGGATGGCCAGGTCAGGCTCTCCGGCCCTCATGTAGGCGTTTCCCCTGTTCCTGTAAGGAATCTTCTCATCTGGTTTCAAGTTGATGGCCGCGGTGAAATCAGAGAGCCCCTCCTGGATCCTTCCGAGGCTGCTTAAGGCGATACCCCGGTAGAAGTAGGCCTCATAGAGGAGATTCGAGCCGGGCTTGAGCCCTATCCCCTTGTCGAGGTCGGCCACAGCCCCATTGAAGTCGCCGGCAAAGACATATGTGAGCCCCCGGCCAACGTGCCCGTTGGGGTATTCCGGGAAGACCTTTATCTCCCGGGTCCAGAGCGCTGCAGAGTCCTTCCAGACGCCTGTCTGCCTGACTGTTAAAAAGGATAAGAGCGCGGAGAGTAAGGTTATTGCGGCCAGTACAGGGACAAAGGCCTTTTTCTTCTGGACGAGGTACGCGGCCCCGGCCGCTACAAGTATTACGAGGCCTATGCTGGGGATATACGTATACCTGTCGGCAGCCGCCTGCCTCCCGGCCTGCATGATGCCGATTACCGGCAAGAGGGTCACGAGGTAGTAGCCCCACGCTGAAAGCGGCGCCCCGGTCCTTTTGAGCGCCAGTACGGCAAGAGCGGTTATGGAAGCCAGTACGATTGTATAAGCGGCGAACCACAGGTTAAAGCCCATCGCGAAGTCCCTGGGGTAAAGTGGGGCAAGGCCGAGCGGCACAAGGCTCTTGTAGATATAAAAGAGCGCCCCCCTGGCAGCCACATGGAGCCTGTCGTCAAGGGGCAGTTTTTCGATAGGAGCCAATGCCCCGCTCTGCGACCATATCGAGATGAGCGCTATCAGCAGGCTTAAACCGAAGAACGGGAGCTTCTCGATGATGAGGCGCTTCAGGCCTTCTGTCTTGAGCCTTCCAAGCGGGTAGAGGTCGATCATGAGGAGCACGAGCGGCATTGTAACGGTCATGGCCTTGGACAATAGCGAGAGAGTGAAAAAGAAGAGGGTCAGGATGTAGTACGCGCGCCTTGACGGGCCTTTCAAGTAGCTCAGATAGGCGTGGAGGCCGAAGAGGAAGAACAGGGCGTTCAGGACGTCTTTCCTCTCCGTTACCCAGGCAACCGATTCTACATGGAGCGGGTGGAGCCCGAAAAGAAGCCCTGAGGCCAGCGCCATGACGAAGAGCCCCTTTGTCTCGAAGCAGCCCCTCGTATCGGCGAGCCTGGCGGCCAAAAGGGCCACAAGGAAGGTATTCGCGGCGTGCAATATGGAATTCGTCAGGTGGAAGCCGAAGGGGTCGAGCCCCCAGATGGCGAAGTCCAGCGAATAACTCAGCAGGTGCAGGGGCGCGTAATTTGAAAAGAACACCTTAAAGAAGATAACGCCAAGGTTCTCCGCGCTGAACCCCTGTATGTAGATGTTATTTAGCACGTATGTGTCGTCGTCCCAGTTGACGAAACCGTTGCCCAGGGACGGGATATAGACCCCGAAGGTAACGGCGGCGGCGATAAGGGCGGCCAATAGTACGAGGAGCTTTGCGGTATCAGGGTTTATTTTGTTCATCATGTTTTAGCGGGCTGAAATGCTGGACAGTGGCCGGGGCCGGAGGTCATTATACCCGTTCATCGCATGCTTTACAAGCCGCCCTGTTACCCATTTTTTTCTGCTATTTCCCGCTCTTGCGTGTTATATTTATCTCGATTAAAATCTGGAGAAGAAGCCGGGGTCGCCGTACCCCCTGGGATTAAAACCATGACCATCGTGAGGACCCTTCTGGTATGGCTTTTGGGCATGAGCTTGACCGTTCTCGTTTTTCTGGCGGTCTCCCTCATCCGCGTCTTTGACAGCAAGCGGGCTATCATACATTCCGTAGGCGCCGTCTGGTCGAGGTGCCTTATAGGGCTTGCGGGGATAAAGGTCGACCTGAGGGGCGGCGAGAACATCCCGAAGGATACCCCTGTAATATTCCTTTCAAACCATCAGGGCGCCTTCGATATACCGGCGTTGCAGGGCTATATGCCTGTCAGGTTCAGGTGGGTGGCTAAAAAGAGCCTCTTCAAGGTGCCTTTTCTCGGCTGGTCGATGAGGTTGGCCGGCTACATCCCTATAGACAGGGATAACCCGGTGGAGGCCATGAAGAGCATGGAGGAGGCCTCGGAGAAGATAAGGGCTGGCGCTTCTGTCCTCATATTCCCCGAGGGCACCAGGTCTACCACCGGGGCGCTTCTGCCATTCAAGCGCGGCGCTTTCATGCTCGCCAGGAAAAGCGGCGCGCCAATAGTGCCCGTGGCCATAAAAGGGACCTTCGAGATAATGAAGAGGGGTAGCCATATCATAAGGCCGTCGAAGGTGAGCATCAGCATAGGCAAACCCATACCCGTCGGCTCATCCGATGAAAAAGAGCTGAGGAACATGACAAAGAAGGCCGTAGAGGCTCTTTATAACGACATGAGAAGCTCCGCATGAGCGAGCAGGAAAAAGATACCCTCCGGATAATCCCGCTTGGCGGGCTCGGGGAGATAGGCCTCAACATGGCGGCGATGGAGTACGGAGACTCCATCATAGTCATCGACTGCGGCCTCATGTTCCCTGAGGACTACATGCTCGGCATAGACATAGTCATCCCGGACGTGAGCTACCTCAGGAAGAACAGGGAAAAGGTAAAGGCCTTCGTAATAACCCACGGCCACGAGGACCATACCGGAGCGCTGCCGTTCGTTTTGCGCGAGGTGAACGCGCCGATATACGGGACCGCCCTCACCATAGGGCTCATTGAGGAGAAGCTCTCCGAGTTCGGCCTCCTGCCCTCCACCACCTTCGAGACCGTCCGCCCCAGGGACAGGGTCGTGATCGGCCCCTTCGACATAGAGTTCATACGCGTAAGCCATTCCATCGTCGACGGCTGCGGGCTCGCCATAAGGACGCCTGTGGGCACGGTAATACATACCGGGGACTTCAAGATGGACCAGACCCCGGTCGACGGAGAGGTGATGGACTACGCAAGGTTCTCGGAGTACGGCGAGTCCGGCGTACTTCTCCTCATGTCCGATTCCACCAACGTGGAGCGGGAAGGGTATACGCTCTCCGAGCGCGAGATAGGGTATAACCTCGAGGAGATATTCAGGAAGTGCCAGGGCAGGATAATAGTCGCGGCTTTCTCCTCGAACATACACCGCGTCCAGCAGGTCATAGACGCCGCCGAGAAGTTCGGCAGGAAGGTGGTCCTTAACGGCAAGAGCATGGTCGCCAACGTCCGCATAGCGAGGACGCTCGGCTACCTCAAGGTCCCCGAAGGCATAGTGGCCGACATAAAGGACATCGACGGGATCCCGCACCAGCGGGTGGTGCTCCTTACCACCGGGAGCCAGGGCGAGCCCATGAGCGCGCTTACGCGCATGGCCATGGATAACCACAAGCAGATAAAGGTCGCCAAAGGCGACACCGTCATCCTCTCCTCCAAGTTCATACCCGGCCACGAGAAGGCCATCAGCACGATGATGAACCACCTGTACCGCAGGGGCGCGGACGTCATATACGAGAAGGTCTCCGAGGTACACGTCTCCGGCCACGCCAGCCAGGAAGAGCTCAAGATAATGCTCAACATGGTTAGACCTAAGTACTTCATGCCCGTCCACGGCGAGTACAGGCACCTGGTCCTGCACGGCAGGCTCGCCTTGAAGGTAGGCATCCCTCAGGAGAATATCGTCATAGCCGAGGACGGCGATGTGGTAGGCTTTTCTTCGCAAGACGGCCTGGTAAGGGGGGAGAAGGTCGACTACGGGAGGGTCTTCGTCGACGGCAAGGGTGTCGGTGACGTAGGCGAGATGGTCCTGAAGGACAGGGGCCACCTTGCCCAGGACGGCATGGTGCTGGCGGTCGTCGTCATAAACAACGCCACAGGAGAGATAGTCTACGGCCCGGAGATAGTCACAAGGGGGCTTGTCCTCGAAGAGGGGAGGCCTGACCTCATGGAAAACGCCAGGGGCGTGGTCGTAGAGACCCTGAACAACATAAACGTAGAGGCAAGACAAGAGCAGCTCGAGGTAAAGGAAGAGGTGAGGAGGGCGTTGAGGAGGTACTTCAACAAGACCCTTGAGCGGAGGCCTGTCATTTTGCCTGTCATCATAGAAATATAACAGGCAGAAAAAGGTCAATCCGCGGCGTCGTCTTCAAAACGGCAAAAGCGGCGTATCATCCAGGTACGCCTCATTCCTCATTTTTTGACTCCTTGCATCTTGACCTCATTGAAGCCTGAACCTGATCTTAAGTTTTTCAGCAACCTTTAACCGGAGCAGGATGACTTCCAGGGTATTTTTCGCGGACTTGAGGACGACCCCGAAGAGGAACCTCCTTGATAAGATAGATTCTCTTTTGGACGGGGTCGGCTTGAAGGAGAGGTTCAGGGGCGGCCACCTCATAGCCGTAAAGCTCCACTTCGGCGAGAAGGGGAACGCCTCCTACGTGAGGCCGGTCTTCGTAAGAAGGGTCGTGGACAGGATAAAGGAGACAGGGGCAGGCCCGTTCCTTACCGATACCAACACCCTTTACGTTGGTACGAGGGGCAATTCGGTCGACCACCTGAGGACCGCCATAGAGAACGGCTTTGACTTCGCCGTGGTCTCGGCCCCGCTTATCATCGCGGACGGCTTAAGGGGAGAGGCCGGGACGCCGATAAGGGTACAGGGACGCCACCTCGATGAGGTAAGCATAGCCAGAGAGGTCGCGGCGGCTGACGGGCTTGTGGCTATAAGCCACTTCAAATGCCACGAGCTTACCGGCTTCGGCGGGGTTTTGAAGAACGTAGGCATGGGATGCGCGAGCCGCGAAGGGAAGCTCACACAGCACTCGAGCTGCGCCCCGGTGGTAGACCCCGATGGATGCACCGCGTGCGGGGACTGCGCCTCCGCCTGCCCCTCTGACGCCATAGAGGTCGGGGCCGCGGCTGTCATAGACGACGGGGCCTGCATAGGCTGCGGCCATTGCATAGCCGTATGCCCGCAGGGTACGATAAACGTAAGGTGGAACGAGACCCCGGGAAGGCTTCAGGAGAAGATGGTCGAGCACTTTGAGGGGGCCGTGAAGGGCAAGGACGGAAGGTGCGTTTACTTGACCTTCATAAACCAGGTCAGCCCGGCGTGCGATTGCTACGGGCATAACGACGCCCCGATAGTCCCTGATATAGGGGTGCTCGCCTCAACGGACCCGGTCGCCATAGACCAGGCCGCGGCAGATCTGGTGTGCGCGGCGGAAGGATTCAGGGAGACGGCCCTCGCAAGCGGGCACGCCCCCGGAGGGGACAAGTTCAGGGGCGTACACCCCTTAATCGACTGGGAGGTCCAGCTCGAGTACGCGCAAACCAGGGGGCTTGGGTCGAGGCGATATACACTTGCCGGGGTCTGAAAGACGCCTGCCATATCAAAACGGGGTCATAAGATGGCTGTCAAAAAGATAGGCGAGTTGCTGGTCGAATCCGGCCTTATAACCGAGGAACAGCTTGCCGAGGCGCTTGCCGCGGGCAAGGACCATAAGGGCGTAAGGCTCGGCGCCATACTGGTCAAGATGGGCTACGCGACAGAGATAGACATAGCCCAGACCCTCTCTTACCAGATAGGGCTGCCTTTCGTGGACATGTCCTCCTCTACGGCAGACCCTGAGACATTGAAGCTCGTAAACGAGAAGCTCGCCAAGCAGTATCTCCTCGTCCCGCTCTTCCATGAGAAGAAGGTCTTGAGGGTGGCGATGACCGACCCGTTGAACCTCAACGCCATAGACGACCTGAGGTTCTCTACAGGCATGGAAATACAGCCCTGTGTTGCCACCATCTCCGACGTGACAGCCGCCATCGCAAGGTACTATCACCTGAACGAGCCCATCGAGGACCTCATCGGGGACCTCAAGAAGGACAGGCTCGTGGAGATAATACACGAGACAGAGTCGAACAGGGACCTCTCCGAGCAGGTCAAGAAATCGACCGCCCCGCCCATCATCAAGATGGTCGATTCGATAATTATCCACGGGGTCGACAACAGGGCGAGCGACATCCACATAGAGCCGCAGGAGAAGACCGTAAGGCTCCGTATAAGGGTCGACGGCATAATGCGGGAGACGATGCAGCTGCCGAAGTGGGTGCAGGGGCCTGTCGTATCGAGGATAAAGCTCATGGCCAAGATGGACATCGCCGAAAGGAGGGTGTCGCAGGACGGCAGGTTCAAGGTGAGGCTCGGCGAGAAGAGCATGGACGTGAGGGTCTCTTCACTGCCGACCCAGTACGGCGAGACCGTCGTCATGAGGCTCCTTGACTCCAAGACGTCCATGGTAGACATAAATACCGTCGGGTTCCTCAAAGAAGAGCTCGGAATGGCGCTCGACGTAATAGAGCGCCCCCAGGGCGTGGTGCTTGTAACCGGCCCCACGGGCTCCGGCAAGACATCGACCCTGTACGCGATGCTCAGCCATATAAAGAAAGATGAGATCAACGTAATAACGATAGAGGACCCCATCGAGTATGAGCTAAAGGACGTGAACCAGGTAGCGGTGAACGAGAAGACCGGGCTTACCTTCTCATATACCCTCAGGTCCGTCTTGAGGCAGGACCCTGACGTCATCCTCGTCGGCGAGATGAGGGACAATGAGACGGCCATAATCGCGCACCAGGCCTCTCTCACGGGGCATCTGGTATTTTCTACGCTCCATACAAACGACGCTGTCTCTTCTATAACAAGGCTCAGGAACCTGGGTATCCCTTCGTACATGGTGGCGACGGCCCTCAACGGCATCGTGGCCCAGAGGCTCGTGAGGATGATCTGCCAGTTCTGCAAGGAGGAGTACACGCCCACGGAGCAGGAACTTAAGAAGGCCGGGGTCAAGTGGTCCGGCAAGAGCAAGCTTTACAGGGGCGCGGGCTGCAAGGTCTGCGCTGATACAGGGTACTCAGGAAGGACAGGCATCTTTGAGGTGCTTGTCGTAAACAACAAGATAAAGGCCCTCATCGCCGGCGAAGCGCCGGAGCAGGAGATATTGAGCGCCGGAATAGAAGCCGGGATGCAGCCCATGCACATGGACGGCCTTAAGAAGGTCGCCGCCGGGATAACCACCCTCGAAGAGCTTGCCAGGGTCATCTACATGGGCAGGCACGCTGAGGGGAAAGAAGGGGTCTGCCCGGTCTGCCTTAAGGCGGTGCCAGCGGAGGCCAAGGTATGCCACTATTGCAAGGCCCCTATGGCAACGGGCTGTTCCTGCTGCGGCAGGGAGCGGCAGCCGGACTGGATAGCCTGCCCATGGTGCGGCACAAGGTTCGACGCGGCCGGGGAGGCGCAGTGCGGTTCCGCTTAAGGTCTCGCGGGCATGTCCAATCGGCTTGACCTTTCACCACCTCATCGATAAACCATCCTGATATCCTTTTTTTGCCAGAGACCTTCCGAAATTTTGAATTTGCGAAAAAGTTATACCTGTGCTATTATTTCGACTCATTTTAAAAAAATACTAAACCACAAAAGCGGCTGCTGGATCACGCGAAATGCTGAAGCTCGGACTGAAAAGCCTTATTATGGCCCTTCTCCTGCTCCTTCCAGAGGCCTCCCTGAGCGAGGAGTTTGCCTCTATGGACCCGGCCCCTGCCGACTGGCCCAACTTTGAGTATAAGAAAAAACCAGGGGAATTGAAGAAGAACAGGTACGGCCTCATAGACCCTACCCCTGACGTCATATCCCTTCAGCACCTCCCAGTCGATCAATATGGCTTTGTCGACTGGGCAAAGGCCATCGAAGACGGACTCATCTCGCCCAAAGAGACGATCGACGGCTCTCTCCCAAGGCTCAAGGCCGGCGACAAAGAGGAGTTCGACGGGGAGATCCTCATAAGGTCCAAGATGTCATTCATGCCGGATGTCATATTCCCGCACTCTGCGCATACGGTATGGCTCAACTGCTCCACATGCCATCCGAGGCTCTTCAAGAAAAAGGCCGGAGCAACTCGTATCTCCATGGCCGGGATATGGAAAGGGCGGTTCTGCGGCAAGTGCCACGACAAGGTGGCCTTCCCGACCAGGAACTGCTTCAAATGCCATTCGGCGGTGAAAGAGGCAAGGCAATAGGCGGTACCTTCCATCAAGGAGGTCAGCGTGTCCTTCGACGACCTTTCAAAAGAAGAGCTTGTAACGATACTCGAGCTCATCGAGCGTTCGCAGAAGTGCTCGAGCACCCATGGCCTGAGGGAGCTCATCCTCAAGGCAAGGGAGCTTTTCGAGGCGGAGTTCGCCGTATGCGGCCTTGTCGAAGCCGGCCTGCCGCACGTGAATGCCTTTGTCAACGGCAACTACCCGGAAGAATGGGTCGAGCGCTATTCCTCTGAGAACCTTCATCTGCACGACCCGGTGGTCCGGTTCCATTCCAGATACGCCATGACCCAGCTCTGGTCCGACGTCTTCAGGCACTACGAAGACCCCGGGGCCAGGGCCTTAATAAGGGACGCAGGAGATTACGGCCTGAAGTTCGGCATATCAGGGGCCATATACGTGCCCGTTGCCGACCAGGTCGCGATCTTCAGCTTCTCCGGCGAAAGGGACAGGTTCACAAGCCGCCACAAGAGGATAATAGACATACTTACCATGCACTTCAGCCGGGCCCTTGTAAATTCGGTTAAGCCTGTTGGCGCCGTTCCTCACTGGGACGTGCCCTCGTTAGGTTTTCAGATGAGATGACCTGCTAAAAGGAGGGAAGCTGAGATGGAGTACAAGGACTTCTCCAAAAGAGAGCTTGCCGAGATACTGGACATCATACAGGCATCTCTGGCATGCAGGACCGAGACAGACGTCATCGCCGTGACCGGGAGGATAAAGGAGCTTGTCTCGGCTGACATGAGCGTTTGCGCGCTCGGTGAGACATCTACAGGCAGGCTCCTCAAGGTAGCCAACCACAACTGGCCGGGCGAATGGGCGGGCATGTATACTTCAGAGGAGCTATATAAGGACGACCCGGTCTTCCTTTTCAATTATGAGTCTTCCAGGCCGTACACCTGGGCGGAGGCGATGCGCAGGTACCCGGAGAAGCCTTACGCCGACCTCATGCACAAGGCCTCCGAGTTCAGGCTCCGGTACGGCATATCCAGCGGCATAAGCTCGGACGGCCCAAAGGGGAGCATATTCTCCTTCGCAAGCGACCAGGACAGGTTCAACCCGCACCACCTCAAGGTACTCGACATCGTGACACCCCATGTCCACCTGGCCCTCGTAAGGATCTGCGGCATCCAGTCAAGGGCGGAGGTGGATATATCGGTGAGGGAGAAAGAGGTGCTCGGCTGGATGAAAGAGGGGAAGACGAACTGGGAGATATCGGTCATACTCAGCATAAGCGAGAGGACGGTCAAGTTCCACGTTCAGAATATAGAGAGGAAGCTGAACGCCGTGAATAAAGCGCATGCTATAGCGATCGCCCTTGATAGCGGCCTGGTAGTATAGCAGGCCGAGTGCCGAATCTGCGGCGTCGTCTTCAAGATTCGTCACTGCGGCGTACAAGGTGAGTACGCCTCGTCCCTCATTTCCCGGCTCCTTGCGTATTGGCCTTTTTGAATAGCCTGAATATGATCTGAGTCCTTCAGCGATCTGCCGGTCATCCACTCATAGTACTCCGGCCTTTTTATCGAGGCCTCGGTTTCGAACCTGCGCCAGTCGAGCATGCAGACCGCGGCCTTTACCCCGTCTGGCATCGTTATGAAGCTTCCGACGGCCTCAACCGGAAGGCACGCGAGCCTCAATATCCTGTAGCACCTGTTGTCGACCACCATCGCGGAGTATCTTACGCCGTTCATAAGGTTCCAGTGATAAAGGCCCTTGTAGAGGAGAAAAGTGATGTTCGGCTCGCAATTGCTCGAGCGGAACTCTTTTTTGACGCAGAGCCTGGTTATTTCGGCGACCTCCGGGGTGCGCTCTATGCTGGCCCCCTCAGGCATGAGGCACGCGAATTCCTTGTCTATCATGAAGGGCCTTGGCGCCTTTATCATCCTCAGGCTTCCTACCGGCTCCATGCCGGGGCCCAATACCCCGATCGTCTCGGAGAAGCTGTCGTAGCTATCGACCTCGACCCCGTTCGGGTCTTCAGGGACCCACTTGAGCTCCCCGGCGAAGACGTCGTGCCGGAGCCTCCACACCGCCGCGAACTCCTCTGGCGCTGAGACCTTCTTGACTACAAAGCCCGATTCCTCGAATAGTATATCCATGCCCTGGTTTTAACAGGCAAAGGGCATGCAACGTAACTGACTAGGATATCAGTTTTTTTTTAACCGGCATAGATGTAAAATATAAAATTTAGCCCGGAAGGCCCCTGTACCAAAGTGCAGGGGAAAGGGGATGGCGACCGGCTGTATAATATGGACCGAAAGCCATTCCATGCACGGACGGATCGGTTCCTGAGGCAGTCGCGAAATAGCCTCTTGAGAGGAAAGGCAAATACTACCCGGATGATCGCACGATGAACGCTGATCCCTCAAAAGAGCGGAACGACTTGCGCTCGCGCTTCAAGGCCGGAGGGCCGGTGCGGTTGTGCAAGGAGGAGATACTTGAGCTTATCGTCTCCTATGCCGCTCCGAGAAAGGACCCAGTGGCCGCTTCAGCCCAGCTGCTTAAGAGGTTCAGGAACTTAAGGGGCGTCATGGATGCCGCCTCTGATGAGCTTAAGGGCGCGGCCTGCCTTGGGGATAACGCGGCCATCTTCATAAAGCTGCTGAAAGAGGCAGCCGGGGCGTACCTCAAGGAACGAGCGCTCGGCAGGAGCGTTGAGACCGATCCGGCGGGCCTCCTTGATTACTTGAGCCTGACGCTTTCAGGCGAGAGGGTCGAGAAGTTCCTGGCTGTATACCTTGGCCTTAAAAAAGAGGTGGTCGCAGTCGAGGTGCTCCACGAGGGGACGATAAACCAGACCGTGGTCTATCCCAGGAAGGCGATAGAAAGGGCCTTCAGACATAACGCACACGGCGTCATTTTCGTACACAACCACCCGAGCGGGGACCCGACGCCATCGGGCATGGACAGGCAGCTTGCGAAGGTGCTGGACAGGGCCGCCGCCGCCGTAGACCTTTTTGTCCACGACCATCTCATAATAGGCAGGAACAGCCGCTTCAGCGCCCGTGAGCACGGCTGGATGATGGGCTATCCTCTTCACCACAGGGCGGCAAGCCCTTGAGAGGCTCAAATATGTTCATTATTGCAATTGCGAGTAACTTTTTTACGATGAAGCAATCTCTAGGGAATTCTGAATAATGTCTCACAATGGGATTTAAAATCCCTCGCCATGAGATTTTCAAGCTTACGTCCTATGCCAGGCTGAAAGCGCGATATCAAATGGAAGCGATGGATATTCCCGGTCCCCCTCTTTCCTAAAGGGGGGTTTATAATCCCCCTTAGTCCCCCTTTGGAAAAGGGGGAGATTCAGCCGACTGTTTTTCGAACCTGCCGCCTTCCAGGCGGTAGTGTTCAAATAAATCATGGCCCGCCTTGTTTGATCCCGAGTGTGTCTACTACCGCTTTGAGAAGGCTTGAGACCGAATAGGGTTTCTTAAGAATGACGTGCCGCCTGGCTTTAACCGGAGGCTCTTCCTTCTCGATATGGTTGATGGTCAGGATGACCTTTATATCAGGGTTTTTCTCGCGTACCTCTGCCGCGAGCTGCAACCCGCTCTGGTCGTCGAGCACAACATCGCTCAGGAGGAGTTCGAACGCCCCGTCCTTTTTTTCCATGGCATCTAAAGCTTCCCTGGCGCTGGCTGCCGTTGTGACCATGAAGCCGTGCTCCGCAAGGGCCACGCTCGTGAACTCCCTGGCGTGTTGTTCGCCATCTACCAGGAGTATCTTTTGGCCTGACCCGCCGGGGAGCTTCGGTGGGGGCGCTTCGCCGCCGCGCTTTTTTGTTATAACAGGAAAATATATCTTGAAGGTCGCGCCCTTGCCGTGCTCGCTCGATACGGTTATCCAGCCGTTGTGCTGTTTTACGATGCCGTAGACTATAGAGAGGCCGAAGCCCATCCCCTTGCCCGCCTCTTTGGTCGTGAAAAAGGGCTCGAAGATCCGGGGGATAAGCTCTTTTTCGATGCCTGCGCCCGTGTCGGCCACCGTAAGGCATATGGCCTCGCAAGGGAGCGCCTCCGGGATGGCAGCGGCCTTCTTCTGGTCTATGATGACGTTCTCGGTCGAAATCGAGAGTCTTCCGCCTTCGGGCATGGCGTCCTTCGCGTTTACGGCGAGGTTCATCAGCACCTGCTCCATGTTGCCCTCGTCGGCCTCGATAAGGCATAAGTTGGGCGCGAGGTTCGTCGAGATGATGATATCCTCGCCTATTATGCGGGTTATCATCATGAGCAGGTCCTCGATGAGCTTATTCATATTCAACGGCACGAGCTCAAAGGGCTGTCCGCGGCTGAAGAGCAGGAGTTGCCGGGTGAGCCTGGAGGCGAGCAGGACCGATGTCACTATGCCTTCGAGCTTGGGGTAGAGTGGGTCTGTCTTTTTCATATCCTCAAGGGCGAGTTCGGCGTTGCCGCGGATGGAGGTAAGTATGTTGTTGAAGTCGTGCGCTATGCCCCCGGCGAACCTGCCGATGGCCTCCATCTTCTGCGACTGGCTCAGGCGGGACTGTATCATCTCCCTTTCCCGCTCCGCGCGCTTCCTCTCGGTTATGTCCCGGATCATGGCCGTGAAGTGGATGATGCCGCCCAGGGTGAAGTTATTGAGGGCCAGCTCAAGGGGGAAGACCTCTCCGTTCTTCCTTATGCCCTTGTATTCCATTATCATGCCCTGTATCTTGCTATCGCCCGACTCAAGGAACCTCTTCAATCCCTCCTTGTGCGCCCTTTTGTAGCGATCAGGGATAAGTATGGTCACCTCCTGGCCCACGAGCTCGTCCCTGGTGTAGCCGAATATCCTTTCGGCGCTTTCGTTGCAGTCGATGATCCTGTCCTGGGCGCTGGCGATCATTATCCCGTCAAAAGCGGTATTGTGCACAAGGCGGTAGCGCGCCTCGCTCTCCTTCAAGGCCGCCTCCGTGCGCTTCCTTTCCGTTATGTCCTCGCCGGAGCTTAGCGTGCCCGTGACCCTGCCGCTCTCCTTTAGTATTATATTGTGCCAGAGGACCGTCCTCTCGGCGCCGCTCCTTGTGAGCACAGGGTTCTCGAAATACCCTTCAGACTCAATATCCCCTGAAATAAGGTGTGAGAACTCAAGGAAGACCTCTTCCCTCAGCCTTCCCGGTATGAAGTTGTCGAACCAGTTCCTGCCAAGTATCTCGTCCTCACTCCAGCCGAGCACGTCGCAGCCTTTCCTGTTGATGAGCTCTACCCTGCCGTCCCTGTCAAGGACGACGACGATTACGCCAGCTACCTTGAGATAACGCTGGAACCTGTCTTTTTCCCGCAGGAGGGCCCGCTCCGCCTCGCGGCGTTCCTTTATGATATGAAGAAGCGGGCGAAAGATGAACAGGAACAGGACCGGGGATAGTATGATGATGTGCAATGGTACGTCAAGCAAGGCGATATAAGGCGGGGAAACGCGATCTTTAAGCAGATGGAGTATTATCTTCACGCAAAGTTCGGAGAAGAGGATTGAAAGGATTATTACAGTCAGGATACCCCATGGCGATTTGTACAGCTTGAGCTCTGGTATTACGCTCTTTCCCCTGTTTCCGTCTCTGGGCCTATTATCGTCCATTGCCGGTCCTGGCTCGGTATTTGAATTTGGGGCGCGGCTATCCCGCGGAACGGAAGGCGTTCCTGCTCCCCCATACTGAATATTCTTTATTTCTTGGCTTTCGTCAAGCTTGACAGGTTCAATTTGGCGTGTAAATTTATACAATAACCCGTTTTGACAGCCTAAATCCCTTTCCATAATCGGAAAAACAGGAGGTAAGCGTGAAGAAAACAGTTTTTTTAGCGCTCTCGGTAATGCTCGCGCCCGTTGGCGCTCTCGCCTATCCGAACGGGACCCCGTTTTACTTGACCGATACCGGACCCTTTTGCGCCTCCTGCCATTCAGCGGCAAAGGCCGAGTACATGCCTGAATTGCCGCCCGAGGCAGCCAGGGCAGAGCTGCCGGAGACGAAGCACTATAGCCTTGTGCGAGCGCCACTTCCGCCTTCGCCCTATATAGAGCTTACAAAGGAGCAGAAGGATGAGGTTATCAGGATAGCGAAGCTTATAGACTCAAAATCTTCCGTAACGCTCTCGGCGCCGGGGGAGGTCAAGGCCGGGGAAGAGCTGACCGTCACTGTAAAGGTCAGGGGTGGCAATGGCCCGGCGGTCTGCCTGATGCTGGTCGACAGGGCCTTGAGGTTCCAGGCAAGGCCCGTGGCATCAGATGGCTGGAGGATAATCGGCGAGCCGGAAGTGGTGGGCCAGGACGGCAAGATACAAAAGGGCTGGCTTGAAAAGAGGGGCAAGGGGCTCCCGAGGGACTTGAACTATATAACCATAGAGAAGCAGCAGTTCGATCCGGGCAGGGACCTTTTCCCGGAAGGCACCGTAACGTTCAGGCTCAAGGCGCCGGTAGAGCGCGGGGCTTACACGATGGCCGCGGCATTCCTGTACGGAACGGAGAACGCGGAGACCGCGGGCTTTTTCCAGAGGCCTTCCGGGCGCATACTCTTCTCAGAAGAGCTTAATATACGGGTCGAATGAGGACGGGACGGTTATTTTCAACGCGTGTTGATTTTTTTGTTTACAACCAGCCCCAGTTTGGGTAAATTGTCTGAATTAACCGGCGCGACGCAAAAGCTCTTTTAACCCTGGCTTTAATATAGGCCAGGGTTTTGTGAATGTTGCCTTTCTGGCGCGGCTTCCCGGGTTATTAGTCTTGTCAATCGATCCTTTCAGGTGTTAACAGTTGGCTGGCCCATAGTATGATCCGCTTTAAGGGCTGGTTTGACAAGACTTGTCTGTACAGCTATGATTGTCCTATAATTTCAGCTATCCTTTTCGGTACAGCCGTTAAGGATTTTTTTGTAGAAGGGAAAATATATGCGCCTACTCGTTCGAGGTGAAGTAGGCCCCTTGGAAAGGAGGCGGATCGCACCTTTCAGGGGGGTTTAAAAAACCATTCGTCAACGATAGCAAGTCAGAAAAAAACATTTAAAACAGAAGGAGAAAGTAAAAAATGAAAAAGCTCGGATTCGCTCTCGTAGTAGCCCTGTTCGGTTTCTCAACCCTCGTCGTGGCCTGCAAGAAGCAGGAAGCGCCGGCCCCGGCTCCCGCAGCCCCGGCTGAGCAGCAGCCCGCCGCCCCTGCAGCCCCGGCTGAGCAGCCTGCCGCTCCCGCGCAGCCCGCTCCCGCCGAGCCCGCGAAGTAAGAGGCTTCAGGCGGCGTATCAGCCGCCTTGTTGTCAAGGTCAAAGAACCGGCGGACCGGAAAGGGCGCAATCCCTTACCGGCTCCGCCGTGTTTTTTTTAGCATGCTGCTGAAAAAGTCCATCTGCATCGTTGGCTTCAGGAGCTTCTACTACGGCGTACCAAAGAAGTACGCCTCATTCATCAAAGCCTCGCAAATGGAGCATTTGAACAGCCTGACAAAATCTGGTTAAATCCGGCCGTTCCCATACAGGCGGCAAATGCCGCGCTAAAGGAGGGAGCCGTGGATGAGGAAGGTGTATTCATAGCTACTTCCGGCTGGCAATACGGGCACTGGATAGGCCCGTTCTATCCTGAAGATATCCGCAAGACCAGGCTCTTCGATCACTACTCCAGCCGCTTCAATACCGTCGAAGTAAATAACACGTTCTACAGGCTCCCCGAAGAAGAGACCTTCACGCACTGGAAGGAAAAAAGCCCGGAGGGCTTTATCTTCGCCCTCAAGGCGAGCCGCTTTATAACTCACGTCAAAAGGCTTAAGGACCCGGAAGGGCCTGTCAGGAACTTTATCGAGCGGGCTGATATCCTCGCAGAGAAGCTCGGTCCCATATTATTTCAGCTTCCGCCAAGGTGGAACGTAAATACCTTAAGGCTCGGCGCTTTCCTCGAGGCGTTGCCAAAAGGGTACAGGTTCGCCTTCGAGTGCAGGGACCCGAGCTGGTTCGACCCCGGCGTCTACGGTCTTTTAAGGGAAAGAAACTCAGCCTTTTGCATCTTTGATTTCGACTTTTTGCTTTCGCCCCGGGAGGTCACGGCTGACTTTATCTACATCAGGCTCCACGGCCCTGCCGGAAAGTACAGGGGGCAGTACACCGACGAGGCTTTAAAAGATTGGGCCCGGTTCATAAGGGGTTGGAAGAAGAAGGTCAAGGCCGTATACTGCTACTTTGATAACGACGAGGCAGGGTACGCGGCTACCGACGCTTTAAGGCTTAAAAAGATGCTGGGGCGCTAAGAGAGGTCAAAAGCGCCCCGCGCACACTATCCGGCGTGTAAAAACCTAACGGACATTTCCCAGGCAATCCCCGTTCCATACCTTCATGCCCTTGAGGAACTGAACGGATTTCCTCGCCGCCTCTTCAGGCCTCAGCGGGTGCGCGTAGAGGTCCAGGGTTATGAAACCATGATACGAGTTCTTCTGGAAGAGCGAGAGGATGTGTCGGAAGTCCATCTCCTCTGCGCCGGGTGTAGTCTGTCTCCTCCCTTTTATCTCCTCCAGACGCACGTGGAAGATCTTCCCTTCGAGGAGGTCGAGCGTGGATGCCGGCTCTTCGCCGAGCAGGTGGCTGTGCCCAAGGTCCAGGTTGGCGCCGAGGGATGATGAGCCGATCTCGTTTATGAGGCAGACAAGCTCGGAGCTCGACTCGATGAGCAGGCCCGGCTCGTACTCAAGGCCCACGAAGACCCTTTTTTCCTCGGCGTACCTGACGATGCTCTTAAGCGACTTCTTAAGGAGCTCTATGCTCTCCTCCGGCGTGGTCTCCGGCTGAATGGGCCCGGAGGTGACGCTGACGTTCGCGGAACCGAGATGCCTGGCGAGGTCCACGCATCTTTTCGTGTAATCGACCCGCCATTCCCTTATTTCGCGGTCCGGGTCTGTGAGGCACGGCTCGAAAAGCGGATCTCCGTGGCCGGACTCCGAGTAGCCGCGCACGGTATTGGCGTTTATATTCGATACCTTTATCCCCGTCCTTGAAATGGCCGTTTTGAGCTTTCTTATGTCTGCTTCCTTTACGTCGTGCATGTACAGATGTGGTGTGTCGGCCAGAAGCTCCACGCCCTCGTACCCGGCGGCGGCTATCTTCTCCACCGCCTCGACTACCGAATTCCGTATAAACGCATTCGTGCTGAATGAGAACCTCATGTGTGCACTCCGTTATGTTGCGCCTCTTTCGTGTATTGAAAGAGCATGTGGGACTGCTCGTAGAACAGGTGCTCGTCAACCCCTATCGGCGCCTTGAAAAACGAGGCGAGCTGCCGCATTATCCCGGCCTCACCCCTTCTTTTCGCCAGCTCGGAGAGCCTGGCGAGGTCGAGGACCAGAGGGGCCGCGAGCATTGAATCATACCCCTGCCAGGTGAACTGAAGTGACATCTTCGTTCCCAGGAAACCTCTGAAGTGGATAAAGTTCCAAGCCGTCTTCTGGTCGTCGAGGGATGGGACGTACTCGATGTGCACCTTTGAATGGGGGGTGTAGCCCAGCGACTTGGAGAGTATCCCGTCCTTGCTGATTATCTTGGACTCCCTGTTCTCCGGGTCGCTTAAGACCTTGCCGTCCATGTTGCCCAGGATATTGAAGCCCTCCCATGAAAGGACGTCGAGGTTCCTGTACATGAACATGGGTATAAGGGCTGATTTGACCAGTGTCTCGCCTGTCTTGCCGTCATTTCCCATGACCGGGACGCCGGTTTTTTCGGCGAGCTCTATGAGCGCCGGCAAAAGGGCGGCGTTGGACGGCGTAAAGTTTATGTACGGGCAGCCTTCAAGTATGGCGGCGTAAGCATAAAGCGTGGAGGCCCGGACTTCCGTGGACCGGTCATCCTCGATAGATGCCTTGAGCCCGGCAAGGGTGGCGTGGGCAGGGCAGGCCTCGATCGGCGGCTCGGTGGAGGCGAGGTTCACTACTATCACGCACTGAAGCGAGTTCCGCTCCCGGAAGCCGTTTATATCGCCCCTTAGCCGGTTGACCTGGGCCGCGAGCGTCATCGGCTCCTCCGCGCCGGCAGATAAGGACTCTATCGTCTTCCCGCAGTTGGTCGTTATGCCGCGGCATATGTTCCGGGAGATTTCCATGAGATCTCCCTTAATGTGCGGGAGCAGCTCTTCAGAAGGGAGCTGAGAGCTTTTGAAGAAGTTGCAGGCGCTCTCAAGCGGCGTGGCGGACCTTATCTCCCACCCGCCGAAGGCCATCTCGGCTGGATCGGCAAGGGCGAGGCCTGAGAACTCCGGCAGGCCGGTGACCATGCCGGTCCGTCCCGATATGCCTTTCCTGATGGCCAACGCGCCAGCCATCACTACGGTAGCGATATATCCGGAAGCGCCGATGAAGAATATGCCTGTCTTACCCATGATGACGAGGCGTCTCTATGAGATCGGGGGCGTGGAAGGCTGTGTTTCCGGCCTGAGCTTGATAGAACCCTTCCATCGTATGCTTATCGGATCGCCTGGATATGGCAGAAAGCATCTTCTTCCTCCTTGGGGAAGGCTCGATAGAGTCCGGTTTTATAAGGTGTACTCAGATCAGGCTTACGGAAGTGAAAAGCGCGTCTCGGAAAAGTTTTCCCCTATGAGGATTCTATGGCAATAACGATGTTTGTCAAGACGCGTTAAAGACAGATCCAGCGGGGGTGAGACGTATTGGAAGAAATGGACGGGCTTGACGGGAAAATCAGGGGGCGCGGAAGCTTCCGCACCCCGGAGATAAGCTTCAGGCGTTGCCTTTTTCAAGGTTCTTTACCATGTCCGTGAACATGTCGCCCTTGATAGTGGTCTGGTCTTCGCACTTGGGGCACTTTACGACAGCGCCGTCCTTGAGGTCGCGGGCTTTTTTCTTGAAGACGTTCTGGCAGCTCGGGCAGGTTATGTCTATCGTCAGGTCAGCCATTTTTAAAGCTCCTTCGCTTGAGTCTTATTTAGATTATTACCATAACTGCCCATGTAAAGGCAATATGGAAGGGAAGAAGAGTGGGCAACAAGTCAAGCGGGTCAACTAAAAAGGGGTCAGGCGAATTCGCCTGACCCCTTGATTTTAATGGTGGCCAGGGAGGGAGTTGAACCCCCGACACGGGGATTTTCAGTCCCCTGCTCTACCGACTGAGCTACCTGGCCGCTAAAAAGGAACAAATAAAATAATATTAACGCCTCCGGTTGTCAAGGCTAAATTGTCGGTCGTCTTTAGTTATGCTGTTTGGGACCTGGTAACAGGAAAGGGGCGGCTCCTGGCGACGAAAGGGACCATGCTCACGTCCGCGCTCATAGAAAAGCTGCTGAACCTCAACCGGATAGACCCGATAAACGGACCTGTCCACGTGCTCGTGAAAGACTAATTAAGGTCCCCGAGCGCGTGCTGAACGATTGAGAGCACCGCCACCGCGGCGGTCTCGGCCCTTAATATGCGCGGGCCGAGGCCCACTTTCCTGAAGCCTTTCGTTTCAGCCTCGCGAGCCTCTTCATTGGAAAGCCCGCCTTCGGGGCCAACGAGGACCGCGACTTTAAGAGCGCCATTCGCCGCAGCAAGGGTATCTTTTAACCCGGCCGCGCCAGTCTTCTCCCAGAGCTGAAGCCTCAGGCCGTCTGAACAGCTTTCCAGCGCCACCTTGAGGTCAGGGGCGAGCCTTATCTCCGGCAGCACGCTCCTTCCGCACTGTTTCGCGGCCTCGATGGAGACCTTCTTCCACCTGTGGAGCCTTGTCCCCGCCCGCTCGGCCTCGACCCTGGCGACCGTCCTGGGCGTCTGGTAGAAGCAGACCTCCTTCACTCCAAGCTCTGTCGCCTTCTGCACTATGAAGTCGGGCTTATCGCCCTTGATGAGGGCCTGAAGGAGGACGAGCGAAAGAGGGCTTTCCTTGACGGAGTCTGCGAGACCCTCAATTACAACGACCGCCGAGCTTTTGCCCAGCGTATCTATAACGCCTGTAAGCTCAAGCCCCCTGCCGTTAAAGAGCCTGACGGATGCGCCCCTGTCGAGCCTCAATACCTTGTTGAGGTGGTAGAACTCATCGCCCGTAAGCTCCACTTCCGTTGAGCGTTCGTCCATCTCTTCTACAAAGAACCTTCTCATGGACGGTCCTTCGGGCTTAAAAAGACAAGGGCGGTCCACTCTTTTGAAGAGTAGGCCTTCACGAGCCTCATTCCCTCTTTTGAATATGCCTCGGCTACTTTTTCTTTTTCATGGGAGAGTATGCCTGAAAGGATGAGCCATCCGCCGGGGCTCACGCGGCCGCTTATCGGACTGGAGAGCTTGATAAGCTCTTTGGCGAGTATGTTGGCGGCAACAACCGCGAAGCGCCCCTTGACGGACTCAATGGGTGTCCCGCTGATCGTGACTTGGGCCCTGTTGAGCCGGGCGTTCTTCCTCGCAACCTTAAGCGCTACCTTGTCTATGTCTGTGCCTATGGCCTTTTTGAAGCCGAGCTTTTTGGCCGCTATCGCCAACACCCCTGTGCCGGTGCCGACGTCAAGGATGTGCGGCGCGGCAGGCAGTTTCTTGTCCTGCGAAAGCCAGAGGATGGCCGCCAGGCACATCCTGGTCGTGGCGTGGCCGCCTGTGCCGAAGGCCATGCCAGGGTCTATTCCGATTATCTTTTCCCCGGGCTTTCTCCTGGATTTATTCCAGGTGGGTTTTACGACGATTGTAAGACCCTTGCGGCTGACCCTCACCGGGCGGAGCCCTTTTTTCCACTTCTCCGACCAGTCGGTCTCCTTGAGAAATGACGTCGCAACCGACCAATCGATCCTGCCGAGCCGTTCGCTTACGTCCTTAAGTTTTTTTTCGGCGCCTTCCGGCAAATAGGCCTTTAGCGCCGCCACGGTAGAATCGTCTGCCTCTTCAGCGGTCTCATCCTCCCAGCGGCTGAAGGAGACGAGGCGGCCTGAGGCTTCGGCCTTTGTCTCTTCGAGCACTCCGGGGCTTCCGGCAGAAATGAGAGCCGCTGAGGCGGCATCTTTTGCGTCAGCCGGGCCAGTCGCCCGTATCTCTATCCATCCAGCCACCTGGCTTACGACCTCATGTTCATGAACTGGAGGCTTATGTCCATGTCCTTCGCCTTGATGGTCTGGATGGCCTCCTGCAGGTCGTCTATCTTTTTGGCGGTGACCCTTATCTGGTCGTCCATTATTTGGGTCTGGACCTTGAGCTTGCTATCCTTTACGAGTTTTGTTATCTCCTTGGCCTTGTCGGAAGGTATGCCCTGGAGGACCTTGATGACCTGCCTCTTCATGTTGCCTGAGGCGTCCTCCACCTTTCCGTATTCGAGCGATTTAAGGGCTACGCCGCGCTTTACGAGCTTTGTCTGCAGTATGTCGATGACGTTCCTGAGCTTGCCGTCGTCATCGGCAAGTATCGTTATGTCGTCCTTCTTCTCCCATTTTATCTCGCTCTTCGAGCCCTTGAAGTCATAGCGCTGTTGCATCTCCTTGATGGCCTGGTTCACGGCGTTGTCGACTTCCTGTATGTCTGTTTTTGAGACGATATCGAATGACGGCATCTTTACTCCTCCGTTTTTTATTTTTATTTCAGGGGCCGCACTACCTGGGCGCCCTTTGGCGGCGTGAACTTGAAGAGCTTGTCTTTTAAGGGCTCGTTGGTCTTTATATCGTTGAGCTCTATAATGGTCTCTGTCCCGAAGTTGTCTGCCACCGAACTCCTTTTTATAAGGAAGCTTCCCTTGTCCACGTCAAGGAGAAGCGCCTTTAAGCTGGGCTCTGCCTTTTTCGGGGTGAGCTTAAGCCTGTAGAAGCCTTCCTCGGAGCCCGCGAGGGCTATGTGGAAGTCCCTGTTGAGCTCTCCCACGCCGGAGAGGAAATCGGTAGCCATCGAAGAGGCCGCGCCCGCGATCTTTTGTTCAATGACCTGGTTAAGATCGCTCTGGTAGAGCCAGAACGTCCTGCCGTCGCTCACTATGAGGTCGCCTTCGGGGGAGGCGTACTCCCAGCGCATCTTGCCGGGCTTCTTGAACCAGACCCTGCCGCTCGAGAGCTGTTTCTGCTTAAGCCCCTTTGAGGATACCTCCTGCGTAAAAGAGGCCTGCACGGTTGAGATCGCCTCGTAGGCCTGCTGGAGCCTGGCGACTATCCTTGAAGCCTCATCAGCCGCCGCGATAGAGGGCGCAATGATGATGAGCGAAAATATGGTGATAAAGCTCTTTATCATGTGGGTTTACGCAGTAGCACTTCCCTTGGGCGGCTCCCCTGGGCAGGGCCTACGACGCCCTCCTTCTCCATCTTCTCTATTATCCTCGCGGCGGTGTTGTAGCCTATTCTGAACCTCCGCTGTACATACGATGTCGATATCATCTCAAGGGTGGCGGCGAGCGCCACCGCCTCGTCGTATCTCCTCAGGAACTCTTCGCCCAGGTCGGCGTCCTCGTCTATGAGCGCGCTTTCGTTCTCTTCTATGACTATCTCCTCGTATGCCGGGGCGCCCTGCTTCTTCCAGAAATCCGTCACACGTTTTATCTCGGTCTCTGAAACGTAAGCCCCGTGTATCCTCTGGAGCTTCGAGGTGCCCGGCGGCAGGAAGAGCATGTCCCCCTGCCCGAGGAGGGTCTCAGCCCCTCCGGCGTCTATGATGGTCCTCGAATCGGTCCTTGAAGGCAGCTGGAAGGCGATCCTCGCGGGGAAGTTGGTCTTGATAAGGCCCGTGACTACGTCGACCGAAGGGCGCTGTGTCGCTATCATAAGGTGTATTCCAGATGCCCTCGCCATCTGTGAGAGGCGCACTAGGCATTCCTCGACGTCTTTCCCTGATGTCATCATGAGGTCCGCAAGCTCGTCTATTATGACGACTATGAACGGCAGCTTCTTCTCGTCTGATTTGTTGGCGTCCTCGACCATCTGGTTATACTTCTCGATGTTCTTCGCGCCCTTCTCGGCCATGAGCTTATATCGCCTGCCCATCTCCGTTACTATGCTCCTTAGCGCACCTGCCGCCTTCTTGGGGTCGGTTATGACGGGGGTAATAAGGTGGGGTATGCCCTCGTAGGCCGAAAGCTCGAGCATCTTGGGGTCGACCATGAGGAAGCGCACATCCTCCGGAGTCGCCTTGAAAAGGAAGCTCAATATCATCGCGTTTACGGATACGCTCTTCCCTGTGCCCGTCGCGCCGGCTACCAGAAGATGTGGCATCCTCGCGAGGTCCGCCACATATGGAGCGCCGGAGATGTCCTTGCCGAGGGCGAGCGAGAGCCTTGAGCGGCTCTTCGAGAAGGCGGGGCACTCCATCATCTCACGGAGCATTATCATGTCTCTGGTCTGGTTCGGGACCTCGATGCCTACGACCGCCTTGCCCGGTATGGGGGCTATTATCCTTATGGACATCGCCTTCATCGCGAGCGCGAGGTCGTCAGAGAGGTTCGTTATCCTCCCGACCTTTACCCCGGGTGCCGGCTCGAACTCGTACATCGTTACGACCGGCCCCGGCCTTACCTCAAGCACCCGCCCTTCGATGCCGAAGTCAAGGAGCTTTTTCTCCAGCACCTGCGAGTTCGCAAGCAAAGCCTTGTCATCTATAGAGCTGCCCTTTTTGGGCACCGCGTCGAGGAGCGAAAGAGGGGGGAGCATGAAGCTGCCCTTGGGAGGCGTGAACTCGAGCGCCTCTTCCGGCTCTTCCACCGGCCTCTTGTTATGTATCTTCGGGGCGATGATGGCCGGGGCCGCCGCGCCCTTTTCCTTCTCTTTAGGCTTCTCCTCCGCCGATCTTACCTTCTTCGGCGCCGGTTCGTCTTCAGGTTCTTCTTCGACGTCGGCTTCATCTTTCCTGCCCGAGCGCGCCTTGTCCATAATGGCCTTGAAGACCGAGACGGTCGGAGGGAGCGCCTTCAGGGCTATCTGTATGACGGATAGCCCTGTTGCGACGAGGAACGCTATGAGGATGACGGCTGAAAGGAAGATGATCGAGCCCGTTGCCCCGACCAAATCGGCAAGAAGAGAGCTTAGGAACGCGCCGGTAAAGCCGCCCGCCTCCCCTGTGGATGACAGGAGGCTTAGAAGAGACGAGGTGGAAAGGACAAAGAGGATGAAACTTACCGGGACGACTATCCTGAACCGGAAAAAGCGCCTCAGCATCAGGCCAACGGAGAGCAGGGTGAGGATGAACGGGAAGACGTAAGAGGTATATCCGATGGATTTCAGGAAGACGCTGGAGAGTATATCCCCGAGAAAACCGCCCCAGTTGGATTCACTGCCATATGAGAAGAGGCTGATGCCTGAATACATGGCAAAGGCGAAGAGGGCAATGCCCAATATCTCCTGCATGATGCCGTTATCTTTTTCCTGTTTTGGGTTGGCTTTGGCCATTATGGTCCGGGTAAAGTCATTTTTGAAGTTCGCTTAAAAAACGAACGAGTTTGGAAGGCAATTTGCTTTTTGACTTAATAGTACATTCCCAAATTCTAATTACTTGCCAGCCTCGACTTATCAGTTCTTTCGTAACAAGGCGATCCCTTTTTTTGTTTCTTTTCAATTTGTCATTCCAATATTCGATGTTTGAGGCGGGTTTTGTATTACGACATTTATGTCCATGCCAAAAACAGCCGTCCGCAAAAATCACGATTTTCTTCTTCGGAAAGACGAAATCAGGGCTGCCAAAAAGAATGTAATTCCTTCGCCATCCTCGTATTTTGAAGGTTTTGAGAATTTCTATAAGCGCAAGCTCTGTTGAAATATTGCGCTTTGATTTTACAGCCCTCATTATTTGAGAACGCTTAAGTTTCGAGATTCTCTCGGGCATTTTTCTTGTAAACAGTGAACCAAGTTTTATCGAAGCCGATATTTTTGAGAAAAGCTTCTTTATTTGTTTTTTGAGGTGTTTTGATTTTTATTATTGTGCAATCATCTGGCACATCTTCAATGATTGTGAATTGTGAGCCATGCGGCTGCCATGTGAAAATATGCTTTTTGCTGGCTTTTTCATAGCCCTCAAGATTATTCCGTTTATTCCGTTTCCAAAAATATAGTTCAGGGTCATAGCGTATTGTCTCGAATTCGAATATAGCCAGTTCATCCAAAAAATTAGACTTGATTAGCACTACTGTCCTTAAGTGCTTATGAGTTTTCCTTATGCCTGAAACGCGCTCATTCCAAATTGATAGAATTTGTTTGCCTAAATCGTTTTCGTTGATTTTGTCGAAATTGCGTACTCCAAAAGAAAAGGCCGGAGAATTCCGTCCGGAAATCAGGCGTATTCTTTTCTGTTTGGCAGGTTTTGCCGCTTTAACGGTTTTTGCCCCCCATGCGCAGGCATCCAAAACCACATCGTCCAATCCGACGTTAGAGGGTTTCCAAATTGCGCCTATGCAAGTTGCAAAAATTTCTTCCCACTCTGCCCCTTCCAGAACGGGCTTTCCTTTTGTGGCAAGCAAATATACGAGTTCTTTTGCTAATTTATACGGAAAATCTGTTGGAAACTTGTTTAATGGGAAAGGCGGCGGAACCTTAAAAACGGTTCTCAATCGCGGTGTTTTTTCTTCTGCCATGGGTTTCCTTCGATGAGTTCTTTTTAATTAAATCCAGTTCGTTTTTTAGTTTGTGCCAAACGGATTCTAAAACAGCTTTAACGACATTTACCGGCACAGAATTCCCTGCTTGCTTTCTGACTTGCGAATCCGGGACGACCGTTTTAAAAGAATCAGGAAAGCCTTGCAATCTGAGCATCTCCCTCGGCGTCAATCTACGTTCGCCATTAACTAATAAATAATTGTATGAAGCTCCAGCTCTTAAGGCACATGAAAAGGGATACGAACTTATATTGCCAGCCTTGTTCTCATGCCATATCGCAGGCTTATATTTTGATTTGTGCATGGTTTTGCGTTTTAGTAGAATTTTTTCAGAAGCAAAATGCTTTGGATGGACATTTGTTTCCAAGATGTCAGATAGCGGCGTGAAAAGATAATGTTTTTGAGGCCATGTAAATAAAACAGGCGATCTTGGCTTGTAAAAACCCACTATAAAGACTCGCTCTCTTTTTTGAGGTAAGCCGAAATCAAGCGCATTTAAAACTTTATAATCCACCTCATAATCTAATCCCCTTAATGTTTCCAGAATTCTTTTCAATGTTTGACCATTGTTGTGATTCACAAATCTTTTTACATTTTCCAAAATAAAAGCTTTTGGCTTTTGTTCTTTTAAGATTTTGGCTATTTCGAAGAAAAGGGTGCCCCTTGCATCGTCGAAACCTTTCCCGTTGCCGATAATGCTGAACGGCTGACAAGGAAAGCCTGCAAAAAGAATTTCATGTTCAGGGATGTCTTTTGGGTCTTTTTTTGTTATATCCGGGAAGGGGTTGTCGCCAAAATTCGAGGAATATGCAGTCCTGCAATGCGAATCGATTTCGCAAGAGAAAACGCATTTGGCTTTGATGCGGTGGTTGCGAAAAAACTCGTCCGCAGCGATTCTAAAGCCGCCGATTCCTGCGAATAAGTCGATGAACCTTATTTTAGGTTTCATAAACTTTTGAACTGCTTGCTGAGCGTTATGCTCTGATATTGATAGGACGAGCCTATCCTGGGGCCATAGACCTTGTCCGGCACCTCGGCCATGCGCTCGAAGAAGAGCTTGCAGAAGGTCTGCCCGTCGCCGATCATGAACGGCACGTCGTGCGCACGCACCTCGAGGACCGCTTTCGTGCCCTTTACCTCGCCCTTGCCGCCGAAGCCGAAGCCCGGGTCGAAGAAGCCGGCGTAATGGGTGCGAAGTTCTCCTGAGCCCGCTTCATAGGCGACCATCTCGGCTGCGTACCTGGGGGGTATCCTTATCTTCTCCTTTGACGAAAGGATGTAGAACTCCTCGGGTTCGAGTATGAGCGTACCTTTGCTGTTCCGGTGTATCGGTTCCCAGAAGTCGGCGATGTTGTAGTGGTTCTTCTTGGTGAGGTCTACGACGTGGCTGTTCTTCTTGGATTTGTACCCGATTATGCCATCCGGGTTGGCCCCGCTCAAGTCTACCGACATAAACAGGCCCTTCGACACCTTTATATCTTCCTGGGCGAGGTGGTCTTCGCCATTGAAGAGAAGGCGCGAGTCCTTGTGAAGCGCTTTAAGCTTCGAGTCCGTAAGCGCGCACTCGCCGCGTATGAGGCGGAGCTGGACGAGCGAGAGCCCTTCCTTCACCTTGATGGTAAAGGACCTGGGCATGACCTCGAGGTAAAGGCCGCCCTTGTAGCCGCAGGCTATGTCGTCGAACCTGGGGTTCCTGTCGGTCAGCACCCTGGCGAATATATCGAGGCGGCCTGTGGTTGATTTCGGGTTTGCCCTGCCGCGTACGTCCCTGGGCAGGTTTAATTCCTCTATGAGGGGAACGAGGTATACGTGCCCACGCTCAAGGATGCCGCCGTTAGAGATGTCGGTCTCGTACATGACGAGGTCCGAGCCGTAGACGTCATGGGTGTGTATCCTTTCCATGACGCCGTTCTCTTCGGGCAGGAAGCTCGATATGAGCCTGTACGCCTTTGGCCCGAGCCTCAAGTCCATGCTCGCGGGCTGGACCTGCGCTTCTTCGATGGGGAGGCCCATTGAGGCGACGTGCTTGCGGGCTATGGCCCTGGTTATAGTCTGGCAGCTGAATACGCCCTGTTTTTTTTCAGACATAAGTGCGAATATAATACAGGAAAAAGGCAGAGATGAAAAGTTTTTTTAACCTGTGGCCGCCATCCTCTTTTGTATTTACCTTTCAGCCGGCAATATGTTACGTTTAAACACAAATTGGAACCTCCGCCTCGCAAGCCGATAAGATGAAAGAAAGACGAAGCTACTCCATATACCTGTCCCTCATCGCCGCCTTTTTGACCTTTGCCGCATATATTCCCGCGCTTGGCAACTCATTCATCAACTGGGACGATGGCGCCTATGTATACAGCAACCTTCAGATAAGGACTCTTGGGGCAGGTCTCATTAAAAGCGCCTTTACCGGGCCGATGGTCTATAACTGGCACCCGTTGACGATGCTTTCCCTTGCCGTTGACTATGCGGTCTGGGGGCTCGACCCTTTCGGCTATCACCTCACCAACGTTATCTTCCATGCCCTCAATACTTTCCTCGCAGGGATGCTCGCGGCTGCCGTCATCGGATGGGATAGAAGAGGGGCGGTCGCGGCATTCGTTACGGCGGCGCTCTTTGGGCTCCACCCTATCCATGTGGAGTCTGTGGCGTGGATAGCCGAACGGAAGGACGTCCTGAGCGCCTTCTTCTCTATCCTGGCCATCCTCGCCTATCTCGGTTACTTGAAAAAAGGATCAGGAAGGCCCTTTTACTATTCCCTTGCCTTTCTCTTCTTTGCGCTTGCTATCCTTGCCAAGCCCATGGCCGTGACCATCCCCGCGGTCCTCGTCATAATCGACTTCTACTACAGGCGGCCTTTGACAGGATTAATATCCATCATGGAAAAGCTGCCCTTCTTCGCCTTGAGCGCCTTCTCTTCCGTTGTGACGGTCTGGATCCAGGGCGTGGCGTTAACGACCCTTGAGGGGCACCCGCTATCGGCGCGCTTCTGGGTGTCTGTAAAGGGCTACGCGTTCTACCTTTACAAGATGCTCATGCCGACCGGCCTCGCGCCATATTATCCACGCAAGCTGCCTTCGGATGTATTAAGCCTTGAATACCTTGGCGCTCTCATCGTATTGATAGCCATAACGGCCCTTGTGTTATTCATGGCAAGGAGCAGGCGGGGCCCTCTGGCGGTGTGGCTGACCTATCTCGTTACCCTGCTGCCTGTGATCGGCCTTGTGCAGGTAGGGGGGCAGGGTGCCGCCGACAGGTACTCCTATATGCCGTCGATAGTGATATTCCTCTTTACAGGCGCTGTCATCTCATCTGTCTTTGAAAGAGGCGGAGCAAAGAGGGTCGTAACCGCCTTGCTCTTTCTTTTAGTGGCCGCCATGCTCTCTTTCCTTACCATAAAGCAGATAGGCATATGGAAGGACTCTGTGACCATCTGGTCATATGAGATAGAGCGGTACCCTGCAGAGGCCCCCCTGGCCTATATAAACAGGGGGTACGCCTACGATGATAATAAGGAGTACGCCAAGGCGATCGGAGATTATACGTCAGCCATTCGCCTCCGGCCGGACTACCCGGACACGTACATAGACAGGGGGCTTGCTTACTCGTCCATCGGAGACCAGAGGAAGGCTGTCGAAGATTTTACAACGGCTATCAGCTTGAGCCCTGGTTACGCCGAGGCATATTTAAACAGGGGCATATCGCTAAGGGCGCTCGGAGAGCCGAAGGGGGCTCATGAGGACTTTCTCAAGGCGATAAGCCTTAAGCCGTCGTTAGGGGCGGCCTACTACCAATTAGGCGCCTTCTATGGGGATATGGGAGATTATGAAAGGGCCCGTGCCCTGCTGAGAAAAGCCGACGAACTGGGCTATCGATAGCCGGGTAGATACTGTTGTTGCCGGTCAACCTTGCCTGAAGGTTTTTATTCAGGCCTCACCCGGTGAGGGGGCCGTCTGTAAACCTCAGCCCGGCCCTTGAGATGCCGTAGAACTTCCTGGTCCAGACCACCTCTGCGGTCCGTTCCATCTCAAGCTCCCTTACAAAGACGCTCACGTTATCGAAGCTGTCAAAAGGCAGGTATCCCATCATCTTTATGCCGAGCCCGGTATGGGACAGGTCCACGGTCTTGACCGGTATCCTTACCTCGCCCCTCAATATGTCGCAGAGTTTCTGGGTTGGCTGTCTGGAGAGAATCCTCCTGTCAGGCTCGTGCGCTTTTGTCACGAAGCCGCAGTGAGGGCAAGGCATGCGCGGTTCTCTGGCGGTAGTAAAAAAAGGGTTCTCACACTTCGGGCAATTGAGCCTGTTCATGTTCGATACCTCCCGCGGTAAGCAGTCGCCGGCCATCCGTTCGCGTGAGAAAAAACAGCCTATATATTATTCGGCCGGGCAGGCCGTGTCAACAACTTTACGAGAGGGGATTTATCCTCTGAAAACAGGCCATTTTATAGCCGTATCCCTTGACTTTTCAGGTTCACTCTGGTAATCCTATCCTTCGGAAAGGCCCAATGAGAAAAAACCTTGAGGGATTGAAAAAAACGCACGTAATCGTGCTCGTGGTGCTCCTTTTCGTGGGCATCGCCGCGGTTTTCGGCGATAAGGGCGTACTTGAGCTCTACAGGGTCAAGAAGGAAAGGGACGGGATACTCGCGTACAACAAGGGCCTTGAGAAAGAGAACAGCGGCCTTGAGGAGAAGATAAGGCTCCTTGAGAAGGACAAGCGCTATATAGGGCAGATAGCAAGGAAGGAGCTGGGCAAGCTGGGCAGGAACGAGATTGTCTATAAGCTTGAAGAGCCGAAAGCGGCTTCCACCCGGCAAGAAGGCGTGAATTGACCCGCCGTAAACAACTCGCCATCAATAACCAGAGATGAAAAAGAAGATAAAGACGGCAGGCATACAGCTTGCGGCAGGCCCTGACAGGGAGAGGAACATCTCAAAGGCCGCGATGCTGGTCGAGTTGGCGGCGAAGGAGGGCGCGAAGGTAATAGCCCTGCCTCAGCTCTTCAGCTCGCCATGGTTCCCTGCCTCTATCGACCAGAAGAACTTCTCTTACGCTGAAAAAGAGGACGGCCCGACCGTTACATTCCTCAAGGAGGCGGCCACGAGGCACAATGCCGTTCTCGTCGGCGGGGTCTTCGAAGAGGATAACGGCAAGTACTTCAACACGGCTTATGTAGTCGGCCCTGACGGCATCATCGGCAAGTACCGCAAGGTGCATGTGCCCCAGATACCGCTCTGGGAGGAGAGGGCGTATTTCAGCCCCGGCGATCTCGGCTTCCCGGTCTTCGATACCCCTTACGGCAAGATAGGCGTCCAGATATGCTGGGACGTATTCTTCCCGGAGGGTTGGAGGATACTGGCGTTGAAAGGGGCGGAGCTTGTGCTGGCGCTCACCGCCTCGGCCTTCGAGCATTCGTACAGGAAATGGGAGAGGGCCATAGCCGCCTCTGCCCACGCCAACTCGTTTTTCGTCTTCAGGGTGAACAGGGTCGGCAAGGAATACAAGCATGAGTTCTACGGAAAGAGTTTTTGCTGCGGGCCTGACGGAGAGATGATAGAGAAGCCGAGCGGGGCTTCCGAAGGGGTGGTGCTCGCCGAGATAGACCTGGGCGAGGTGTCAGCCGTCAGGAGCGAGTGGGTCTTCCTGAAGGACAGAAGGCCCGGCGAGTACGCCAGGATAACAGAGGCAAAGGGATGAGGGCAGGTGTTGCGGGGATAGTCGCGGGCGCGATAGAGGCCGCGAGGGGCGATGGGATTGTAACGGTAGAGAAGCTGCCGGAGGTCCTTCTCGACAGGCCGAAGAAGGAGGAGTTCGGCGATTTTTCGACTAACATCGCGATGCTCCTGGCCCCGCTTGAGAAAAAGCAGCCCAGAGAAATAGCAAAGGCCGTTGCCGAGAGGATCTCCGCCCATCCGGACGTGGAAAAGTGCGAGGTCGCTGGTCCCGGCTTTATAAATATCTTCCTCAAGAGGACCTTCTGGCTCTCCATCCTTGAGAATATCATCGGGAAGGGCGCCCAGTTCGGCAGGAGTGATGCCGGGGGCAGGAAGAAGGTCCAGGTCGAGTTCGTAAGCGCCAACCCCACGGGCCCGCTGCACATAGGCCACGGCAGGGGCGCGGCCGTGGGCGATTCTTTAGCCCGGATATTAAAGGCCGCGGGGTACGAGGTCACAAAAGAATATTATATAAACGACGCCGGAAGGCAGGTGTATACGCTCGGCGAATCGGTCCGCCTCCGCGTGGAAGAGCTTAAGGGGCAGAAGGTCGAGTTCCCGCAGGACTACTATAAGGGCGAGTACATAAAGGATATCGCAAAGGAGTACCTCGCGAAGTACGGAGAAGGTGGAGCTGGCGCGCCAGGCTACAAGGACTACGGCTCTGCGGCGATGCTCGATATGATAAGGCGCGACCTCGAAGCCTTCGGCATCACCTTTGACGTCTGGTTCAGTGAAAAGAGCCTTGATGACACAGGCAAGGTGGCAGGCGCCATAGAGGCCATCAAGGAGAAGGGGTACATATACGAATCCGAGGGGGCGGTCTGGTTCAGGACGACGGATTTCGGGGATGACAAGGACAGGGTGCTCATAAAGGCCGACGGCGAGAGGACTTATTTCGCCTCTGACATAGCCTATCACAGGGACAAGGCCGAGCGGGGCTATGACGCCCTTGTGAATATCTGGGGCGCAGACCACCACGGCTACGAGGGCAGGATAAGGGCGGTGATGCGCGCCCTCGGCTACGACGACTCGGCGCTCAAGGTCATCTTCATACAGCTTGTGGCCCTTCTGAGGAAGGGCGTGCCGGTGCCCATGGGCAAGAGGGAGGGCGAGTTCGTAACGCTTCGGCAGGTGATGGACGAGGTCGGCTCTGACGCGTGCCGCTTCTTCTTCTTGATGAGGCGGCCTGACGCGCAGCTCGACTTCGACCTTGAGCTTGCCAAGAGCCAGGCACCTGAAAACCCGGTCTACTATGTCCAGTATTGCCATGCCCGCATAAAGAGCATCATCGGCTTTGCCGCTGAAAAGGGCATAAGAGTACCTGAACATTTCGACGCGAAGCTCCTCTCAAGGCTCGACGGCAAGGAGGAGACGGAGCTCATTAAGCGCCTTGGCGCCTTTGAAGAGCTGGTCGAAAGAAGCGCCTTCGCCATGGAGCCCCACAGGATAACTTTCTACCTTATGGAGCTTGCGGGCCTCTTCCATCCTTATTACAACAAGACCAGGGTCGTAACCGACGACCCGGAGCAGACCGGGGCGAGGCTCCTTCTTTGCAGGGCGGTGGCGACGGTTGTAGCCAACGGCCTTGCCCTCCTCGGTGTGTCAGCGCCGGATAAGATGTAGACCGGCGCGCGCTGTCAAATGCGAGTGTGGCGTTGTAATCCAGGCATTTAAATCCCATAATATTGTTCTCCTCTTTTCTAAAGAAGGGAAAGGGTCTGAACCTCCCCTCCCTCGATGAGAGGGGATCGAGGGTAAGAAGGGTCCTGTCCTTAGACGTCTTCCCATAAAGGGCTTTTTCGCAGATTCCACTGTTTTTTCCGATAATAGGGTTGACAAAGAAACCGCCAGTTGTTACTATGACTGTCTTGAAAGATTGAATTGATGAGACTACTGCGGGGTGGAGCAGTCCGGTAGCTCGTCGGGCTCATAACCCGAAGGTCGCAGGTTCAAATCCTGTCCCCGCTACCAAATTCCTGAGGCCGTAATTCCTTTGAAAATAAAGGGGTTACGGCCTTTCTGCTTATGGGGTTGCGCGTCGTTCTCTACCCTCTTTTTCACCCAGCGTAACCAAATCGTAACCGTTTTCAAGGACAGCGACCGCCTTGACCATGTGCGACGGCGCAAGGTGCGAGTACCGAAGCGTCATCGTAAGGCTCTTGTGGCCAAGGAGCCTGCTCACGGTCGTAAGGTCAACCCCTGCCATCACGAGCCAGCTTGCGAAGGTATGCCTTAGGTCGTGAAAACGGAAGTCATTGATCCCGGCTACCCGGAACATCTCCTTGCCGCATTGAGGACAATTGCCCGGGCTCTCTTCCCCGGATTTTTGCCGCTCAAAGCTACAGGCCGAACACTTGTCCCATTCCGCTTTCCTGCAGGCCGATGAAAAAGACCGCTTCAGGTCCCTGAACCTCCTGCCAGCCTTGTCCGTGAAAACATAGGGGCTGTTGATGTGCCGCACAAGGCCCTGGAACACGCCCTTCAAGATCTGGTTGATGGGAACCTCGCGTCGCTCGCCGTTCTTGGTCCTGTCGAGGAGTATGAACCCGTGCTTCAGGTCAACGTGCTTTCCCCATTCGAGGGAAAGTATCTCCTCTCTCCTCATGCCGGTATTGAGCGCGGTTATCACGATAGGCTTCAAGTGCGGCTCGCAGGCGTTTATAAGTGCCTGCCCTTCCACCCTTGAAAGGAACCGTAAGCGCCTGTTGTTCTCCGGCAACAGCTTGACCCGGCGCACGCGCTTCAAGACCTCTTCTTCAACCAGATCCCATTCAACGGCCTTGGTGAACATCGCCTTCAACGTCTGAAGGTACCTGTTTGCCGTCGAGACTGTCCTGCCGGAATCGGTAAAGCCGCGGTAGTAGAGCTCAACCGTGCGCGTCGTGAAATCCTTGAGCGCGAGATTGCCGAACGCCTCGATGAGGTACTTGACATGAGTTTTCTTGTCCTTGTAGGCCCGTTGCCATTCTGCCCACTTTAGAACCTGGTTCGCGAGGTCGCAAAAAGGCGTTTTCCCGTCGATCTTAGCTGACGAGCCGAGCTGCCTTTCCTCCAGCTCGATTAACCTGTTTGCGTGCTTTCGCTGAGCGAGCTTTTTATTCTCAGTGCCGGTGGATTCGAAAATCCGCCGGTTTCCTATCTTGAAGGACATCCACCAGTGCGGCGAGTCCTTTCGTTTGTAGAGGCCCATTTGCCTATACCTCCTTTCCGGGCCTTCTACCTGCACGGCCGACATTATACACCCTTTTCTGATCCTTTAGCCAGTCGAGGATCTCCTTTTCCTCAAACCGCAGGAGGCCGTTTATCTTGAAGCACGGGATCTGCCCGAGCTCTGCCCATTGGTAGATGGTGGATGGCTTTGCCTGGATGAGCACGCAGATTTCTTTAACGCTGAGAAGTTTCATCCCTTGCGACCCGCTCCTTTTTGAATTTGGAGCGTTTTAGCTCCATATCTGCGTATTACCGCCAAGTCCCCTTCCCCTGCTCTTGCTTATGCATTTTTTCCATCGAAAACCTTAGCCCCAAACAAATCGCTGTATTGAAAAATATTTAATAAATTCAGGGGTTTTCTAAAAATTGAACAAAAAAAGTAATATATAAGTAGGAGTAGAAGAGGCTATAGATACCTGAAGGAGGGAATTTATGGAGGAACACACGGTAATAAATGCCACGGGAAGGCCGGATCAGGGTCTGGATGGGGCCGATAAGCCCGCTGTCCCGGATAATGCAAAGATGAGTACGCCCCGTGAAACGCAGGCTGCAAATAAGGAGGCGCCCTCATTCAGGAGGGAACTGCTCAATGAACTACTCTATAGGAAGGTCATGTATGAGGACATCAGAACTTATAAGCTGTCGAACACGGATATAGAATATCTTTTCCTCTCTGATATTGTTACCAAGCGCGAGTATCTAAAATTGATTCAAGTAATCGGCTTTTCGAGGAGGACGGCCTACAGGAAGTGGCGGAAAGCAGCAAGAGAGAGCTTGAAGGATTTTGATTACAAGCCTTTCCAAAACTTGAGAATGGTGTTGCTAATGAGCGGCGCTAAAGCTGAGGCCGATAGGTTGAAAGCTTGGCTTGATATAAGGTGTGCTGGAGGCATACCAACGCGAGAAATATTTCGCTCCATAACGGATTATGTGGTCGACCTACTGGGCAGAGTTCGCGCAGATCTCTACAATAAGAAGACCCTTCGCACCAAGGAGGTCGCTAAAGTGCTTGGCGTAAGCACTAGACATATACGCCGGCTGGCGCAAAAAGGAAGGCTGAGAAAAGAAGGGCGAGGCGTGTTCTCAAAAGAACATATTGCCGAGTGGAAGCGAGACCAAGGTCCGCATGGAATGACAGATGGCACCAAGAGCGGACCAGAGCCCTCCCAGCGCGCGCCAGAGTCCGTTTGATGTGCCAATGACGCAAAAAGCGGACAGTTCGACGGGTCTATTTATCCCAAAGCTCAATCTAAGTCCGCCTGAGGTGTCAAATGGACTAAAAGGCGACATGAGGATGTCACTTTGGAGTCAACTTTAGACCGGAAAGCGACATGAGGATGTCGTCTTCGAGTCCAATACGCGGTCATCGTGTCCGCATTATGTGCAAGTTGACCAAAAATGGAACCTATGTTCCTCTTGAGTCCACTGTTGACCAAAAGGGGAACTGAGTTCCTTTGTTAGTCAACTTCTGAATGGAAAGTGATGCGACATCTTGCTGGTTCCAACTGGGCAAAAAGCGAACCAATGCTCGTTATTGGGATAAGGAGCATGATTTGAAAAGTCGCCTCGATATCCGACTGGAGATCAAACGATGCGAAGGAAAGTTAAAGCTCTCTACCACAAATGCTCATTTTCAACATTGTTCAGATAATAGACGGTCTCCGTCATTAATTTGCAAATAAGGTCAAAAACATATTGCATGAAAAGCGCTTAACCATGTATGATAATTAACTAATTAGCTCACACAATGGGATTTAAAATCCATCGCCTTCCAGGCGACAAATTCAGTATGATTTACGATGGACATTACCGCAGAGTCGCCTGGTAGGCTTGATGTAGTGAGGCCCCATAAGAGTTCCCTTCACCTTACCAAGATGATATGATTATGAGTTAATAAGGTGTCCAAAGTAAGTAAAGAAATCAGAAGTCGTATGATGTCGGCCGTTCGATCCAAGAACACAAAGCTTGAATTGGAAATGCGCCGGCGTCTCTTTGCTATGGGCTTTCGATTTCGGCTGCATCGGCACGACCTGCCTGGCAAGCCGGATATGGTCTTCCCTAAATACTCTGCGGTTATCTTCATGCACGGATGTTTTTGGCATCACCATGGGTGCCACCTTTCGCAGATACCAAAGACACGGCGTACCTGGTGGAAGGAGAAGCTTGAAGGAAACCGCTGTCGAGACAGGGATACCATTCACAAACTTAAAGAAATCGGCTGGCGTGTCCTTGTGATTTGGGAGTGCAGCTTCCGACGGCCGGGCGTCGTCAGGGGAGAAAGTCTGGACAGAATAGCTATTCGTGCTGCAGAGTTTTTAAAGTCACGTCAGTGTACACTTTCCATTCCAAGATCGCCTTACAAAGGTAGCTATCCTAAAACGGAGAAAAGGTGAAGCCGATGGCGGAAAATACATCTAATAATAAAAACGGATTCAACAAGATCCCCTTCCGCATGCATCCAAGAGTGTTTGCTGCACTGGGTGCCGATCTTGTCACGAATGATGTGGTCGCCGTAATTGAATTGGTTAAGAATTCATATGATGCGTTTGCCGGTAACGTTTGGATTAGATTTTGTAATGATCCCAATGAAGGTGACTATCTCGAGATCGAAGATGACGGCAACGGGATGAGCAGGTGGAGCATCGAAGATGTATGGTGCCTCGTTGCAACCCCGTTTAAGGAAAAGAACCCGTTCGTAGAGAGTGATAAAAAAATACGTCGTGTTGTCGGAGAAAAGGGGCTTGGACGACTTTCCGTTGCTCGTTTAGGGAACCGCTTAAACATGTTGACTCAAGCCAAGGGATCCGATTGTTGGGAGGTAACCGTTAATTGGTCGAGCCTTGCCGAAGGAGATGATATTTCTGCCTGCTTCGCGAATTGTCGACAGTATCCGGAAAACACGCCATTCCGCATTTCCGGAACTCGATTACGGATATACGGGCTTAATGGACAATGGGATAACGAGAAGATTGCTGACCTTGAAGAAAATCTTGCACGCCTGATTTCGCCATTCGCTGACATAGTGGATTTTAAAATTTTTTTGTTGAGGCATGGAGAAGCAGAAACGAATACGGTCAAAATTGAAGCGCCTTACTTCCTCTCCAAGCCGAAGTATAGAATCACGGGTGAGGTTGACAATAATGGTGCTGTAAAATGTACATATAGATTTAATCCTATAAAAGAAGGCAAAAAGAGAAAGAGAGACCTACACCTGACATGGAAGCAGGTTCTTGACAGCATTCAGGATAGCACACGCTTGAAATTTGACGAAAAGAAACCGATTTGCGGTCCCTTTTCCTTCGAAATCCGTGCATGGGACATCGGAGCTGAAGATACCCAGGAGATAGCAGACAGATTCGATTTTCAAAAAAGTCAGGTCCGTAAAACCATTCGTACGCACAAGGGTATTTCCGTGTACCGTGACGGCGTTCTTGTTCTGCCAAAATCCGATAATGCTCGCGACTGGCTGGGGCTCGACTTGAGGCGTGTCAGTAGAGTAGGTGAACGAATGAGCACAAGCCAACTCGTTGGCTATGTTTCAATCTCTGCCGAAAAAAATCCTGGAATCCGAGACACCAGTGACCGTGAGCGCTTGGTATCGAGTCTTGAGGTGGCAGAATTTGAAGAGCTTCTTGCAGCAATTGTCGGTCTTCTCGAAAATGAACGTAATGTGGAGCGCATCAAGCCAGAACGTGAAAAACCGATGGAGGACCTGTTTGGGGAGCTGTCTACCGAGGGGCTGCTTGCCGAGGTCATAGCCCTTGCCGAGGAGGGTGCTCAGGCTACCGAGGCAGTGCCTGTCCTACGTGCTTTCAATGCCTCCATTGATTCCGCACGCAAGGCTATTCAAGAACGTTTTGTTTATTACAGCCGAATGGCTACAGTTGGTACGATAGCTCAAATGCTTGTTCATGAGATAAGGAACAGAACAACTGCTTTCGGAAGTTTTCTTGAGTTTATCAAGAGCAGATTCGGGCCGTTTAAGGACAAGGATCTCGCTGGAGAGTATAGTTGCGCTGACGATGCCGTTAACTCGCTGGAAACACTTGCCGATACGTTTTCCCCGCTGGCAAGTCGATCTTTCAGACGCAGAAAGCGCAATTCCGTCCTGGAGGAACGCATACGGGAGTGCCTTACACTCCTGAGTGGTGAAATCAAACGAAATAACATTAATTATCATGTGCCTGACACAGCGACCCATGTTGAGGTAGACCCCGGTGAACTCGATGCGATTTTATTGAATCTTATCACCAACGCATCCTACTGGCTGAGCCAGGTTCCAAAGGAGAAACGTAAACTTGAATTTCGGCTTGTAATCATCAATGAGGATACGCGTGTCAGGGTATGGGTTCACGATACCGGACCAGGCCTGCATGAAGATGATGTCGAAAAGGTCTTCTGGCCTGGCGTTACCAGGAAACCCGGCGGAATCGGCATGGGGCTTACCGTCGCATCGGAGTTGGTGGCGCAATACGGTGGTCGCATGTCTGTTAAACACCCCGGGACAATAGGCGGAGCATCTTTTGCTTTCGATCTGCCGCTGAAGGATACACGAGAAGGTAGGAGGTAAAAGTATGCGTCTGTTGTTTATAGATGATGAACCGAAAAGCGTTGAACCTGTCATCAGTAATCTTAAGACAGATGGTAGCATTAGCACGTGTCAAATAGATAACTTTTCGCAGGTTGAAGAAACCATGGATCGCTTTAATCCAGATGTAGTTATTCTGGATCTTGTTGCAGGCGGATTTTCTTCAGAGCCCAAAGCCCCTGGAGTTGATGTTTATGATCAGATTTGGAAAAACCGCTTTTGTCCGATTATTGTATATTCGGCGCATCCTGAGCTTATTGAAGAAACCAAGGAAAAGCATCCTTTTGTAAGCTGTATTAAAAAAGGAAGTAGGTCCGTTTCTAAATTAAAAGCCAAGATTGAAGAGATGCGCCCTCATGTTGTATCTCTGCATGAGGCTGAAAAGCACATTCTCAAGGAATTCGCACTTGCTCTCAGGGAAGTAGCTCCTTATGCATTCAAAGCTTTTACAGACTCTACGAAACGAAGTGATGCGATTCAAAGGTCTGGTAGAAGGCGTTTGGCCGCGTTGATGGATGACCTCTCCAGACATGGAGAGAAGCTGGCAAGCTGGGAGAAATATCTTTGCCCCCCAGTCAGTGCAGATCCCAAGCTGGGTGACGTTTTGAGAAAAGCAGACGGTTCTGCCACAGACTCGTCTTCATTTCGTATAGTCCTGACTCCGTCATGCGACATGGTTTCATCACCAGGCCGTTCGCCGAAGGTTGAGAATGTGCTGGTTGCCTGTTGCATACCCATCAAAGAAGGTTTGCAAAAAGTCGGTGCTGAGATTTCTGCAAGCCCATCTATAAAAAAAGATGCTAAGAAAAATCTGAGTAAAACTGTTTTGTCTCAGGGTTACTTCAAGACAATAATCCCATTTCCTGCATTACCAGATAGAATTCCTTCCATGGCTGCCTATTTGCAAAAGTTGGAACTGATTCCTCTAAATAATATAGGCCTCGAGAGCAAGCCTTATCTAAGGATAGCGTCAATTGATAGTCCTTTTCGGGAAATGATATCATGGGCCTACATGCAGAACGCGTGTCGACCGGGATTGCCTGATCGGGATTTGGAGGCTTGGTGCGAAGAAATTATAGCGACATAACTATGAGAGTAAAAGAGAGGATGTCTATTAAAGCCATTGATTTTTTTTGTGGTGCAGGCGGGATGACTCGCGGCCTTCTGGACGCGGGTATTAACGTCATTGCCGGGTTTGACAAAGACGAAAGATGTTGCTCCACATATGAATATAACAACTCTGGCACACGGTTTGTCCACACTGACATAAAGAAAGTTGATGTGAAGGAATTGAAAAGGCTCGCACGGACAGATTCTTTTCGGGATATGCTTTTTGCCGGATGTGCTCCGTGTCAGCCATTCAGTCAACAGCGCAAGGGTAAGAAGCGTTTGCAATCTGCCACACTGCTGAGCGAGTTCGGCAGATTGGTCGAAGCCGCCTTGCCTGGGCAGGTTCTTATCGAAAATGTTCCGGGGATTGCCAAAGTTCCAGGGAATAGTACTTTTCGTAGGTTCTTGAGACTACTTGAAAGAAATGGATATCAGTACGTTTACGAAGTGCTCGATGCGAAGCAATATGGCGTGCCTCAAAATCGTCGCCGCTTGGTTATGATTGCTATGAGAGGCATTAAACCCTCGTTGCCCAAACCGAAATACGGACCGTCACTTCTGCCATTCAAGACGGTTTATCAGGCGATTTCTCATTTTCCTCCCATCAGAGCAGGGGAATGCCACCCAGGCATTCCAAACCATGTGTCGGCTTCGGTAGCCCCTTTGAATATGGAACGTCTCCGTAATACGCCACATGATGGCGGCGATAGGCGAGTCTGGCCGGAACATCTCCGGCTCGAATGCCATAAAAAGAACTATGAAGGTCACACGGATGTGTACGGAAGAATGGCATGGAATGCACCCGCCCCTACTCTGACAGGCCGATGTCACAGCATTTCCAATGGAAGATACGGACATCCGACTCAGGATAGAGCGATTAGTCTGCGCGAAGCTGCCGCTCTTCAGTCATACCCTGATGGATATGTTTTCTTAGGTTGTAACACGCATATTGCGCTTCAGATTGGAAATTCGGTTCCGGTTCGGTTGGCGGAAGAACTTGGCAAGCAAATCCTACAATTACGTAGCAGGGGGAAGCTCCAGCTTGTCGAAACTACTACATACCCAGCTTTTCCATAGGACATGCTGTGTTCTGGCCTTTAAAAACTTGCAAAACGTGGTGACTGCTACACCGATATTTCTCATAAAGTAATTCTTATCAAACAATCCCCTTGCCTCATAGATCTATTACAAAACAAAAACTCAGATACCTTTATCGACATTACATTGCTGAAGTTTGCATGGCGCGATTTTTTCCGCCATATCAACATATTACCTCCGTAGGGCCCAAATTTGTCCCATTTCCCTCGAAGAATGAGGGGGCAAATCGTTAAAAGGGACAAATTTAGCCCATTTCTCATCACATTATAGAAACAGCGGCTCTTTTGCTAAAGCAGATACTTGATTGTTTGTTCCTGAACGTTGTAGAGAGCATCTGCCCAGGCGATTTTTAAAAAAGTAGAGACCGTAGAGCACCTCGCCAGAAAACGATACGGACTGAATCGACTGCTTTTTAGATTTTACGAAGCATGCTTCGGATCTGAATCTCTTTCCCGCATTTTTAAGATTTTCTCGCCAGCAGCCAACCAATTCTCCATCTCCCGCGGTAATACATACTTGGAGATCAAATCTCCTCAAGAGTTGCGTATGGCAACTTAACGTTTCAGTAGGCCTCGCCGAAACCGTTTTTTTTTAAACTGTCCCTCAATAAAGGGGTAGTGCGTTCAAAAACGGTTTTATCGGGTTTTTAACGACATAACATATAAGACTTTATATGTTGACCGTATAAAAATTTGCCGGGACGCCATGAAAACGGTTCTACGGCTCCCTTCAGCGCGTCTTTGTTCTAATCATCTATCACGGTGGACGGTATGGTAAATACAAAAATTGCAGAGTTGGTTCAGACTGTAGCCGAGCTTGACCAGTCTTCTCGGCAGGCTTTTGTGGAAAGCCTTTTCAGTGCGTTTGGTGAAAAAGACCGTTCCCGCTTGGTTCAGTGGGTTTGCCATTATGCCTATCCCAGGACCAGGTGGAGCAAGGTGGAGAGGTGGATGGAGGGGCAGTTCAGGCGGGATATGAACAAGACTCCCCGAAAGACAGCTTTTATAGCTGTCAGTTATTTCAGGATCAACCCGAAGATGCTGCCGTTCCTCATAAAGACAGCGCAGAGGGTCAAGCTGAGGGTTCGGGCGAGAAGGCGCTTACACCCAGAGGAATTTGCGGATTTGAGGGAGGCTGGAGAGGTATGACGTGGACCCTTCAGTGGTTTGGCGCGTTTGGTGCTCTTTGGCGTTTCAGCGGTTCAGCGTTTTGGTTAGGGTGGCGATGTTTCTTGATGCAGTGCAAATAAGAAGCCGCCCGGCGATTGAGGGGCGTACAGAAAGGGAGGATTGATATGAGGAGCAGTCTCAAGGAAAGGGTGGCGCGTCTCGCAGGGCATGTAAGCCGTCTTGAAGAGGCGTACCAGAGGCACTTTGTTGAAACCCTGTTCGAATGTTTTAGCGAAGAAGAGCGGCTTAAGCGGTTTGAATGGGTCAGCCACTTGGTATATCCAAAGAGCAAGTGGCTTAAAATTAACAACTGGATGGAAGAAGCCTTTACGGAAGACATGAATAAGACTCCGATGGGGGTGGCCTATATGTGCTGTCAGGTCTTTGGGATCGATCCAAATATGATTTCTTTCCTCATAAAAACTGCTCAGCACGTCAAACAGAGGATAAGAACTAGACAGCGTAGACACCCAGAGAGATTTGCAGGCTCGGAGACCGTGGAGGCCTAAGATTCGCCCCCTTCAGCGTGTTTGGTGCGTTTGGCGTTTTGATGGTTCAGTGGCTTGCTTCTTAGGTGTCTCGGATATCTTGCAGGGAAAGGCCGACAGCGATTGTAAATGTATTCAAGGCAATGTTTTAGCTTGAATGCCCGGTCCTACCCGGAAAGTTACCAGTGTGTCCAGGAGCGGACTCTTCTTTATTTCATACTTCCTCATCAAAAACTCCCTGGAAAAGACCTTTATCTCGGCCAGACCGAAAAACTCAGCGAAGCCTTCAAGACTACGGAAGGCGTAGCACCTGCCGACTGTTTTCTCGCTGGTTGCGTAGGGGCGGTCAGGGACTTCCGCAAGGGCCATGGGAAAGGCCTGAATAAACTTCTCCATATAGAATTCTGGCGGCCTGAACTCACCGCCGTACTTATGAAGGAGATAAAGAGTGTAGAGGAATGAGCGTTGCACGATGGCAAGGTCCGGGTAGCGGTCGCGGTACGCCCAGTTGAATGTCTGGGTATAAGTCCTGAAGAGCTCCAGGTAAACGCCGCCCATGCCACTTTCCATAGCAAGGCGGCACTTTTTTGTGAGGATAAACCTGTCTCTGTACTTCCTGATCAGCCCGGCCATGCCGGCCACAATCTTAACGGTGTGTAAGTCAAAAAAATCAGGCTCCGTGTTTATTCCGCCCAAGAGAGCCTGATCCGGATACATCTCCCAATAAGCCCTAGCCGCCTCCTGACAGAACTGCCTCGGCAAGTTACCCTTAGCCGTGGCCTTAAGTCCGTCCGTGCCTATTGCGTCGGCGAGGAGAGAAAAGAGCTTCACGACAGGCGCCTCAGGCTGCCGGTCTAGCTCTTCGGCAAAGAAGGCAATGCCAGGAGAGGAAAAAGGAAAATCCAGAAACCTGTGCATCTGTTCAGGCGACAGGCCGGAGAATTCAACGAGGGGTGTCAGGTTCCTGCGTTCCATGACGCGATTGGCAACTGCCTGAGCCTCGGCGAGAGAGCCTGCCGGACGGTCAGCGAATTCCTTCCTGATTTCCTCTGATATTTCCTGCGCCCCTGGAAGTAGCGACTTGGTGGCCAGTCCAGACATACAGCACTTCTTGAACTTTTTGCCGCTTCCGCAGGAACATGGGTCGTTTCTGCCTGCTTTCATGCGTCCCTCATGTGTTTTCGGAATATTGGTTTTGTTGGTTGCCGTGATTCATAATTGAGTAGCATAAAGACTTAACTGCTTTATAGTCTTCAATTACAGAAGATTCGCCATGTCGCTTTTTTAGCAACCATGTAGCCAACTAGTCAATACGGTCAAGTCTGGACTGTATGAGAATGCCTTTAGGATTGTGCAGACGCTGTCTGCAATTTCTCATTATTATTAAGTGAGGCCCGGCGTTTTAGGTGTGGGCTGTTTTGCCGTTTACAATTTATCCTTGCCAGGAATCGAAGGGCGGCTCTCTATTAAAGGGTCAAAGCGGTCCGCCTGCTGGTTCGCCCAGGTAAGCCATTTGTCGAGTTCGCTCCCCGGCTCAATGCAGCCGTTCTTCCGGATGGCATCATCCTTTACTGCTTGGATGTATTCCCGAATCTGTTTGCTCCTGTACCAGTTCTCGGTCTGATTCAGAAGGGTCTGAAGTCGCGCTTCCTCTTCCCGCTTTCGTCTGGCGATCTCCTCCTGTCGGCGTTGCTGTTCCTCTCTTCTACGCGCCTCTCGTTCCCTTTCGATAGCTCTAGTCCTTAGCTCCACAGCGGCCTTGATAAGCCCTACTATGAAGTCATTAAGGCAGTCCTCAAGTTTTTTCTTTTCGGAATCAGCCCAATTCTTACGGGGACATCCCCATGTTTTAATCTCAAACGTTAGTCTTCCGGAAGGATTGTGGCTGAATTCGAATTCATTTGCCCAAGGCCTGTCTTTCCTCTCGGTCGGCGAAAGCTTTCGCTTTGTTTGCTTGAGAAACTCCAGCAAACCGAACTCTATCGTCTCTCCAAGAACAGACACACAGGTCTTATAAGATTTACTATAGGCGTATTGGTCTTCAGCCACAACGGAGATACGAAAGCCTCTTGCATCGCATGCTTTGATCAAGGCGTTCATGATGCGTAATGCGCGGGGTAGGCTTTCCTTGCTGACACGCATATTAAGGCACTTATCGCCGTAACCGTTCAAAAGACCTTTGTCGGAACTAAATCTAGATGGTTCTAAGTTTTCAAAGTACTCCTTGGTTTGAGCAACGAGTGGGTGTGGAGACCTAAGGATGGAAGAAACATGTATTCGGTTTCTCTCGTCTCTTTCAAAAGCTATTTTTTCTTCGGCCTCCTTATATTGTTCCTCGTCAATAGGGCGGTCATTCTCTTTTTCCAGCGCTATATGGAATTCAATATTTTCGTTTCCCTCAAAAGGCGGTAGGGGAGGCGAAGGGGCAGCCTTTCCAAACTCCTTCTTTTGCCAATAGCCGACAGGGGGCACGGGGATATTCAACTTTAGACATCTTTTCCTGAGCCCTACATCCGATACTCCATATTTCTTGGCAAGCTTGACCATGGGCTCGGACCAAACCTGCTCGTATAGATCCTTTCTGGTAATCCGTATTTTTTCTTGCATATAAAAGACCCCTAACTAACGATTTAGTAGACCCAGGGTAAAAAACCCGAATGGAAGAATTCGAATTTGCATTATATGCGGACTGAGCAGGCCTTAGAAAGAGAAAGAAGGAATCTCCAGAGCAGACGTTAAAAGGCGGGAGTTGACAGGTAATTCGGAGCAGACCACGACATTATCTTAGCATGGCCCTCAGAATTTTCACAGTGAGCTTGATTTTTTCTTCATCAGCTTCCTTGATAAACTTCATCAGGGATTCCTTTATTTCCTTCTGACTCCCTTCATGCCCAAAGTCAAAAAGTTCCCACATCTCTACACCCAGCGACCTTGAAATCTTTATGAGCATCTCCAGGGTAGGGTTTTCTGTACCCCTCTCCATGCGGCTGAGGTAATTCGGGCTTGTCTCGGCCTTTGCCGCAAGTTCTTCCTGGGATAAGCCCTTGTTTTTTCTAAGCTCTTTGATCCTGAGTCCTATCAACCTTTTTTCGTGCATTTTCATATCCTCGATATTTACCTTTTTTCGAATAAAAATGAATATCCTATTGGGAACTTTTTATTGACAAAAAGGTTCCCAATAGGTATAAATTATTCTTATTGATGTTGTTTTTTAGATATAAATGTGCCTGCAGGACATTATCTGAGGGCTCTGATGGAGATGTGCTGTTTTTATAACCAGCGCAGTATAATCAATTTGGTTTTTGTTATGGGTAAAAACATGGAAGATGTGCGTAGAAAAATCCTCGTGGTCGATGATGAGGAGATGATCGGCAAAGCGCTCAGGATAATCCTTGCGGAAGAAGGCGCAGTGGAATACGCCAGAAATGGCAGGGAAGCACTTGCGAGGAGCGCTGTTACATCCTATGACGTATTGATCGTCGATATGAATATGCCGGTAATGAACGGCATGGAGTTTTACAAAGAGGCTGTAAAGACCCTTTCCGGGATAAAAGAGAGGATTATCTTTTTCACCGGGTCTTGTGAGGAGGATTATTTCTCCTTTTTCAGGAAAAATAATCTGAGATTTATGGAAAAGCCTTTGGAGCCGAAGGAGCTTAAAGATCTTGTTCGACAGATACTGGAGAGTAAAGTATTGACCGAGCTATAAAAAAGTAAAAACGTCTGCCCAGGTTTTTCATCTAAGAGTTCGACCTTCTCCCATAGCTGCCCTTGCCAAACAATGTTGACTAAGTTAACCGTAAAAACCCGCTCTACTTTGAGCGACGGCTTGAATTCCGATAACGAAGGTAATATCATTCAGGAATAAGTTGGAGGAGGTTCAGATGGGTATCGAATGCAAAACCCCTGAAGTCGATATTGAAGACGATAAAATGCTCATGAATATTCTGGGTATCCTTCAACCAGTGGATACCATAATCATCAACACTGATCATTGCAAAACCCCAGAAGAAAAGGAATTCGAAGTATATACGGTTCTTGTCAGACACGGCAGATCTAAAGAAGATGCGGCAAGGTTCGCCCAGGCCATGGCCTGGGGTGATGAGTAGCAGCCGCCCCCAACTCCCACTGACATAATTTTTTAAATCAAAAGGTGCTCGATAAATATCGTCCTTAACCGTGAAGACGGAAGGTGGTTTTGTATTACTTGCCGCCGTGCATGGAAACACTTGGCGGCAGACCGTGATATAGAGGCCTGGATCGAAAGGAGCATGAATGGATGAAAAGCACGCAAAATATCTGACTTTTATGGAAAGGCAGAAACGTGAAAGGGAAGAACGAAAGCAAACTCTTGATGGGACAATTCTCCTGTCATTACAGTGTCCACGCTGTAGAAATGTCTGGAATGACTATTTATTGCATGTAGAGTCTTTTACGCCTCCGGTATGCCGTGCCTGTAATGTCCATCCGGTATTACTTTTAAATGTTTGCTGGCGGCCTGACATTTCGGAAAACCGGTCACGGGGAGGGGCAAGAAAGTCTAAAGACGAGCAAAAAATACCTGAGCCGTGAGCTATATTCCAAATAGGATATTTGGCAAGCTCTCTCATATACTGAAGGGCCTACGGCAGCCGGTATGTCGTAGCCCTTGTTTGCCCCTCCCTGATAACGAGACCCGCGTCTATTAATGGCTTGATAACCTGGCTGACGCGCGCCCTTGTAACGGAGAATGCCTTTTCTATATCAGGAGCTTTGACGCGGCCTCTGTCCCTCAGAAAACGCAGGATGTCCTCCTGCCGTTTCGTAAGCAACATGCGCGGTGCGGCAATCGCTATCTTGAGCGAAAGTATGCGCTCCTTTACCGTGTTCAAAGTCTCAACTACACCCTCTGCGACGTATTCGAGCCAGTAGCTTAGATCGTCATCAAGATCCCTGGCCTGTTGGATCTTCTGGTAATAAAGTTGCCTCTTCTGCTCGAAGTACTCGTCAAGGGCAAAGAGATGATGGGTATCAAAGCCTCTTGAGTAAAGGAGCCATATCGCGAGCGCCCTTGAGATGCGGCCGTTACCGTCAGCGAAGGGATGGATTGAGACAAGGCGGTGATGGACTATGGCGCCTACGATTACAGGATGCAGGGTTTCCGACTCCTTGGAATTTATCCATTCGAGCAGCTCCAGCGTGAGCGGGCGGGCCTTATCCGGCGGAGGGGGCGTATAGACAGTAATGCCCCTGTGGTCGACTATCCTGTTTTGACGGGTCTTGTAATGTCCTGATTGTTCGTCAGGCAGAACCTTGCGCGTGAGAACCCCGTGAAGGCGCAATAGGTCAGACTCCTTTATGGGAGCCTCAGCCTTCTTGTTCCAAACCCAATTCATGGCTGCAAGGGCGTTTAGTATCTCCTGCCTGTCTTTGGCTTTTGCCCCGATTTCCTCTCCGCGGGCGATGGCCTCCACCTCTGCAAGCGTCAGGGGGTTCCCCTCGATGGCCGTGGAGGAATGGGCCAGCCTCGCAGCGGTTTCTCTCTGAAGGGTCGGCAGCCACGGAACATCCACCACAGCCGAGTTGACCCAAGCCCGGGTTTCAGTGGCCAATGTAACCAGGCTTAAGAGCCGCGGACTTATGTCGAAACTGGGCTTATACATTTTAGGAATATAGCGTTATGCAAAATTTACGTCAAGGTTTTTGTAAAGTGCTTTTTTAAAGAGGATGGATTTGTGGGTTCCGGTAAGCTCTGCCGCGCAGTCAAGACTTACAAGTCTATGGGGATGATGCCGTAGGCAAACCTGTACGGATCGATATTGCCAACCAGAGTTTTCCTTGATTTATTATACAGAGAGTGAGGTATGCTGGTAACAAGGCGTTCGATATCACCATACTTAGACGAGGTATTGAGGTAATGGATAAGGGAATGATCCTTCGGGCTGCTTTCTGGAGCGGGCGAATGACATACAAAAAATGGCGCGGGATTATCGGTAAAGGGCCTGAGGAACACATGCGGGTTTTTGTCCAGTCGTTTCTCCATTTGCCAATGGACTGGCTCCGTGAAGAGCTTGGCGATGAGAAGTTTATAACTATTTGGCCCGAAGTGAGGAAGGGGTTTGATAAAAACATACCACTTGAAGCATCGTACCTTGACGCTTGGGACGCGATATGGGGCGTGATTGCCGCCGGGGATTCCCAGTATCCAGTAAGCGCCGAGGTGGCGCGCCTTCCAAGGATGCGTCGCGCGGTTTTAAAGACCGTGGTCTGCAACCCCGGTATAAGCGTCTATGGCCTCGCCAAGAGGCTGCGGCGCGATTACAGCAGAGTTTTGAAGGATGTCCGCCTTCTTACCGAAATGGGCGAAATCGAGATAAGGCCAGACCCTCAGTCGAGCAGAAAAGCAAAACGTCTTATTCCGGCGCGCTCGATAAATGCCGCCCTGGCAGGGCTTACACATCAGTAAACAGTTGTTGTAAGGCGATGACAAAAACTCCCTATTCCAGCCACTCGACAAAGAGGCTCCTGGCTCAAATCAGGAGCCTCTTTCCCATAGGCAATTACGATCAACAATCTCTTTGAATATTTCTCGTCACACCCTTACAGCCGTCCCATAATAGACGACCTTCGAGACTACCCACTTGGAGCCCTGCTCTTCGTAACTCCCGGTGGTCATCTTGAGATCAATGATGGCATTTGCGCCAATCTGAATCCCCTGCCGCATGATATCAGCCAGCGCCTCTTTTTCAGCCTTCCTGAACCCTCTGTCGGTCGACGCAGCCGTTGCCGAGATGCCCGTAACATTCCCAATTGCGCTTTTTACCGCCTTGTCCGGTAGGCTGGTTGAAGTCACGACGATTATCCTTTCCCGGAGATTCCTAATTTCATCGTCAAGCTCTGTAGTCTTGTTGCTTCTTCCAAGTAAACTGAAAACAATTAAAGCGACGAACAATACCGCCGCTACCAGAAGAACATCCATATTTATCCTCCTCCGCTGTTATTTACCCTGAAGCACGTTTTTCATTTTTTGTTGCAATTTTGCCAATTTTGGAATATAAATGTGGGTACCATTTTTCAACCATATGGTATTTTGAATAGATACTATACTATCAAAATTTGATAGTATAGTATAATGGTATTATTTCGCGCCTGTCAAGCTTCAAATTTCGCTTTCTGGTGGTCGATGCTACTTATAAACCTAAAGGCTTTGATAGAGCGGAAAAGCGCCGTGGAGGGACGGAAGATCACCTATCGGACTATCGAAGAAGCTACCGGCATTAAGAAGCTCACACTTACAAGAATAGCCACTAACCAGGGCTACAACATTAAACGCAAGGACTTGGAAAGACTCCTGATTTATTTTGACTGTGAACCCAATGATTTGATGACGTTGATAAAGGGCAAAAAGCCTAAAAAAGGATAAAGTATGCTAAGGGAATCCCCTCGGGACGAGGAACTGAGGCGCTCATAGTTCGAAGTGGATGTGCCAGTTTTTTGTATATCAAGGCCTGATTAAGATAAAGATATGGCGAAGGCAAAGATAAAGATTTTAGAATATATCAAGGCTCTACAGCCAAGGGTCTATCGAGGTTTGCAAATAATTGAATGTTTAACGAAGCCGATACCTGCCGAAAATTTGTAGTTCCCAAGCTAGTTGAGGCTGGGTGGGATAACGACCCGCACTCCTTTACGGAGCAGAAGACCTTTACTGACGGCAGAATCGTAGTTGCCGGAACCAGGGTAAGGCGTCGCCCCCAAAAGAGGGCTGACTATCTCTTGCGATATACTCGCGACTTCCCTTTGGCTATCGTAGAAGCCAAGGCCCATTACAAAGCTCCTGGCGATGGACTACAGCAGGCCAAGGACTATGCTGAAATCCTCGGGCTGAAGTTTGCCTATTCGACCAACGGCCACGACATCATAGAATTTGACTATTTTAGCGGCAAGGAGCTTCAGCTTAAGTCATTTCCTACGCCCGAAGAGCTCTGGAAACGTCTTCGCATTGGCCATGGCCTTGATGAAGATTCAACCGCCAACCTGCTTCTTACACCTTATGACCATTCAAGCGGGAAAACTCCGCGTTATTATCAGGATATTGCTATAAACAGGGCTGTCCAGGCGGTTCTACAAGGCAAACGTCGCATCCTTTTGACCATGGCCACAGGCACTGGAAAAACGGTGGTTGCCTTTCAGATATGCACGAAGCTCTGGAACGCCCGTTGGAACCGCACAGGAGATTACCGCCGCCCTAAAATCCTTTACCTCGCTGATAGAAATATTCTGGTGGACGATCCAAAGGATAAGACATTCGCGCCCTTCGGCGATGCCCGCTGGAAGATAGAAAACGGTGAAGCGAATAAGGCCCGCGAGATGTACTTTGCTACTTATCAGGCTATCGCGAGAGATGACCGAAGGCCTGGGCTTTACAAAGAGTACTCTCCGGATTTTTTTGATCTCGTCATCGTAGATGAGTGTCATCGCGGCAGCGCAAGTGATGAAAGCAACTGGCGGGAGATCCTTGAGTATTTTAAAACAGCCTATCAACTTGGCATGACGGCCACACCCCTTTGCGACGACAACAGGGACACCTACGGTTATTTTGGCAATCCCATATATCAATACAGCCTCAAGCAGGGGATAGAAGACGGTTTCCTGGCTCCCTACCGTGTCCACCGGGTGATTACGACTTTCGATGCTGCTGGCTGGCGTCCCAGTCAGGGGGAGCTTGACAGGTATGGCCGTGAAATACCTGACGGAGAATACCACACAAAGGATTTTGAGAGGGTTGTTGCTTTGCGGGCTCGTACCGAAGCTATGGCAAGACATTTGACAGAGTTTCTGAGAAAAACAGACCGCTTTGCCAAGACGATAGTTTTTTGCGTTAACCAGGAACATGCAGATGAAATGCGCCGCGCTCTTAATAACCTGAATGCAGACCTTGTTCAGCGGCATCCTGACTATGTATGCAGGGTTACCTCTGATGAAGGTGATATCGGGCGCGGATACTTAAGTAAATTCCAGGAGCTTGAGACAAATACGCCGGTAATACTAACAACATCACAGCTACTTACCACAGGGGTTGACGCACCGACCTGTAAAAATGTCGTCCTTGCCAGGGTAATCAACTCCATGACCGAGTTCAAACAGATAATAGGCAGGGGCACTCGCGTCAGGGATGACTACGGGAAGCTCTACTTCAGCATCGTTGATTACACTGGGAGCGCAACAAGGCTTTTTGCCGACCCTGCCTTTGACGGGGAGCCTTCGCTTATAAGCGAGCAGGTGGTAGATGAGGCCGGACAGGTAACAAAAGAAGAGGTTACCGAGTCAGAGGATATCTTGGATGAAGGAATAGTTATAGATATAAAGCCTCCTCTCATCACAGAGCCGCCCACTGCAGAACCGAAAAGATACTATGTTGATAATGGTTTTGTAGAGGTTACCACCCATCTTGTTTACGAACTTGACCCTGATGGAAAACAGCTCCGTGTTGTCAAGTTCACCGACTATGCCGCGGAGAAGGTCCGAATGCTGTACCCGAATGCTGCTGAGGTGCAGACATTATGGGCCGACCCTGTCCAACGCTCAGAAATCATAGCAAAACTTGAAGAGCGGGGGATAAACTTCGATGACCTGGCTGAATCTGCAAATCAGCCTGACGCTGACCCGTTCGATCTCCTTTGTCATATAGCCTTTAACTCGCCGCTACGCACAAGGCGGGAGCGGGCCGACCGGTTGCGTAAAGACAAGAAGGACTTCTTTGACCAGTTCGGGCCTGAAGCAAAGGCCATACTTAATGAGCTTTTGGAAAAATACGCGGAGCACGGCACGGCTCAGTTCGTTATCCCTGATGTTCTCAAAGTACCGCCAATATCGGAACATGGAAATACTTTGGAGATTGCCGCGATGTTTGGCGGGCCGGAAAGATTGAGGGATGCCGTAAATCAAATGCAAACGCTTCTTTATGCGGACTAAAGTTTTACTCATGAATATTTTTGTAAATGAACAAAATGATAGGAGGTATGTATGAAGGAATTACCAAAACACGCAAAACAATTCCAGTTCGATGGTAAAAATTACCAGATTAAGGTATCTAAGGGTGATATAGATGAATATATTATTCGGGCTTTCATAGAAGACAAGCCGGCGAATGGCTATTCTTATCATGTTGATTTTACGACAAGATATGATCTTGAGCAACAGATCGGTTATGATGCTGTAAGTCATCTGATTGATCAAGCAGAGTCTGACGTTAGAAACAAAATTTGGGAAAAATACCTGAGAGCTATAGCGGAAAATGCCAAGAGCTAAGGACAGCAAACAGCCATTAACTACCGCCCAGCAGCTTGGCAGTCTCGTAAAATCCGCCCGTGACATAATGAGGAAAGACAAGGGGCTGAATGGCGATCTTGACCGTCTGCCCATGCTTACCTGGATCATGTTCCTCAAATTCCTTGACGATATGGAGAGCATCAGGGAGCAGGAAGCTGTTCTTTCGGGCAAAAGGTTCCGTCCAGCCATAGAGCCGCCTTACCGTTGGCGCGACTGGGCCTCAAAAGAGGACGGGATTACGGGCGATGAGCTTATAGCATTTGTAAACAATGATGAGGCGATGCGTCCGGACGGGAAGCGCGGCCCGGGTCTTTTTTCCTATCTCCGTACTTTGCAGGGCGCAAACGGGGGAGACAGGCGCGATGTTGTAGCGACGGTATTCAAGGGCACCGTAAACCGCATGATAAATGGCTATCTGTTGCGGGATGTAATCAATAAGGTCAACGGCATCCATTTTACATCTTCCGATGAGATACACACTCTTGGACACCTTTATGAGTCAATGCTCAAGGAGATGCGGGACGCCGCCGGAGATTCCGGCGAGTTCTATACACCCCGTGCGGTTGTCCGTTTTATGGTTGATGCTTTAGACCCGCGTCTCGGTGAAACAGTTCTTGACCCGGCGTGCGGCACAGGCGGATTTATAGTGGAGGCGTTCAATCATCTCGAAAAGCAGTGCAAGACGGTTAAAGACCGCGAGTTATTGCAGACCGGAAGCATTCGTGGAGGAGAAGCAAAAAATCTTCCATATCTCCTTGCCCAGATGAACCTGCTTTTGCATGGCCTTGAATCCCCGCAGATAGACCCTGGCAACGCACTCCGCTTTCCTCTTAAAGAGATAGGGGACAAGGACCGCGTCGATATCATAATCACCAACCCGCCTTTTGGCGGTGAGGAGGAAAAGGGCATACTTTCAAATTTTCCTCCGGAGAAGCAGACCGCCGAGACAGCGCTTCTTTTTCTTCAGCTCATCATGCGTAAGCTCAAACGGCCTGGTTACGGCTCCGAATATGGAGGGCGGGCAGGCGTGGTCGTTCCGAACGGCACCCTTTTCGGGGATGGCGTCTGCGCAAGGATAAAAGAAGAGCTCCTCAAGGACTTTAATCTCCATACTATTATCCGCCTTCCAAACGGAGTATTCGCGCCTTATACAGGCATACCGACCAACCTTCTTTTCTTTGACCGTTCCGGCCCTACAAAAGAGGTATGGTATTACGAGCACCCCTTGCCAACAGGGAAAAAGAACTATACCAAGACCCAGCCCATCCAGTTTGATGAATTCAAGCCTTGCCTTGCTTGGTGGAAGAACCGCAAGAAAAATGAGCTGGCCTGGAAGGTGCCGGTCAAGAGTATCATTGAAAATGGGTTTAACCTCGATATCAAAAATCCGAACAGCAAGCAGGATTTTGAGCACATGCCGCCCGAGAAGCTGGTGGAAGATATCGTAAAGAAGGAAGAACGCATTCTGGAGATTATGGCTGAGATAAGACAGGTTCTGAAAAAGGGAATTTAGATATGGCAAAGAAAACCCTTACTCCAAAAAATCAAAAATTAGCCGGTTACAATACTGTTCTTAGCGGTGTAGCCGAGCTTCTTGAATCTGCCCGCCGCGCCTCTGCAAGGGCCACAAACGCCGTCATGACCGCGACCTATTGGGAAATAGGGCGTAGGATTGTGGAGTATGAGCAGAAGGGACGCATTAAAGCCGATTACGGAGAGCAGCTCATAGAAAGGCTTTCAGAGGATTTAACTAAGAGATTTGGGCGGGGGTTTGGCAGAAGGAATCTTTTCCAGATCAGGTCTTTCTATTTGGCATACGCCTCAATTGTGCAGACAGCGTCTGCACAATTAGATAGTTCTTTATCATTTCAAAAAAGTCAGACAGCGTCCGGCCAATTAAGCGATGAAAAAATGCAGACGGTGTCTGCACAATTTAGCCTATCTGAAATTGCACAACGCTTCCCTCTTCCCTGGTCTAATTATGTAAAACTCCTTTCTGTAAAAAGTCCTGACGCCCGCGCCTTTTACGAAAAGGAGGGATTGCGCGGAGGGTGGACCGTTCGCCAGCTGGAAAGGCAGATCGATTGCCAGTTTTATGAGCGCACGATGCTCTCCAGAAACAAGGCCGCCATGCTCAAGAAGGGAGGCAAACAGCTTTCCGGAGACATAGTTAACCCCGAGGAGGAGATCAAGGACCCGTTTGTATTGGAGTTCCTGGGGCTGAAGGATGAATACTCGGAGAACGACCTGGAAGCGGCCCTCGTCCATCAACTTGAAAGTTTCCTCCTTGAGCTTGGAGGTGATTTCGCATTTGTCGGCCGTCAGCGCCGCTTGCGTGTTGGAGATGAGTGGTACCGGGTAGATCTCCTCTTTTACCATCGCCGCCTCCGGTGCCTTGTGATAATAGACTTGAAGCTTGGCAAGTTTACCCATGCCGATGCCGGGCAGATGCACCTTTACCTCAATTACGCCCGTGAGCATTGGACCCATTCCGATGAAAACCCGCCTGTTGGCCTGATCCTTTGCGCCCAGAAGGACCATGCTGTGGCCCATTACGCCCTTGAAGGGCTCCCTAACAAGGTCTTGGCCGCCGAATACCGTACTGCCCTGCCGGCCGAAAAGACCCTTGCGGCCGAAGTTGATAAGACAAGAAAAATCATCGAGGAACGGACGGCATTGAAGACAGGCAGGAGGGCTAAGAGGTGAGTAAGGCTTGGCCTATGGTGCCGTTGGGAGAGGTTATCTCGCCAGTTGAACGTCCTGAAACACCTATCCCAGGTGTTGAATACCGTCAAATAGGTGTCAGACTGTGGGGTGAAGGTGCTTATGAGCGTGAAACAATCGACGGAGGGCAAACAAAGTACAAGACGTTTTCGCGAGTTGAGGCAGATGATATCATTGTGAATAAGATTTGGGCAAGAAACGGAAGTGTGGCGGTTGTATCCGAGCAACTTGAAGGTTGTTATGCTTCTGGAGAGTTCCCAATATTTACTCCTATTAAAAAAAAATTGGATTCAAAATGGTTTCATTGGCAGACTAAGACAAGGAACTTTTGGGAAAAGTGTGATGAAAAATCTCGTGGGACAAGTGGCAAAAATCGTATCCGCCCCGAACGGTTCTTAGAGATAGAAATTCCCCTACCCCCACTCTCAGAGCAAAAGCGGATAGTGGCGAGGCTTGAGGAACTGGCCGCAAAGATAGAAGAGGCACGCGGCCTCCGGCGACAAGCAGTAGAAGAGGCGGAGGCCTTGTTTGAATCAGCAGTTGGAGAAGCGTTTGCTGAACTAAATTTTGAACGGAAGCATCTGTCGAAATTAGTTTCAAAAATCGGTAGCGGCTCTACACCAAAAGGAGGTCGAGCTACATATTTATCAACAGGCATTCCGTTTATACGTAGCATGAACGTGAGAATGCGTAAGTTTCAGTGGGAAAATATAGCCTTCATTGATATAAAGACTCATGATTCCATGTCTAATACTAAGGTTAGACAAAACGACGTCCTTCTTAATATCACAGGAGCCTCAATTGGTCGTGTTGCTTGTGCTCCTTTAGATTTGATGGAAGCAAATGTTAATCAGCATGTTGCTATTATACGGCCAGACGAGTCTTTAAGTTCAAGATACCTAATGTATTGGCTTAGTCAGCCATTGATTCAAAGTTTTATCAATGATCAGCAAAAGGGGGCGACACGACAGGGATTCACTAAGGCTCAGATTGAGGCATTTGAAATACCTGTTCCCCCTCTTCCCGAACAACGCCGCATCGTCGCCTACCTGGACGGCCTACAGGCAAAGGTGGATGCGCTGAAACATCTTCAGGCTGAAACCACGGCAGAGCTCAACGCCATGCTGCCGTCTGTTTTAGATAAGGCGTTTAAGGGAGAGCTGTATTGATGTCAAATAATTAGCTTTAGGAGAAGTATTTTTTCTTACAAGGAGATTATAATGAGAAAACAAAATAACAACGTGACAGCCCAGTTGGCTACACATGGCGAAAAAATGATAGAAGTAAAAATCCGTTTTTGAACAAATAATATAGCCGAGGGCCAAGGGGAAGTAATACCAAAAAATGCTTGGGCAAGTGGTGTTGTCAGAATGGAGCCAAATGAACCGCATGGAATCAGGCCACTCAATCCGCTACAGTTTCATACTTTAATGGATTTGCCAGCCACAATAGAAAAGGTTTTAATAAAACATGGGATAGTACTTCTTCAAAGCAGGAAGATGAAAAAGTATTTTAAATAAATGACACGCGACCCATTTTATAAAAAAATAATTGAAGGACTTAACGGCCAGTTAGACCCGGAACTTTTCGAACAATGCGCCGCTGACCTTCTGAGGGCTGAATGGCCGACTTTGGTTCCCATTCGAGGGGGAGCAGATGCAGGCATGGATGGGGCAGTCGCAGATGGGAAAGGGCGTCCTTTCCCATTGGTCAGCACTACATCAGTCGATGTAATTGGAAATCTTACCTCTAATTTAGAAACCTATATTTCCAAAGGAGGCCCTCGTCGAGAAGCGATTCTTGCAACATCACAAGCTTTGTCAGGGCAGAAACGCAAGAATTTAGAGGAGCGTGCAACCGAGTTGGGGTTTACGCTCATTCAAATTTACGACCAGGCCGCTTTAGCCGATCGGCTTTATCACAATTCCCATTGGTGCCGTGAGCTTCTCAATCTAACCGGGGAGCCGCCTGCCCTGTCTGTCGTGCCTGTCAGTTTTCGTCCTTTGATAGGCGATGCCCTCATTGGACGCGATGCAGACCTTTCGTGGCTGAATAACACTTCTGGAGATCGCGTATTGGTTGGTCAACCAGGCTCGGGTAAAACCTTCCTGCTTCACAAGTTTGCCAAAGACGGCGGAGGATTGTTTGCCGTAGCAGATGACAGGACATCTCTTGCCAGCGCGATAAGGGACGCCCAACCGAAAGCAATCATAGTTGATGATGCCCATATACGGAATGATTTGCTTTTGAACCTTCTGCAACTAAGAAGAGCGCTTGGTATTTCCTTCGATATATTGACGTCCAGTTGGCCAGGAGGCGTAGAGTCCATCAGGGGAATATTAAGTCTGCCTGATTCTCAAATCCACAAGCTTGATCTTTTGACACGCGACCACATTGTCGAAGTCATAAAAAATACCGGGATAGGAGGGCCTGTTGAGCTTGTAAGATCAATCGTGGATCAGGCTCAAGGTCGGCCAGGCCTTGCAGTTACCCTCTCTTATCTCTGCCTCCAGGGGGACGTTCGTAGAGTAGCCTTAGGCGACGCGCTCAGCAGTTCCATACGCACCTCTTTTGAGCCGTTGGTTGGAAAGGAAGCAACGGATGTCCTGGCGGCTTTTGCAATGGGTGGGGATTCCGGCATGACTATGGAAAGCGTTGCCAAGGGGCTGGAACTCACATCGATTCGGGTAAGGGCCATAACGGCTGGGCTTGCTTCTGGAGGTGTCCTGCGCGATATCGGCCGTGATCGACTTTCAGTAATACCAGCGGAGTTACGCTATCCTCTTGTCAGGGATGTATTTTACAGTGGCCCGACGTCATTAAATGCGGAGTACTTTATTGTTAACAGCCCAGACCTTGGAGATACCATTTTTACGTTAATTGGTGCAAAAGCGCGAGGCGCTATCATACCGTCATCAGACCTACTCGATTTACTGGAAAGAATCCAACCTCAAAGTGCTTGGGTGGCTTATGCATGGATGGGCCCAGAAGAGTCAAGAACGGCGCTGAGCCGACATCCTGAGATGTTGATAGAACTTTCCCATGCGTGTTTAGGTAATATTCCAGAATCTATTATTCCATTGCTTCTAAGTGCTGCCACTGGCGATGAGCGTCCCCTTAATTCAACAACGGACCATCCCCTTAGATTAATTGAAGATTGGATAAAGTCTGCATGGCCTGGAAGCAAAGATGTCATTTCAAGGAGAGCTCTGCTTCTTGATGCTATTTCAAAATGGTTATCAGGCGGTGGAGACGCACATGTGGGGCTTCATGCCTTAACATTCGTATTCCTGCCCAGATTTGACAGAGTCACTCAAGACCCGGGCTCTGGGATGTCAGTGACCTTCTCTCATGGGGTGGTCACTCCGCAGGATTTGAAAGGAATCGGGGATCTATGGTCAAAAGCCTTCGAGATAATCAGGGCATATGGGGAATCGAACTGGCCTCATATATTGACGATAATTCGCAATATTGCCTATCCAGGACCCAATGTCAGAATAGACCCTGAAGAATTTTATAAGATCGTGAAGACTATAGTCACCCAAATGATTAAAGATGTCATTAGCTTAGCACATGGGCATCCTGCCGTGCTCCAAAAGATTAAAGAGATCGCTGAAAATAAAGGGATAGAAATCGAAGTACCCCTGGATAAATATTTTGAAATTTTTTTTCCAGGAGAGAGAATAGAAGAAGATTGGGAGACTGAGCATAAGCGGCAGATGTCAGCAGTGGAAGAGTTATCAAAGGAATTGAGTAGTAAAGACCATGCGCTTGTTATAGAACTTATCGCAAAAGCCGAGGCTGAAGCCAAAGCCTCAGGTAAAAGCTGGCCGAGAATGACGCCACATTTATGCGGATTATTGGCAAAAGGAGTTAAACAAAGAATTCCTTGGATAAGAAAAGCAATAGAGGCCAACTTGCCTTCGGACCTTGTCGTGCCTTTCTTGCGAGAAGCAGTCAATGCCAAAGAAGCCGAATGGGAATCTATTTCCATCGAGTGCCTGGAGTCGCCTCAGTATAAATACGCACCGATTTTAATTTTTTTAACCATGACCTCACCGCCATCGGATATTCTTGATAAGGTCATGCACAAGCTGGAGGGTTTTGACCAGACCGTGGAAATTCTTTGTCTGAGGGGCGAGGTGCCTGAAGATACCCGCACTCTACTTTTGCGACATGAGAACGACTCAGTTGCGAGCAAGGCCGCCCTTGGGATTTGGCAAGCGATGAAGGATAAAGCTATCGGTTCCTTAGGTGAAGATTGGCGGAAGGCGATTCTCCGTTTGGAGGAAAACGATTACTGGCTGGGAGAGATCTTGGCTAAGGATTCGGCGCTTGCCCAAGAGTGGCTAATGACAAATTTATTTAACGAACGCTCCGTGTATAGGAATTTTTATGACGTATGCGACAAGGCGATCCGTTCACTTGATATTGAAGCGCGCAGGAAAATATTGGAGGCATTGCCGGACGATTTTGGTCATGCCGAGATTGCCGCCGACTTGGTAGGAGACGATCTTAGCTTATATAGATTATTGCTTTCAAAGAAGGTGTACAGCCGTATTCATTTAGCACCCATCAAATGGGAGCATGAGAAACCTTGGAGTAAAGAATGGGTGGAGAAGGCAAAGGTGGCTTTAAGCGCAGGGTATTCACCAAAAGATGTTGCAGATGCTATCCAGGGTTATAGTTGGTCATGGACAGGAAAAGAATCGGCTTTTTGGTCAGCATGGGTACATCGTTTTAGCGAGCTTTGCGAAAATAATGATCCTGGCATTCAAGAAATTGGAAGGGCGGGGAGTGCCTACACAAAGGCATATATGGAGCGTGCCCTGGAAGAAGAGCGGCGTGAAGAGATTTACGGACGCTAAAAAAATATAAGATCATTATGCCTTTGATCCGTTGCAAAGCAAAATTGCTTTAGGAGATCGGTGTTAGGGATGCTGAACTCATCAACGATGCTTCTACGCCTCATCATTTTTGCTGAGTCGTACTTGCCTTGATAGAAGCTTCAACTAATTTGTTACCGCAGTTTTGTTTTCCAGCCCTTACTGTTTGAAATATAATGGCGGTAAGGTCATAAATTGAAAGCCCGAATTCAACCTCGAAGTGCAACGAAGGGAGCAGCTACTTCGATTGGTTTTTTGAAGCCCAGGCATTTTCTGGGTCTGTTGTTGATTAAGAACTCGATTCTGGCGATCTGGTCGTCCGTTATCTTACTGAAGTCGGTGCCCTTGGGCAAGTACCACCTGATGAGGCCGTTTACATGTTCGTTTGTGCCGCGCTGCCATGAGGCGTAGGGGCGCGCGAAGTAGCACTTGATGCCTATTGCCGATGTAATGGCCTCATGCCTTGAATTCTCGGTGCCGTTATCGAAGGTCATGGTCCGTCTGGCCTTTGACGGTAGGTCTCCGAGTCTCTCCACAACGGCATTATAGGTGGCCTCCGCTGTCTTGGCGTCGAGCTTGGTAAGCATAAGATACCTGCTCTTGCGCTCCACCAAGGAGTTGAGGGCTGCAAGGCTCTTTCTGGAGACCAGGCTGTCGCCTTCCCAGTGGCCGAACTGGATGCGACTTTCAACGGCTTGAGGCCGCTGGTCTATGGGAACGCGGTTGGGTATCTTGGTCTTACGCTCTTTTCTGCCGATGCCTTTGTTCCTTCGCTTGCGGTGTG
>LVEI03000002.1 GCA_001595385.3 Deltaproteobacteria bacterium GWC2_55_46 | reverse complement strand
GCGGGATGACGATACGGTACATACAGCCGGGCCAGCCCAACCAGAACGCCTATGTCGAAAGGTTCAACCGCACGTACCGTGAAGAGTTTCTTAGCCTTTATCTGTTCCGTAACCATAACGAAGTGCGCGAAGGCACCCACGCTTGGAAAATCGATTACAATGAACACCGCCCGCATGGCGCGCTGGGGGATCTTACGCCCGATGAATACCGTCAAAACAACGCCGGAGACTCTACTTTAAAACTGTCTACCTGACGGGGAAGCTTACGGCCTGGTAGTACCACGATGACCACTTTATCGAAAGCAGCCTGCATTGCCTGGTAATGCTCAAGACTTGTCCATGCCCGGGTTCGACCAGGCTTTTCCTCCGGACGTGGCTCAACGACCGAAGGCTTTGGCTAAAAAATCCCGCTCCACCGTCAACTCCCCGATCTTGGCGTGCAGTTCCTTGATCTGGGCTTCGTTGGCGGCGCCGGCACGTTCAGCCTTGCCGGAAAAGGTCTCGGCCATGTTCTCGATGGCCTGGCGCTTCCAGGTGGCAATCATATTCTGGTGCACGCCGTATCTGGTGGCCAGTTCGGACAATGTTTGTTCGCCCCTGATGGCGTCCAGGGCAACCTTGGCCTTGAACTCAGCTGAATACCGGTTCCTCTTTGACTTGCTCATCGGTGATCCTCCTCAGTGTGCGGCTTTACACCTTATCACACTGTCCAAATTTTGGGGACCACCTCTCTTCATGGTCTTCGAGGTTTTGCCATTGCGACGGTTATTACTCTCGGTGGGCTCTTCCTCAAGATGGGCCTCAAGCTCTCCTTGAAGGGCGTTCTCAAGGATACGCTTGATCAGTGGGGTTAGCACCCCTTCCTTGCCAGAGAGTGGCTTCCCTGACTTAAGTTGCTTTACTGCTTCCTTCTCAAATGCCGCAAAGTCAAAATCACTTCCTGAAGACGTTGCCTTCTTCTTCTTTTCCATACCAACCCTCCTGAAGTTTTAATAACATTTCCAGTTATTTTCTTCAGCAGGATTGACACAGTTCAGCTAACAGACCCAAAAAATCAAATCTATTTTATTCATCATAATAACTGTATCCCGAGAAAACTGGACTATTGTAGAAAGGAACTTCAAAAAAACCTGCATTTAATCTGAACTCTTCTTACCGAAAGCTAAGTCTCTTCCTTCTTTTCATAACCCACAAACCGGAGCCTTGTTGTTTCCAGGACCTTCCCTTAATTTCCACAAAAACAGATTGAACAGATAAGCCAGCCTTTTTCCAGAAGCGCCATGCAAAAAAGATAACCTCTGCTATCCTTTTTATGTAAGTGCCGCTCTTAGAGGACTTTCGATAACCCGAAGAAAATGCCTCCTGGACCAACGAATATGAAAAAAGCGGCATTTCTACTGATAAGCATGCTTTTGCTTGCACAGGGGTGCACAAATCTATTTTTCAATCCGCAAAAAGAATTCGCAGTCAATCCTGCCGTATCCACAAATGAATACAAAAACGTGTACTTCATGTCCTCTGATGGTGTGCGGCTACATGGCTGGTTCATAAAAGCCAAGGCAGGAAAAAAAGGGACGGTAATTTTTCTTCATGGATATTCCCAGAACATAAGCATTCAGATAGACAAGGTACTCTGGCTTACCTCGGAAGGATATGACGTATTCGCGTTCGACTACAGAGGCTATGGCAGGTCAAACGGCACTCCCTCATTTGAAGGGGTTCACAAAGACACAATTGCCGCGTTCAAAACCATATTCGATCTCGCAGGTATAAACAACGATAAGGTGTTCGTACTCGGCCAGAGTCTCGGAGGAGCCGTAGCAGTCTATTCAGTAGCTAATTCCCAATATAAAGATAGGATAAAAGGGCTCATCATCGACTGCGCTTTCTCAAGCTACCGGCAGATAGCGAAAGACAAGATAAGCCAGCTTCCGGTCTCATGGCCTCTTATTTATCTTTCAGCGCTTGTTGAAGACGACTTCAGTCCAGAAAAATGGGTAGACAAAATAGGCGATATCCCTGTCGTAATAATCCATGGCGACAAAGACGAGGCTGTCCCGCTGAAACACGCATTCAGGCTCTTCGAAGCCGCGAATGAGCCCAAGGAACTCTGGATAGTGAAGGGTAAAGGGCATGTACTCTCGTTCACTGACGAGAGTATAAAGAAAAGGCTTGTTGCGTTCCTTACTGCGGCAAGATGATCAAGGTTTTATGGCAAAAGTGGTTTTGCTGACACCGGGAAAAAGATATTTGCCACCGGATAAAATACGAAGAAGTTCTGCCACTGAGTTGAAGGTTCTGCTGACCAGGTACGGTCCGGACTTTTCAGGCAGTGTAGCCCCGCCTATCGTTTGCCTGATTCCTGAAAAACCAGCTTTCTCGAGAATCCTCTTCGCTGATTTAGGCGAAAAATCAGAAAGGTGGAATGGAGGGTCATACAGGTTGTTCTTGATTTTAAACATATCAAGAATCCGCACAATAGGGGTCGTATGAGGCACGCGGATGGCGAGGACGCCGCCCGGCTTCAGAAGAGACCTGACTCGCCTGAGCGAATCAAGCGGGTCGGTAAGATGCTCCAGCACATAGAACATCGTAATCGCGTCAAATGAGCCTTTTTTGAAATCTGATTTTTCTATGGTCCCCATGCGGGCATCGATACCGATCGACCTGGCGAAGTCAACAGCAGTCGGAGAGATATCCATCCCGTACGCGTCCCAGCCCCTGTTTTTCATCTCCTCTACAAAAAAACCGAACCCGCAGCCTATGTCAAGGCACCTGCCCTTCTTGCCTGAGATAGCCTCTATCCTGCCTGCGGTCTCTCTGAATACAAGGCGCATATACTTTTTCCACGCGTACGGGTCTTCCATTTTCGTGGGCAGGTAATCGACATATAATCCGCTGTACTCATCTACTGCGGGACGCGGGTTCACATAGACAAAACCACAGACTGCGCACCTTACCACGTTATACGAGTTCTGGATTGTGACAGGCTCGGTCTTTGAAGCGCCGCACAGGATACAGCATACTTTTACAATTTTGATGTTTTTAACCATTGACGTTTATCATCCAGAGAAGCCGTACAAACCTGGCCGTATCTGTTATTTTGTTGACCGAGCTTTTGGAGCCGTTGTAAATGGTCGAGATGAGCACTGACGATACCTTGAATTCAGCTCTCACGGCTTTTATAAGCAGCTCTGTTTCTGTATCAAAGTGGGATGTCTTGAGCGCGACCTTTTTGAATACAGAACACCTTATAGCCCTGAACCCGCACTGGGTATCAGGTATCCGGCATCCCGCGAGGGATGAGATAAGGCTCGACATGAGCCTGTTCGTGGCTTTGCGCACAAAGGGCATCTCCCTTGTATCGTTCATGCGCGACCCTACCACAAGGTCGGTGCCGTTCTTCCTGATAGCTTCGATGAAAACAGGGATCTCGCCCGGGTCGTGTTGGCCGTCGCCGTCCATGGTGATTATCCAGTCATATCTTTTTTTGACGGCGTAATCAAAGCCAGCTCTTAACGCAGCTCCCTTGCCCATATGTTTCTGGTCTATGTAAGGCACTCCGAGCCTCTTGATTACTTCCGAGGTTGAATCGGTCGACCCGTCGTTAATGACGAGAACATCGCATATCCTCGCGAGCGCGCCTTCGACAACAGAGCGCAGGCTTTTCTCCTCGTTGTACGCAGGTATGACCGCAAGGAATCTGATTTTGTCAGGATAGTTTTTCGACACGGGATTTACGAGGTTACTTATTAACTGCCTTTGCTGAAAATTATTTATTAACGCCTGCGAGCACGAGAGCCCCTTCAACTATTACTTCTTCTCCTGAGAGAGCCTTTACATTAAAGCTCGCGAGCCCTCCGAAGGAGGCTTCCGCCTCCGAAACGAGCCGCAACACCTCGCCTGCATGGGCAGCCCTGGAAAAGCGCATCGTCTTTATCTGCGCCAGCACAGCGGCGCCGCCTTCCTTGTCATAATTCAATATAAGCCCAGAGAGCTGGGCAAGCGCCTCGACGACAAGCATGTCCGGAAACGTCCCTGATTGCCTTTCGGCCATCAACGCCTCGCCTGCTGTAACGTTTTTTATACCGACTCCCCTTGAAACGTCTAATTCAAGGACCCTGTCGAGCAGCCTGAAAGGGTAAGCGTGGGGGAGCAGACCAAGATGGCGGCCTGGCATCGGTTTATCGTTGAACGTTCACGTATTCCGCAATCGTGTTTACGGATACGAGTATCTTCTCAGCCGCGGCCTTATCAGCAATTGTCGCGTTGAATTCCTTCTGCAGGCCTACGACTATTTCAAGAGCGTCAATGGAGTCGAGCGAAAGCCCGCCGCCGAACAGGGGCATATCATCCCCTATCTCCTCGACAGGGATGTTAAGTTTTAGTCTCCTTACAAGCATTTCCTTTATCTTTGTCTTTATGTTTTCCAAGGTCCACCTCTTTATGACTGTTACGGTATTCCACCGCTTACTATTATAGTCTCGCCGATAATATAGCTCGCCTCTTTCGAGGCAAGGAATCCTACAACACCTGAGACCTCTTCGGGCCTTCCGAACCGCCCGAGCGGGATCGACTTCATGTGGCGTTCCTTATCGGCGCTATTCAATGAGTCCATCATCTCTGTGTCTATAAACCCAGGAGCTACCGCGTTCACCCGGATACCGAATTTCGCGACCTCTTTCGCCAGAGCCTTTGTAAACGAGATCACGCCGCCCTTCGCGGCGGAATAAGGGACCTCTCCCGCAAGCCCGGTCACGCCGCTCAGAGACGAGACATTCACTATGCAGCCGCTTTTTTTATCGAACATGTGCGGCAGCACGGCCTTTGACATGTTGTATACGCCTTTGAGGTTTGTGTCGATGACCTCATCCCACGCAACCTCACCCATAAGTATCAAAAAGCCGCTTTTTGCTATCCCCGCGTTATTTACCAGCACATCTACTCTGCCGTATCTGGAGACCACTTGAGTAACGAGCTTTTCGGCATCTTCGGTACTGGATATGTCGGCCTGCACCGTAAAGGCCTCTCCCCCGGCGGCATTGATTTTTTGAGCCGTTTTTTCAGCGCGGCCCGCGTTAGACCGGTAATTGATTACTACGATATCGCCCGCACGCGCGAATCCGAGCGATATGGCTTCGCCTATGCCCCCAGAGCCGCCTGTGACTATCACTACCCTTTTATCCATGTCTCATGCCCCGAGCATATCCCACATGATGCCTTTTTTGCCCATTTTGGCCAGTACTTTAGCGAGCCGGGGGCCGGACCGTATGTCAAGCCCCGGGACTATCCAGTTGGGCTGCGTTCTTGCATAAGCCCCTATATATTCAAGCAGGCTTTTCTTGACCTTTTCCGCTATATAGAACCTGGGCTCGAGTAAAGATTCACCATCGGCTAAAACTCCTTCTACTTTCGCTATTCTCTCAAGCCCGGTACCCGGATAAATCCTGACCCCGAGCATGGCGATAACGGCTTCTGGCCTTATTCGTTCCATGAACAGGCAGGTCTCTTTAAGTGTTTCCGTTGTCTCTCCCGGCCCGCCAAGAATCAGGTAATGAGCAGCCTTGACCCCTGCTGAAGCGCACAGTGACTGCGCGAGCTCGACTTCCTTAATCGTAAACCCCTTGTTCATGGCCGCAAGGGTCGCGTCTGTTCCGCCATCAGTGCCGAACTCTATTCCCGTGCACCCGGCTGCCTTCATTAAAGCAAGGAGGTCTCTTGTTATGCCTTTCGGCGTACAGAAGCAAGCCCATTTTATCTTGAGCTCTCTCTTTATTATCTCTTCGCATATACCAGCCGCATGGCTGGAGGGTATATTGAAAATATCATCGACGAAGAAAAAATAATCGGTGCCCCTCTCCTTCCAGAGCCTTTCTATTTCCTCTCCCACATCACGCGGCTCCCTGAGACGAAGCCGCTTTCCCTCGAGCACTGGATAGGTGCAATAAACGCACTCAAATGGGCATCCTCTTTTTGTCTGCACATTTGCCATGCCGCCTGCCTCGCAATACCTTGCACCGTCAATGAGGCTCCGCGCGGGATAGACCCGGCCAAAATAAGCTGCTTCGGCCGGCGCGCATCTTTCATAGGGCTCGCGGGTGATGAGCCCGGGCACTCCGGCTATCTCTCTGTCAGTTTCAATGAGCTTCGCGAATTCGACTATTCCGGTCTCGCCTTCGCCAATTATTCCGTAATCAAGACCAAGGTACTCAAGCGTCTCCTTCGGAAAAAGAGAAAAACCCGAGCCGCCTATTATGACAGTCGCCGCAGTTTTTTTCCTTATCGCGGAAACGACTTCCCTGACAGGAGGCAGATAGGAAACGCTCTTGGGATAAGTAAGGTTATCCGTATTCCTCAGTGATATCCCGATGAGACCTGGCCTGAAGCCCTCAATCGCGCTCAAAACAGCATGCGGGCCATCTTCCTCAAAGCACAGGTCAAGCACCTTGACAGCGTGTCCCTCCTTAACGAGAGAGGCAGCGATATACGCAAGCCCTATAGGCTCGACCGGATACGGCTCTGTCTCGGTATTAACTGAGATCAGGAGGATTTGCATGAAGTATTGCCCGTTTTTGAATCGGGCTTTTTTGATATCCAGCACTCGGGATCCGAGGCGAGGTAATTGCCTGTGAGCTGATAGGCATTGCCTCTGCACCCGTAACAGTCCGCGCTCAGGTCGCAGGATTTGCACGGGCCTTCTATCTTTGCGCGTATCTTCCTCAAGTCCTTTATGACGTGGCTTTTGTGGAGAATATCGGCGAGCTTTTCAGTCGTGACGTTCCCTACGAAAAGGTCTATGCCTGTGCACGGCTGGATAAAGCCTTGCGAATTTACAAGGCACGAATAGAGGTGGCGCTTGCAGGTGAAAGAGGCAATGGTCGGATGCGCCGACCACGTCCTGCCGAATTCCTCCTGGTCTATATTACGGAGTTTGCTGAAGACCTCCTGAACCTCTTCGGTCGAGACCAGTATCTCAGGGTGAGCCTTCGCCCTGCCCTGCATTGTCAGAATCTCGAAATAGGGTATCAGCCCCAGATTTCTGGCCCACTTCCACATTGAGGGTATCTCATCGAGGTTCTGTCTCAGGATTATGGTTTGAATACCCATCTGCCGATGCCCGTTCGGGTATCCGGCGTTAAACAGATGCGTTATCGCCTTCTGTATCTTTTCGTAGGCCCCTTCGAGCCCGGCGAGGCTGTCCTGGACCCTTTTGCTGAAGCTGTTGTGCTTGACTACTACAGACACATTGTGGTCGAACATGAACTTCGCGAGATCGGATGTCATCAAAAAGCCATTGGTGAATACTGTCTGCTCAAGTCCTTTCTTGTCTATATACCTGATAATGTCCTCAAGGCCCTCATAGATGAGCGGCTCACCGCCTCCGAGAAGTATGATTTTACGGGCTCCGAGGTCAGCCGCCTGGTCGATAACGCTTATAAGCTGATCCGGCTTGAGTTCGTCTTTAAGTCCCTCTCCGGCTTCGGAGTAGCAGTACACGCATCTCAGATTGCATTTGCGGCTGAATTCCAATTCCAGCGAAAGAAGGCCCTCTCTTTTAAGGCACTCCTCGATTTGCGCATCAGTAAAGTCGAGACCGTGTATCACTTCGTAGTTCAAAGACATCGCAGTAAAACTCCCTCTCAGATGTTTAAATAATGGTCTATTAGAAAAAAGGAAATATTACACGGAACATAAATCAACCACGCCTATGCAACGGTTCCCCTCATGTCCACAAAGGTCATCTTTTTGCGTCTGTTGCCTGCATAAAGAAGGCCATCCACCCTTTCAGGGGACATTATTTCGACCTCAGGAGCGACTCTCGCGTAAGAGCGAATGGTGTTTTTTATCTTCTCGACAAGAGCGTCGTCTGTCTCAGTCGAACCTGCTTTTACGATGATCCTGTCAGAGCCTTCGTCGCCTGAGTACGCTATTATCTGAAAATTGATTATCTCGTCAAGCTGCATCAGCGCGTTCCCCTGTTATTGCGGCTGCAAGCCCTCTTCCGTTTTTGTCAGGGCCGGTCATGTGGTTGGCATCTGCCGCTGAAGCATAACCCGAGAGTCTGCAATATATATGCGCGCCCCTCGCGTTTGCATGTTTTTCTTCCTCCAGTACAAGAAAGCCTGCTCCCTCTCCAAGCGCAAGTCCGTCCCGGTTTTTTGAGAAAGGCCTTACAACGCCTTTGGTCATGGCATTAAGGGCGCTGAAACCGCTGAAGGCAAACTCGCTAAGGACATCCCCTCCCCCGGCCATCATCATATCAGCCCCGCCCGACTGGATACATCTGGCTGCCATGCCGACGGCGTCAGTGCCGGACGCGCAGGCTGTCGAGACGGTAGTAACAGGCCCCTCAAGCTTAATACGCCTAGCGATTTCGTTTGCGCCCGAGTAGAGATGATATGAACCTGGTAAACCAGAGCGGGCGCGCCACGCAGCGGTCCCTGAAAGTATCCCCCCTACGACTGTACCGAGAATAAGGCCTGTTTTGCTTTTACTTTCTTCCCTGATGCCAGCGTCAGAAAGCGCAAAGTCGACTGCGGTATCCAACAGTCGTTGCCATCTTTCTTCGGGCTTAACCGTAAGGCCTTTTATTTCCGCCGCGACGCCTGACGAATACCCTGAGGCGTCAAAAAGGCTCACCGGGCCTATTGAGCACCTGCCGCTTGAGATGGCAGTCCAGAAGACCTCTTTGCCCCCTCCGCAGTCAAGCGGCGTTATAAGTCCAAGGCCTGTGACAACGACGCGCCTCATGGTCTTTCCATCACCCATAAAACCGAACTCAACGAAGGCTCCAGTGGCAATACCGTCTTCTTCGGCCTGAAGCCTAAACGCTCGAACATCTCCCTTGTCTCGCCTGCTTTATAAAAGCCATGCCAGCCGGCGCAAACGCTCTCGATAAAGTCGTGGGCAAGTATCTGCCGCCTCCTCCAGGGGTCTTGAGCCTGAGCCCCGTCCTCAGGATAAGACCACGTCATCATGCCAAGCGTGCCCCCGGGCTTCAATACCCTCTTTATCTCGCCATAGACTCCATCGCGCTTTCCTGGCGGGACATACGGGTCAGCGCACATGAAGTGGACAGCGTCAAAGGAAGCGTCGTCAATCGGGAGCCTTGAGCCGAAGCCATCCCAATGTTCGCTTATGAACTCCACATCAAAGCCTTCGGTCTTCTTAAGAGCGGCCTCTTTGTAGACATTTTCACGGTCAAGGGCTGCCAATCTAATATCAGGATAACCAGAAAGTATCGCTGAAAGCCCATGACCCACTCCGTAGCACAGGTCGAGCACGCGGAAACCTGGATTGTTTTCAAGGTCCATCAGACTCAAAAGAAGCCTGCGCATCGTAGCGAACTCGATATTGTCGAGAAAACCGTCCCATAGCTGCTCGTAAGCCGGAGAAAAACCGACAGGGGCTTTCGTTCCCCTTAGGAATCCGGGGGCTTCGTCAAGGCATGCTTGGAAAAAATCAAATTCGCCCGAGAATGCTTTTTTAAGGTCGCCTTCCCTGTCATCCAACCTGTAAGCAGCCTTATCCATGCGCTCGGGCGTAAAAAGGAACTTCGAGTTTTCCAGCCTGGCAAGGTACCCGCACTCCGTCAGAAAATCCAGCCCGACCTTCATCATCCTTATTTTGACAGTGTCTTTTAATTCATAATGAAGAGCGCGTTGCGCAGCCGCTGAAAACTCTTCGAAAGAAAATGCCACGGGTCTTTTTAATAAATCGCACATCCCTTCATTTTCTATAAACGAAAGAAGCATGCCTGTAAGGACCTTTGGCACGACCTGGAGGCGCAGCGGGTTTATCCTATTTTGCAAAAGCATTGTAGCCATTCAAATCCTTTTCAACACGGCGCACCCGGCCTCGCACTTGATCCCGGTTGACGCAACAAGCACATTTAAGGGTTCCAGAGGGGTTGCTCCAGCTGTTTGCAAGGCCGGACTATCGAGGCACATGGAATCGAATATCTTCCCTTTATTGACCGCAATTGCCGCCATTGCGATGTCCGTGAGTGAAGATAACCCGAAGCACTCGCCTATGCAGGCGGATGTCGAGGAGACGGACTTGCCCCGCAACAGGCCGGCAAAAGCCTTTTCTTCATAATCTCCAAGCCAGTAGGGATGCCTGGTTATTACATGCGTGACGCTATTCAGAGACAGGCCAGCATTCTTAAGAGAGTCCGCGCAGGTTTTTGTCAAGGAAGACACCAGGTCCTTACCTGTGCTTACGGAACATCCACCAACCTCGGCCAATGGCATTGCCCCTCTTTCAAGCGCCGCCTCAAGGCTTTCGAGTATCAGCACGGCAGAGCCTTCTCCGGCATTAAAGCTCGGTGCCCGGCCACTGATATGGCCGAGCCTGGAATACGAAAAAGCCAAAATCTCTTCGAACACCTCGGAAGCAGCCACCATGCAGATTTGAGTTTTTTTTGAAGCGATCAGCATCGAACCCAGCCTTAACGCCTGAAGCCCGACCGGGCTGTCGCCTATCAGGGTATGCGATGGCCCTCTCGCTGAGAATGCAAGGCTCAGGCTTCCGGTAGTGGCATTCAGTACCGAGTCTGAAAAAAGCGCGGGACTCGCACCCGCGGGGCCTTCTTCCATATAGCTATTATGAAATTCGCAGCTGAAATTGAGGGCGCCATGCGTAATGCCAGAGACCACGCCTGCCCGCATGCGTTCGAGCCCTCCTGGAGCGGCGTTAAAACCAGCGTCCTTCAACGCGAGCTTTGCCGCCACAAGAGCGAACCTGCTGACAAGAGCGGCGCGCCTGAACCTCCTGTCTTCAAAATTGGACTCGAAGGAGAATCCCTTTACCTCGGCCCCCTCATAAGCGCCATTGAGCCTCTCGATGGGAGCTATACAAGACCTGCCCTGGACGAGGGCGTCCCAAAGAGCCTCCTTGCCTATCCCGGCCGGGGATACTATGCCTATTCCCGTGATTACGACCTTCATTGTTTATACTTCTGGAGAACGAGGGCCGCGTTCGCGCCTCCGAACCCGAATGATGTCGAAAGCACCCTGTTTATCGAGACGCCCTTTACTGGTTTTCTTACGATATTCACGGCGCACTCGGGGTCCGGCTCGGTCATATTTATATTCGGCGGCAGGAACCCTTCCCGTATCGCCATGAGCGATACTATCGCCTCTGTTGCCCCTGATGCCCCGAGCATATGTCCTACCATTGATTTAATCGAGCTTACAGGCACCTTTTTATCGAAGACATCCATTATGGCCCGAGCTTCCATCTGGTCGTTAAAAGGGGTGGCGGTGCCATGCGCGTTGATGTAATCGACATCAGAACTCATTATTGCGGCGTCCTCAAGAGCGGCTTTTATCGCGGCTATCGCGCCTTTTGCGTCAGGATCAGGCCTTGTCGAATGAAACACGTCCGAAGAAGCGCCGAACCCTATTACCTCTCCCAGGATATCGGCTCCCCGGGTTTGCGCTTTTTCCAGATCTTCAAGTATGAGGACCGCCGCGCCTTCGCCAAGCACGAGCCCGTCGCGGTTCTTATCGAACGGCCTGCACACGCCGGGAGTTATTGCCTGAAGGGAGTTAAAACCAGCAAGGGTGAACTCGCACATCGGCTCGTACCCTCCAGCTATAGCCACATCGGCAAGACCGCCGCGTATCGATTCAAACGCATAGCCAATAGAATTAGAGCTTGAAGCGCATGCGTCACTAAAGGTCGCCGCCTCACCTTCTATCCCGTATTCTTCTTTAAGGTGGGCTGCCTGAAAATGGGCAAGATAGTCAGTTAGCATCGAAGGCCGCGAAAGCATCCTGCCTTTTTTGACATAATCCGTATGATACCTGGCGCCGGATATCATGCCGCCGAGCGTGGTGCCGAGCGAGACCAAAGCCTCGATTCCATCGAAAGAAAGCCCTGACGCCTCTCTGGCTTCCTCGAAAGCAGTCAGCAGAAGAAGCGTTGCCCTGTCGAGCCGCCTTTTCTTGAGCTTTTGAAGTTTTATGCCAAAAGAAAACTCCTGGACTTCTCCTCCTTTTTTGCCCCTGTAACGGGTTGAGTCGAACAAGGAAATTTCCCGGATACTGTCCTTGCCTTCCATGAAGGCAGACAGGTTTTTCCCATAGCCTGCTCCATGAGCTGTGATAATTCCTGCCCCTGTTATCGCGACACGCCTTCGCATCAGACCTCGAATTTGGCCCTGCTATCTTTAAAAGGTTCTTCCTTGATGGCTCCATTTGCTATGCCTCTCCTGCCGGCAAATAGAAAAAGATGCAGCCTGTAGAAATAAGCGAGCAGGAAGAATACAAGCCCCAGGAACGCGGCCGCACCGTATACACCGGTAAAATACAGGAAAAATAGGAGCGAGAAAAGGACGGCTCCCAGGAAAAGACAGGTGGATACTAAAGACCGTATGTAATATACATCTCTAAGCATTCAGACCAAGCACATCCTTTACCGGCGCGAACCTGAAATGCCTTAAAAGCCCCTCTATCTTAGGTCTTGTCGCCTGTATATTGAAATAATGCATGAACCGCCTTGATATGGGCAGTTCTATCTCCGGCTGGTCCTTGTCGAACTCCCACGGATGGATGTAAGAGATGGCGGGTATCCCCATGCCGTTCAGCTTTTTTATCGATGAGCATATGAAGAAGTAAGGCGCCACCCTCATCGGAAGCCCACCGGTATAAGGCAGGTTTTCCCAGAACAGCTTGAAGGTCGTAAGTGGAAATTCGTAAAGCTCTCCGTAAGGGGTATCAATTTTATGGGGAGTCTTTTTATACGATCTGTCGCCCATCCTCGTAAGCGGCACAGTGCTGGAATCGTATCTCAGCCCTGCCTTTCTTATTATAGGAAAGGCCCACTGAGCGTTATCCCTTATCGACCATTCAGGCGCCCTGAAGCCAAGCACATTTTCATGAGTAATGGATTTGACGGCGCTTATCGACATTAAAAGGTCGTCCTCGAACTCGGCGGGGGTCATCTCAAATACTCGTTTGTGATAATAGCCGTGGACCGCTATCTCGTGCCCCTCGTCATGAATCCTCTTTACAAGCTCCGGGTTTCTCTCGGCTATATAGCCCAACACAAAAAAAGTCGCCTTGCAGGAATAAGCTGAGAGCATCCTGAGTATCTTATCCGTATTCCGCGTGACACGGTCCTCGTACTCGTCCCAGACCCTGGGGTCAGTGTGCCTTCCGCCGCCGCATACGTGGTACCAGTCCTCGAGGTCGACAGTGAGCGCGTTCAACATTCCGAATCACCGCGAATCCAATTGAAAACCTTCATCTGAATACGAGCTTTCTCATTTCCCTGTTGAATAAAAAAGGTATCAATGATGACAGCCTTCCCACAACTGGCAAAGGGTCATGAAGCGACAAGATATCATATCCGTCAGCTCTTTCAAAAAAATTCCTCAATGCTTTTCGCTTATCTTTAGTGGCCATAAGATGCATGATATCTCCCGGTATGAGCCATCTGCACCTCACGCCTGCCCTGTACTCGAGCACCTCTTCACAATCCCCTATTTTGGCGAGCATATATAGAAGAAAGGGGAAATCCACGCCGGAAAGTACGGAGAGGCTCAAAGACCCCCACAACCTTGGGTTGATCTCAAGCAATTTGTAAGTATTATCTCTCGGGTCTTTGCGGAACTCTACCATCGCCGGGCCGACCCAGTTCAAGTCTTTGAGTATGGAAAAAGCGGTATCCCTGAGGCGTTCATCGCGGATACTCTCCCTCAATGTGCTCGGTCCGCCCGAGACAGGGTACTCTCTTAGCCTTTTGTAGACAAAACCGACCCGAGGCTCGCCCTTCATATTGAATAGCGCGGCCACACCGCAGCCCCCGCCTTCTGAAGCTGGAATGTACTCCTGGACGAGCGGATAAGGATACTTCGAGTGCACGCTCAGGTAGTTGTCTCGAAAAGAGCCTCTATCTTTTACATACATTATCCCGCGTGAACCGGAACTCTCCTTAGGTTTTATGACAGCCGGATAAGAGACTCTGTTTGCGATTCCTTCCAGTTCCTCGATGTCTTCGACAAAAAATGTCTTTGGCGCTGGATAGCCTTTTTGAACGGCAAACTTCATGAGCCACGCCTTGTCATGGACTTTTTGCGCGAGTTCGTACGGAGGAAACGGGAATCCGGTTAAAGGAGAGATATGTTTAACATTTCCGGCGATTAGCTGCTGTGTTGAAAACTCTGTAGGCAGGACCATCTCATAAGAGCCGGCCTTAAGCTCGGATAGAAGCCAGTTCATGAACGCGTCAGGCCTGGCAATCGGCGAAGGATAGACCAACCTTCTGGAGGCGTACCTTGAAAAATGCGAAGTGGTAAGACGCGTGGCTTCGCCAACAGCCACCTTGATACCTTTTTGGCCTAGGCTCCTCACAGCCGATAGCGTCTTGTTCCACATCCCGTCAAGCACAAGAACGCCCGGTTTTTTCATGCCGCTCTCCACCATTTTCAGCTATTTCTAAGAGAGGAATTCTCCATGGCCTTCAAGCGCTCAACTGATTTTTCTATGCTCTGCTTAAAACCGAAGTTCATCGGCCAGAAAAAGTTTTTATAGGTCCCATTGCCCCAGAGCCTTTTGAAAATCGAAGAATATGTGAACGCTCCCCTGTAAGCGTCATAATAACCATCAAGGAGCTTTTCCGGGGTCATTTTTTTGGGCCTGTAGACAACAGAACTCGTGGTGTAGTTCGACCAGTCGTTATCGATTATCCTGTCCTCTTTCCTGAGCCTTTCATAAAGCACGGTCCCAGGATAAGGGGTCAGAATAGAGAAATAACAGACATCGAGTTTGGCCTTTACTACAAACTCGCGCGTACGGTCAAAAACCCCTTCGTCATCATCATCGAGCCCGAATACGAATGCGCCGTTAACGCCTATGCCGTGGTCATGCAGCTTTTTTATGACATCAATATACTTATCGGGATGATTGAAGTTCTTTCCAACGGTATTGAGATTATTGTTTGAAAGCGTCTCGAAACCGACCAAGAGCCCCAGGCAGCCGCTTTGCTTCATAAGCCTGAGTATCTCATCGTCACTGGCGACATTTACGGAAGCCTGGCCGAGCCATTTCAGGTTATAAGGAGCGATACGCTTGAAGAACTCCCTCGCGTAAGCCCGGTTGCTTATGATGTTGTCGTCTACAAAAAAAACCATATTTTTGAGGATGAACCTGCCGTCGAAGTGTTTCAGCTGCCTGACTTCGTTTTCAACCTCGTCTACAGGCCTTGACCTGAACTTTCCGCCGAATGAGTTTGTTACCGAGCAGAAGTCGCAGTCGTGCGGGCACCCCCTTGTCGTCTCGACAAAGTGAACAGGAAGATACCGCTTGTTCCGATAGAGCTCCCAGTCAGCGATACCAATGTTTACAAGGGAGGGATAGGCGCTGTGCTTATATATTTTTTTAAGCTTCCCATGCTTGAAGTCCTCGAGCACTCCGGGCCATAGCCCTTCGGCCTCTCCTATTACCACGCTGTCAGCGTGCTGCAAGGCCTCTTCCGGCATCTTGGACGGGTGCATGCCGCCCATAACCACCTTGATGCCCCTTGCCCTGAAGTGGTCGGCTATCTCATATCCCCTGTTTACCGCCGGGGTCATTGAAGTGATGCCTACAAGATCGGCATCCTGGTTCAGGTCTATGGGCTCGGCCTTTTCGTCGACGATATTAATGTCCCAGCCGTCAGGGGTGAGCGCAGCCACTTTCAGCAGTCCCAAGGTCGGGAGCCTGAAATAAAAATCCTTGCCCATTATGCTTTTAGCGGCTATCGGTGATATCAAGAGAAGCTTAGGCTTACTCAAATTCAAAACCCCTGTTGTTTTTTTCTCATTCTGAAAAAAAATTTTATTTGTGAGCTGATTCCCAGCCAGCATGCATTAAGAACTTAAGCCGGTGTCTTACATCCCTAAGTTACCCTGATTTTTCTTTTTAAGCGCTTTAAATATGAATGGCATTGAGCCGAGACCTATAAGCACAGCCAAAGATATTATGAAGCCTGGGCTTAATGGCTCCTCTACAGTGCTTCCGAAATAGGTATATATGAAACAGATGGGGATTATCAATATCATGCTGCTCAGATAAAAATCCCTGAAAGGCATTTTAGAGAGCCCGGCAGAGTAGCTTACGAGGTCCCAGGGGATGTTGAACAGCCGCATGAAAAAAACGGTCCTGAAACCATTTTGCTCCATGTTGTTATCGAAGTTCAGAAGCTTTTTACTGCCGCTTACGACCCGCTCCACTCCCCTTCTGCCCAAAATGCGGGCGAAGTAAAAAGCCACTGCCGTGGAGCCTGCCGCGCCTATCGATACATAGATAGTGCCGTAAAACGGGCCGAACATCGTCCCCGCTATTACCGTAAGCCCCAACGAGGGGATAAAAAAAAGAATGGGCTTCAGCGCGACTATGATTATGAAGACTATCGGGGCAAGGGCTCCGAAAGAATGAACGAAGGCACGGAGCTCCGCCGGACTGAGCCCGGGAGCGAACCTGTAAACCAACAGCGCGGCTATGGCCAGGAATATGAGAACTGAGGCAATCCGCAGCATTTCAGCGCGTCTCTTCGGCTCCGAGCGTCCTCACTACGGTGCCGGATGGGAGTTTCAGCGAGAACGGGGTATTATCTTTTACGCTGTTTACCACGACTTCCCCTATCTCCGTACTTGTCGTCGAACCGTCTTTCGTTTGCACCTCGAAACGCCGCGGCAGCCCGTCTGGGCCGTAAAATATTTTAAGGTCTTTCAGAAATCTCGAAAGCATTTTCGACTTAGGCTGAAAAAGGATTATCGTGGCGCCGTCTTTCACATAAGTCAACAATTTGAAGTTCTTTGATATCTCATCGAGCGAAAAATTCATGCTTGAAGAGAGAAAGCCGACAGTGTACCTGACGACCATGTCCCCGGCGAGCAGCCTTTTAGTCGCGTCCCTCTTCGCTGGCCTGTAGACCCACAGAGCCTCACCGTCCGCGACAACGACCATCTTCTGCGGAGAATCGATCTCCCATCTCATGAAATTGGGCTTTTTGAGAAGGACCGAACCCTCTGTCACGATATCCTTATCAAGAAGGGGCGAACTCTTCGTCTGCCTGACCCTGGCAAGGACAGAGTCAATCCCGGACTGCGCGTTTTTAATCCTGTCGAACGCTGAGGCGGCTTCGACCGCGCTCAGAGGCTCGCCTAGGTCAGGCTGGCCGGATATGCCGGAACTGGCTGAAAACAGCACAGCAATCAGGGCCGCTAAAACAATGGCCGCTCTTACATTAAAAACTCTGAACATCACACCTCTACAAAGTTGTACCATTGATCCGGGTACTTCCTTATGTACTGCTCAAATTTTTTTATTACTTTCCCCGCGACCGACTCAAGCGTATCGCCGGCTTCCTTATCGAAGTAAATGGGCTTTTCGGCAATGGCCCTGTACCCACTGCCCTCTCTTACGACAAAAGCCGGCATTATGGGAGAACCTGTGGCACGAGCAAGGAGCAATGGTCCGGCAGGAAAGGTCGTAGGTGTGCCGAAGAAAGGCACAGGCACCCCGCCTTCGGCGGCCCTGTCGACGAGCATGGCCACGACCTCATTACGCATGAGGGCATTGAGCGCGTCAAGACCTGCAAAGGGCGTATCTCCTATCACTATCGTGCTTATATTATGGAACTTTCTGTATCGTTCTTTTATTGCCGTTATCTCATCGATATTGTCCTTGGCTGTAAGCACATTTATCTTTATGTCGTGCTTTCCGAAAAAAATGCCGCCGAGCTCCCAATTCCCAAGGTGAGCGGTCAGGAGGATTATCCCCTTTCCGCCCGAAAGGCATTCATCTATGAAATGCCCCCCGTCAATGCAAACAAGCTCCCTTTCGAGGGTCTCTTTATCTATTGATTTGAACCTTGCGTAATCGATAAGATATCTGGAGTAGTTCTTGAAGGTTTTGCGCGCAAGCACGGCTATGCTGTCTTCAGTTGCTTCGGGAAAGACACGCCTCAGGTTTTTCTCAAGGTTTTTCCTCGCGCCCTTGTAAAAAAAACAACTGATTCCGGCGATAGTTCCAGCCACGCCGTATGAAAGGAACTTTGGTATATATCCAGCACTCCATATCCCGAAGTTGTAAACGCCGGGCCTGGCGAGAAGATGCCTTTTTTCTTCGGTGAAATGCTCTATGGACATTGTGTGTTCTTACGGGTATTTAGTGGTTGCTTAGAATAGCATATACAGTGATTCTTTAAAAGTGTAAAAGCGCCCTCATATTCTCCCTTGCTTTATGGTTTTACCAATAGTATTTTTTATCCGGCATGAACATATTCTTTCACAGATTAGCGCAATTCATAATAGGCCATTACAGGCTCCTGGCCCTTGCGTCAGTGACACTCGCCATCGTCTTGGCTTCCCTGGTCTTACGGATAGAATTTAAGACCGACATGCTCGATGTCCTGCCTTCGAACGACCCGAACATCACCAGGTTCAAGGATTTTCTTGAGGATTTCGGTTCGGCCGACAACCTAATCATCGCTATCGAGACAAAGGACGGGAACGTATTTGAGCACATCGAAGTCGTTGAGTACCTCGCAGAAAAGCTCACTTCATCTGAATATGTAGAATATGTCGATTACAACGCTCTCAAGTCCAAGCCGGAACTCCTGCTCAAGCGTTTCCCGCTTTTCCTTGGACCTGCTGAATCAGACGAGCTCGACAAGAGGCTCAGTCCGGCTGGGATGGCAGAGCAGCTCGGAAAAAACCGTGAAACGCTCTTCTCTCCGGTATCCTCGCCGGTGGCGGCTGACCTCATCTCAAAAGACCCACTCGACCTTGGTTCGATAGTCCTGAAAAGTATCTCCAAAAAGGGATTTTCCGGCCAGGGCGGGTATTACATGGACAAGGAGCAGACGATGCTCCTCATGTTCGTGAAACCGAAAAAAACGGCGCGGGACATGGAGTTCATCGAAGAGTTCTCCACCGAGATGAATTCAATCATAGGGGCGGCGCTTGACGGCACAGATGGCGTAACAATCGGCCTCACCGGCCCTTATGCCTTTGCAATGGAGGCCCATTCGTCATTAAAAGATGAGATCGTCACCAACTTCGTTACATCAAGCATTATTATCATATTACTCTTCCAGTTCGTTTACAGAAAAAGGCTGCTCGTCCTTATATTGACTGCCGTTACGCTCGCAATCGCGCTCATTTATACGCTCGCTTTCGCCTATGTTTTTTTTGGCGGACTCAATATGGTCTCATGCGTCGTCATAGTGATGCTCATGGGAATGGGGATAGACTATATAATTCATATTTTCAACCGTTGGGAGGAGGAGTACAGAGCAAGCGGGGACCGCGTAAAAGCGCTCGAAGCGGCCTTTACCAGAGTCTTGCCAGGTGTTGTGGTCGGCTCTGTCACCACATCTCTCGCGTTCTTCTCGATACTTTTTACCGACTTCAAGGGCATGTACGAATTCGGGATAGTGGCAGGCATCGGGGTGCTCGCCTGCCTTTTAACGATGATATTTTTCATGTGCCCGGCCGCCATCCTGCTCGGGCCGCGCCTCGTCTCGAACTCGCCTTTGAAACAAAACCTCTCGAAAAGCGCCGGAGCGGTACGGAGAAGGCCCGCTTTGTTCCTTTCAATCGGAGCCGCCGCCGTAATCATAAGCCTTATCTTCATCCCAAAGCTCAGGTTTGATTCAGATCCGGAATCCATAGGCAAAAGCGGCAGCCCCGTATTCGCCCTTCAAAAAAAGATTTCATCGGCGTTTGACACAGGTGAAAACCCGCTCATAGTCGTAAATGAGGCTGCCTCCAGTGAAGGGCTTCTATCTGCCTACGACCAGCTGGAATCATCTTTCAAGAGTCTTGAAGCTGAATCGAAGATAGGGTCCTACTCGTCCCTGAGCCTTTTTTTGCCGCCCCCCTCACAACAGAAAGCTGCTATCGAAAGAACCGATAAGTGTCTCGAAGCCGGTGAATTGAAAGAACGCTTTTTGAAGGCCCTGAAAGCAAACGGGTTCAAAACCGGAGCATATCAGGAAAAGTACATCGAACAGGTGGCACAGGCTTACAATAACAAGTCCCTTATCACGCTAAGCGAGCTTAAGGCCAACTCGGATAAAAAAATCAGGCTCTTTTACAACCCGGAGCGCTTCAAGACCGCTTCATATATTTTCCCTAAGGAAAAGTGGGATGACGATTCGATAAAGACAGTCTCAGATGAAATCAGCAAAGTCCCGGGAACTTCCATCACAGGTGCGCCTGTAATGCTGAGGACGCTCAAGGGAGCGCTCATAAAGGATATCACGATCGCTTCAGGCATCACTTATCTCATCATAACATTCATAATATGGTTCCAATTCAAAAAGCTCAAATGGACCCTGGCTGTCCAGGCTTCACTGTTAATAACCTTTCTCTTGACAGTTGGAGCCATGTCCATCCTCGGGATACGCTTTAACTACATCAATATAGGCGCTGTCGCGCTCATATTAGGAATAGGCATCGATTACAGCGTCTATATCATGCAGGGCTATATTGAAAATGAAGGCAATCCTGGAGAAGGTATCGAAAAAATCTGGAAATCTGTAATCATGTGCGCGCTTACGACCATAGCCGGTTTCGGCTCTCTTATAACCATGAGCTTTGAGGGTATCGCTTCCCTGGGCGCGGTGATAACCATAGGCGTCCTTATGAGCCTGTTCACCTCTTTATTGCTTCTCCCCTCCTTGCTTTCACTTATTGAGAAAAAGAAAAACTGATGCCTGATTTCGATTGCGTGATAATAGGCTCGGGAATCGGGGGCCTCGTAGCCGGGGGCAGACTTGCTTCTAAAGGTTACAAGGTGCTTATACTTGAGCAGAACCCTGTACCTGGCGGTTATTTACAGTCTTTCAGGAGGCGTTCCATTACCTTCGACTCATGCGTCGACTGTTTCAGCGGGCTGGATGCAAACGGCCCTGTTTCAATCGTACTTTCTTCCTTAGGTGTCGAAAAAACTTTAAAACCCATACGCCTCGACCCGATACGGACCTCGATATTCCCGGGTCTTACAATTCATGTCCATGCGGATATCGAAAGATATATCAGTGAGCTTAAGTCCCTCTTCCCATCGGAGAGTGCCGGAATAGATTCCCTGTTCAGGATTTTCAATGCTGTTTACTCCGAGATAAAGGGTTGGGGAGATTTCATTGCGGGCCTTCTCCCACACGAGCGCATTCCCGTAAACATCGTGGAACTCAGCAGACTTACCTATGGAGAACTGCTGGATACTTGTATAAAAGACACAAGGCTAAAGGCGGTGTTGTCCGACAGGTGCCCTTTTTACGGAGTGCCTCCCACAAGGGTCGGCTCTGTAGCGATGATAGCTCTCATAATGAGTTATTTTTCATCAGGGGCCTGGAGAATAAAGGGCGGCTCGCAGAGGCTCGCGGAGGCTATCAGCTCAGGCATAAAATCAAGAGGTTCGGAAGTCATCTTCAAAAAAAAAGCAGAACGCATCATAGTAGAGAACGGAAAGGCTATAGGAGTCGCAACCTCGGACGGAGACGAGTTCACATCAAAGACGGTTATCTCGAATATTGATTTTTACAAGACCTTTGAGATGCTTTCAACTAAAGCAGACCAGCCGAGGGCTTTGGCGCAGAAGGTCACAGGAGCTTCCTCTTCTTTTTTCATACTTTACGCCGGGGTAAAAATGGACCTGAGCCATCTGGAAAGGTCATCCAGCATCGGTTATTATCCTACCTTCGACATGGATTACAATTTTACCGAAGAGGCTTGTTTCAACACTGCCGGTTCCATAGGCATCACAATACCGTCGTTAATTGACCCTGACATGGCCCCTGACGGAATTCATTCGGTAACGGCGCACGAGATGTCCAGTTTCTCTTTCAAGAATGATTGGAAGGCATCAAAAGGGGAACTTACAGATAAAATACTGAAAAAAGCGGACCTGATAATCCCTGGGATTTGCCGCAGCGCCGCCCATGTCGAGGTAGCTACACCTGCGACCCTTGAGCGGTATACAGCTAATACTGGTGGAGCAGCTTACGGATGGACTCAGTCTCCGGGGCTACGGCCCCTCAACACATTCATTGACGGACTTTATCTGGCAGGACATTGGGAAGGCACCGGCGGTGGTGTTGTTGCCGCAGCCTATTCCGGGCACAAGGCCGCAGGCCGTGTGGAAAAGAAACTTGGTTGAAGCCCTTTGGTTCAGAGGCTCTCGATGACTGCCGCGGCGAAGGCTAAACCGCTTGAATAAGAGATACTGATGTGTATTCGTTTGCCATATGACAGTCTGGCGGCCTCATCTTTCAAGTGAACAACAGGGCTCTTATCAGGCCAGTTTATTACCTCGATATCCGTCCAGGTGACACCCAGTGCCCATCCTGTGCCAAGGGCCTTCATTACAGCTTCTTTTACAGCAAAACGGCCCGCCAGGTGCTTATGCGGCTCAGGTTTTGAGAAAGAGTAGGCAATCTCGCCTTCTGTAAACACCCTTTCCAGAAAAGTCTGGTGCTCAGAAAGCTCCCTTATCCTTTCTATATGGGCGATATCTATCCCGTGCGTTATCACACGGTTAAAATACCATTTAGTTCAATATCTTGCAACAAGGGGGTCGACATCCTAAAGGATGCAGCCCCCTTGCCATTATTTTTTCAATTTGTTGAGCTTCTCTTCAGACTTTAGCGCGGAAGCTGAACCAGGAGCGGCGCTCACCGCCTTGCTCCAGGCCTCTTGTGCCTTTCCCTTCTCAGATGTAAGCTCATAGAGATCGCCTATTCTAAGATAGATCATTGCTTCCGTTTCCTTGCTGATCCCGGGCGCTTTAAGCGCGGCTTCGTACTGTTCCAGTCCATTCTGCTTCTCTATGCTCAAGCTTCTATCCGCGAATGAATCCATCTTTTTCAGGTCATCAAAAAAGATATCACCCTTAAGCATCAGGCCCTCTACATTCGTAGGGTCAAAATAAAAGACCTTTTTAAGCGTGGTCAATGCTTTGTTACGCCTGTCATTATAATGATAACTCCTCGCAAACAGCAGATACATTTCGGCATTATCTATCTCAGCCGTATATACTTTTTTAAGCTCATTGAATGCTTTATAGACCTTAGGCTGCCAGACAGAGTCGTTTTTCTCCTTTAAAACGGCTACCTCATCAAGCATCCCTCTTATTTCAACCAGTTTGGCTTTTGAAGCGCTTAACTCAGCGGCCTCCTCCGCCACAGAAATGCCGGTCAACACAAAAAAACAGATTATCGCTGAAAAAAGTTTCCTCACTCGCTTATCTCCTTTATTGATTTTACAGAAGGCCCAGAAAACTCTGGCCCAAAGCCTATTGAATGAAAAATGATCATCTGGAATGAAGCAAAAACTTTAAAGCAGCAATTAATTTCCTTTGATATCTCACCTAAAACAATCAGAGATACGAATAGATTTTATACTAAAAATGTAATCGCCTGCAAATATATTTTTTATAATAAAAAACTATAATTTTTTTAAATCTTATATAAACAAATACTACCTAAAAGGAGTCTTCAAATCTATTCAGTGTAAGCTTCCATAAAACCAGCGATTATCCACCCGGTTTAATAAAGACGCAGTAGGTTTAAAAAGGAACTGAAAGGTATAACTATGTCACCTGGTAATATTCTGTGTGATCTTCCCCCGAAAAAATGGACACACGGTTAAGCTACTTTTGACTGCTCGAACGCATGAGGCGAGCGGTATCCCAATGCCGAGTGCCGCCTGAGGCGATTGTAGAACGCCTCGATGTATTCGAAAATCCCCTCTTTGCTCTGCCCTTGTTGTATATCTCTCGAAGTAAACAAGCTCCGTTTTCAGAGTATGGAAGAACGTCTCTGTTACGGCGTTATCGTAGCAATCGCCCTTGTTGCTCATGCTCTGGATGGCGCCGCAACTTTTCAGGACCTTCCTGAAGTCAGCGCTTGCGTATTAGCTGCCACGGTCAGAGTGGAAGATAAGCCCTGGGGTCGGTATACGCCTCATTACGGCCTGATTGAAAGCCCTTAAGGCAAGAGCCGTATCTATCCTCTCCCCCATCGACCAGCCCACTATCTGACGCGAGAACACGTCAAGGACAACCGCCAGGTATAGCCAGCCTTCTTCGGTCCATACGTAAGTGATATCGGAAGTCCAGACCTTGTTGGGCCCATCAGCCGTAAAATGCCTGTTAAGCAGGTTAGGAGACACGGGAAGGCAATGCCTTGAGTTGGTCGTCGCCTTGAACCTCCGCCTGGTCTTTGCTGCTATCCCGTTTATACGCATTAGCCTGGCGATACGGTTATCCCCGCACTGGAGGCCGGTGTCCCTTATGTCCTCGGTAATGCGCGGGCTCCCGTATGTGCCACGGCTTGCCCGGTAAGACCGCCTGATCGCCTCCAGAAGGGCCTCGTTCTCCTTAAGCCGTCTTCCGGTGCCCCTTTCTCTCAACCAGGCGTAATAGCCGCTCCTTGTTAGACCAAAAAGCCGGCACATCCTCTCCACCGCGAACCGGGAGCGCTCTTTTTCCATGAACTCGTACTTCATCCGCGGTGCTTTGAGAAGATGGCCAACGCTTTTTTTAGAATCTCACGGTCCTGCTTGGCGTCTTCGAGTTCCCGCTTAAGCCGCCTTATCTCTTCCTCCTGCGGCTTTAAATGCCCCTTGCCAGGAAAACAATCTCCGGGGTCCTCCGAATACTGCCGCTTCCACTTGTGCAGAAGCATCTCATGAATCCCGAGGCTCCTTGCCACTTCCGCAACAGGACGCCCGCCCTCTACAACCTGCCGTACAGCCTCCCTCTTGAACTCACTGTCGAACTTCCTCCTGCCGCTTCCTCCCTCCATCTTCACACCTCCAGGATTAGACTCCTATAACACTAACCTTTTGGTGTGTCCACTAAATCGGGGGAAGGGCAGCTTCTTGTGGAGAAGCTTAAGCAAGGACTACTAGAGGGGGTACCCTAAAACCAAACAAAAGAATCAGGTTTGTATCAAGGTCTGCGGCACGAACTCAATCCACGCTCCCGCGCGGGGAGCGACTTCCACTTCGCCGCCTCTTCCTTCTTCCCTTCCCTGTTTCAATCCACGCTCCCGCGCGGGGAGCGACATGAAGTCATTGAGACGGGGTTTCCGCTTGTGTTTAGTTTCAATCCACGCTCCCGCGCGGGGAGCGACGTATTCTGATGGCTGACAGACTCGTAACTATAGCGTTTCAATCCACGCTCCCGCGCGGGGAGCGACGTTATACGGCAGATTACGCGGAAGGTTATGCCGTCGTTTCAATCCACGCTCCCGCGCGGGGAGCGACGGAGATCAAGCACCCGGTCAACGGGTACAACATCGTTTCAATCCACGCTCCCGCGCGGGGAGCGACTTGCGTTGATTTAGGCACCGCAACTACTTTTAACAGTTTCAATCCACGCTCCCGCGCGGGGAGCGACTGCAAGAGGTATTTGGTAGGTGTATGACATTACGCGTTTCAATCCACGCTCCCGCGCGGGGAGCGACTGAATTTATAGCCAAATGCGCACCCGCTAATCCTGTTTCAATCCACGCTCCCGCGCGGGGAGCGACCGTGTTTCGCGAGGATGCCGAAGAGATCTGAAAGGTTTCAATCCACGCTCCCGCGCGGGGAGCGACTTACAGACCGGGAAATCCTATGCTCCCAGTCCCGCGTTTCAATCCACGCTCCCGCGCGGGGAGCGACAAAATCAGTCCCAGAGAGAGCCTTAAAGAGAAACAGTTTCAATCCACGCTCCCGCGCGGGGAGCGACCGGGAAGCACGGCCTCTTTATTGAGATGAAGACCATGTTTCAATCCACGCTCCCGCGCGGGGAGCGACGGTGCTAGAGGTCGCGCTCGATTCCGGAACGAAGTTTCAATCCACGCTCCCGCGCGGGGAGCGACCCTGCCGATAGTCACACTGGATCTTGACCATACCGGTTTCAATCCACGCTCCCGCGCGGGGAGCGACGGCAACACCAAATACTATTCAAAAACCAGGAACTTGCACACGTGTTTTCGCGAACCATCCTTTTCCTTAGCCCTCTCTTTGTTCACATTCCTCCTTAACACCGAATTTTTGTTTTTATTTCAATAAGATACATACGTCGCGAATCTGCAGGTCTTTTCGTGTCCGCTTATGGTACGCGGAACTCTTAGACGATGAGAGGCCCTTCGGGGTCATACGCGGGTTTTGCTCCGGCGTGCTCAATCCGCCGTTTCCAGTTGCTCCCCAAAAAATAGAACCGCAGACTATCAACGGCAGGGTCGATCTCCTTAATCAGCTTTTGGCGCATATCGACCCATCGGGCTGGGTCCACCAGGCATTCAAAAACCGAGTTCTGCACCCGCTGGCCGGTGTTCTCACATACTTTGGCAACGCGCCTGAGCCTTTTTTTGCCTGCCTCGGTCTCAGTATTCACATCATAAGTCACCAATACCATCATGACCTGACCTCATTTATAAATGAACGGTGGATATCCATCCATGTCGCCACGCAGATAACGCGCAAGGAGCATCGCCTGACAATGAGGGAGAAGCCCGATTGCCACCTTTTCGCCCAGGAAAGGATGCTGAATCTCCTCCTGCTTGCGTTTTTGATAAGATACAAGCACCTCCTTCCGCGTTTTGTCGTCCATCATAACCGCCCTGGTCTCGGTTGCGTTGAACCCCTTGCCCTTCACCTGCTGCCGGTTCACAAGAGAAAGCGCCAGCCGGTCGGCAAGGAAAGGCCTTAACTCCTCCATGAGATCGAGCGCAAGCCCCGGCCTTCCGGGTCTGTCCCGGTGCAAAAAGCCCACAGCCGGGTCAAGCCCCACACCCTCAAGCGCCGATGCGACATCGTGGGCAAGCAAGGTGTAGATGAATGAGAGCAGCGCGTTGAGGTTGTCAAGCGGAGGCCTTCGGCTCCTCTCCGTAAAATAAAAGTCTTCCTTCTGAGACAGCACGAGGTGATCGAATACGCTGAAGTATGTACGCGCCGCCTCCCCTTCCATGCCCCGGAGGGCATCGAGAGAGGCTTCATTCTCAAGACTTTTGAGTATTCGCGACAGGCGCCCGGAGGCGGAAAGAAGGGCCTCCGCGCTATCAGCATCCGGCTTCTCCCGCGCGGAGCGCAGTAGAACCGTACGGCAATTGGCGACCTTTGCGACAAGAACTGCGCGCGCAACCACGGAGGAGGACGTCTCGTCATCCGCACGACGATATTGTTCGCGCCTTAAAAGCACATTCCCCGAAACGGGGCCGTGCACCCGTGCAATGAAATGACCATGCTCGCTCAAAAAAGAGAGCGTAACGCCCGCCTCTCCACACAGTTCCATAAGCGGAGGGCTCGCCGAGACCTGTCCGAAACAAACTATCCCTCCGAGGGTGTGGATCGGCACCCGAAGCTTTGTTTCGTATTCCACCCGGACGAGCACGGTCTCTCCTTCGCGGGAAAGGTATGCGCCTTGAGTGGTGACAAAAAGCGTATTGAGCAGCCGCTTCATTCCGTTCCTTTTGTATCGGCAGTATCAGAGATGGCCGCCATGATGTATCTTTCCACTTTCGTCCGCTTGCCGACGGTTTTGGGCATGCAAAAGTCGATAAGGGAACAGCTCTCGCATTTCTTCTCGTATTTTGCCGCCGGTGTTTTGCGCGCCTTTGTAAGCTCATGGAGGCGCACACAGAGCGCTTCCGTTTTCCCCTTTAACCCGGTGTCAAAGAGTACATCATATCTTCTTCTCGGAGTACCGTAAAAGAGCATCCCGTTCTGCACCTGCGCGCCGGTCATCTCCTCGATACAGAGCGCCTGAGCGCAAATCTGGACCTCGTCGCACGCGTCCAATTTTGGCTTGCCACGTTTATACTCAACGGGAACGGGCCGCCAGAGACCCGCGACACCCTCAAGGCGCATGCCGCCTGTTTTGTCCGCCTCCTTTACGAGATGGAACTCAACGACGTCCGCCTTCCCGGAAAGCCCGAGCCTTAAAGAGCGAAGGCGAAGCCCCCGGGCTATGCGTAGATCGCGCCGGACCTCGGTTTCATCCTCATGCGCCCTGTCATGGAGATGGCGGCCTTCCACGGTCAGGCGGTTTTCCCCCCAGATGCCCTCAAGGTGTATAAGCCCCCACTGCCGCTCGCAGAACGAGAGGTGCTGGAGCGCGGAGATGGGGAGGAGGTCGTCTTCGGAGAACATGAGTCGCCTACGGTTTCTCGATTATGCTGACCCCATTCGGGAGGCCTACTTTACTAATATTGATCTCGTAATCAGCAAAACCGCGTGGTGGAGCCGCAACGCTTTTGCGCGAGACCGTGACGCGCTCGAACAGTGCATGAGCCGGGGCGCTGCCGAGGGCGCTATCGTGCTTGAAGACCACGAGCTTCCGTGTAGACATCTCTCCACGCGCGGCAGAGCGGTCGTGCTCGAACATTTCAGTAAGAGACTTCCACAGAAGCTCCAGGTCATCGTCCGTAAAACCGGTCTGTGAGGCAAGCGGAGCGGAGACGAACCCGTGGCACCTGTAAAGGCCGTAGGGGACCGTAAACTTCCTTCCCATCGTGCGGTTATCGCCCTGCTGTTTCTCGGCCTCTGCCTCGGTCGCCACGGCCATGCGGGTGATGCTGTGCTCAAGAGGCGCTATCTGGTCTATGCTGCGGGCGAAGGTTAATTGGACAGGGCCGCGCACCTGTCCGCAGTTCGGGGCTGACTTTAGTGACAACACAGCACCAAAAGTGCGTATGTCATAGAATGTTTTACACATCTCATCTCTTCCTTTTTGCACCTCGTCTCCAGATGGCTTTCGAGATTTTGCCCCTTTCATTGTATCATCAATAAACTTCTTTATATCCTTGTCGGGCTTTATCTCTTTTATCCATTCTTTAACTGCTTTTTTATCAACATCGGATTCAATGAGAAGAAAATCAGTATTATCGTCCTCTTCAACCCTCAAACCATCAGGCAAGCTCAATTCAGAAAATTTGTCGACCAGGCCAGATGGTATTTGTACTTTGGATTCTTCTCCTAATTGGATTCCGAGTCGTTTAAATGCATCGACATGTGCTCTCCCGAGGACAGCTTTTTCTTTGACATAGATATCAAACCCCTGTTCTCGTCCGGCCATCTGCACATAGTTCCTTACCTTCCTTTTCAGGCACACATCCGTAACCAGACCATGCCCGGTTTCCGGGTCTAAGCGAGGGAGGTTTCCTGCATCGGGGTCTCCATTTGGATTCCCGTCCTTAACATCGAATAACAATACAAAATCATAACGGTTGTTTACTGCTTTGCTCATTGGATCCCTCCTTTGAAGTTTATTCACTGTCTTTCTTTACGAAAAAACTCTGTCTCTGGTGGTAGTAGCCAATGGCAAAGCGCCCCTGGTCTTGGAGACTCAGATACGCGGGAAAATCGCTTACTCCCTCCATTATCCCGCCTATCTGTTTTTCGAGATTTACCGCCGCGCCCCTGTTTTCGAGTTTTGCGATATGGTGGTTCTTGAGCTTCATCAAGTGGGGGAAGGCGGCAACCGGAGTGCTCGATGCCGAGCCATAGAAGCGGTCTCTGATAGTTGCGTTAATGCCCGGACTTGCGAACTCCTGCGCCCGCTCCAGAACCGCAAATAAGCGCCCCAAGAGATACCCTGTGTTTTTGTTTTCGGGGTCAAGTGACATACTTACCTCCTTTTCTTTTCTGTTATAAAATCTTGATTCCCTCACGAGAATTGCCTTAATGAGGGATGCCCTTGGATAGGTTATTTCCCTCTCGGCCTTGATCCTCCTTATAGCTGATGAAAGCAGCGTTTTAGGATATGGATTTCCTGAAAGTATCGCCTTCATCACCTCTCCTGAAAGGTTCGGTTGAATATTGTCCGCCTTTCCCTCCATTGCGGTTGAAACGAGGAGCCGGAATAACGAGAGATGTTCGGGTTCCCTTGGACTGTGGACGATACTGCAATCGCAAAAATGTTGCCTGATATTCTGGGCGACACATCCAACGGTCCCTGCATACCAGAAGCGCACCGCAATACGGGATGCGTTTGGTGAAAGGCCAAGGACATAGAACTTCGTCAAGTCGCTATCGAGAGGAGGCGCTCCTGTTTCAGGCGCTTTAAAGAGCGCTTTTATCGCCTCATTGTCCTGCGCCGATTGTCCTTTAGGGGGTTCTCCAAAAAAATCTTTAAACAATTCCTCCATGACATTCTGTCTTTCTGCCCAGAAGACCGTGCTTGCGTCTCCTACCTGTATGCGTTGCCTTGAGCCTTTTGCAAGCAAGGTGTTTATTGCAGTCGTATATGCGTGCTCGGCTTTTTCCCCAATTGGCGCATTGAAGCCCTGCGTTTTTCCAAACGAAGTAAAGGCATCGAGATTAAATGAGACGATGTTCGCACCTGCGGACTGTGCCCCCCATACGCCTTTAATGGCGGTATGTAGGCGAGCAGGGACGGTCATTTCTCCTGTTACAAGGCAAGGCGATGCTGTTTCGTTTTCATCTTCCTTTCCTTTCATAATGGTATTCACTACTGCATCGCGCTGGCATACGAGTTCCGTGTCACCTTCAAGCTGAAAGGCTATATTTGCCCCGCCCTCCTCAATTTCAGGCCACAAAGTATGCGAAAATACGCCGATGAAATCGCGAGTAGCGAGGAATTGAAGAACCGCATTCACTCCGATATCTGATGAATCGGGTAAATTTTTTTTGACTTTAGCAATGAAACTCTCCTGCTGTTCCTTGGCGCGTTCGGCGGCTTTTACGCCATCCTTCTTTTTATCAGGTTTCGAACACCCAAAGACATAAGCGGGGTTGTCCCATAGAAGATTGGCCTCAATACCGACTGACCTTTTGACGGCTTTCGGAACGATAAAAGTACGCGCAATCTTCTTTTTCCCATCTGTTTGCCTTGTATCTTGAATGCCTCTGAATCGGCCTTTACCGTCAAGCATGACGACAAACGGGATTGCTTGCCTTTGAAATCCCTCGGGTGCGATATCAGAGTCCTTATCCGTCGCCATCCGCCTATAATAAGCATTTAATGCCTGAAGTATCATCCCCTCACCTCCTTGCTTGCCGCTGGGGGCACCAGCACAATGCCTTTATCCAACGAAGCTCGGAAGAAGTATGGTCGGCATCCGGCACCGCAAAGGTGTATGTAGTTTACATCAGCGCTATTATCATGTTTAATGTCATAGAGCATCCAGCCCAGATCCATGTTTTTATCTATCGGCTCTGGCAAGAGCTCGTCTTTAAGAACAGGATTGAAGTGCGCCACGAACTCCCTGCACCCCAAGTACGGTCTGTGAAAGCATTGGCCGTTTTCCGCGCGCCGTTGGAACATCTCCTCAAACTTGACAACATTATCCGCCGGACCTGCTCTCTCCGTCATTTCAAAAAAAGCGTGTATGGTGTATTCGACATCCCGGAGGATTAGTCCCGCCCTCTGTTGCCTCTCATCTTCAACAAAAATCCCAGCGGAGCGAGCCGACATCACGGCACCCACCTCGTTCCTCCTGACCGACGCCCACTTGATGGGCCGAAGCACATCGATCTGCGCTATCCGCCAGACTATGGCAGGCTTCCAAAGAATGGCTTCTAATACCCCTCTTGCGGCGGATGGAGTCATTACATCATACGAGACCCTCTCAACCTTCATCTCGGGCCTGGTGAAACACGCGTTCTGCCCCCAAACCTTAAGATGCATAAGACGGCTTTTTAAGACAGTAGCCATGTCTTTTCCCTCCTTTCCTGTAAATTAACACTCATACTATCAAGTCATCGGGCTCTATTGCGGTTCCGTAACAAAGACCGAGGGTTTGGTCATAGCGACTGATGGTAGATTGAGCGAATATGCCCTCAAACAGCACTTCGATTTCGCCCGATTTGATTAGTTTTTCTAACAGATACCTTGGCACGTTGACCGCATATCTCTGAAGCTTTCTCATTAGCCACCGCTCGGGACCATTCTTTATTAATTGTTCGATCAACTTGTCTCCCCCGCCGTATCTGACAAGTACGGACGCTTGTAATGACTCATCTATGATCTTGAATTTGGAGGCCGCCGCGCGGAAACTGAACCTGAACCCGCTGTCAGCGGCCAGGTCTTTAAGTATGCCGTGTTTGTCGAGGTTATCCCCCTTAAGCCAGAAGAGTTCCTTGAAAAATTGCTCGGACAACTCCACGGGCTCGACACAAGTGGTAAGTCACCTGCTCAATAGTCCCTTGAACAACCGTGAATACATGCAGTTCATGGTGGAATCGTTGAGAGGGCATCATACCAACAAAGGGGATAGTTACTATTGGGACCCTGTCAATGGAAATGACGCTAACGATGGTATCTCGGAAAAATCTGCGGTCAAGACATTCGCGCAGGCTCACAGTCTTTGCGCGGATTGGGGTCATGATGCCATCTACCTCAGCAGCACGAATAGTGGGGGGGTATTTTATATAGATGAGAACATCAGCATAACGAAAAACTGGCTGTCCCTAAGAGGCCCTGGGTTTGACGCCAGAATACGTCCGACGACCGCCCTACCGTCCGGCGCAGCCGTTGAGGTCCTTGCGGAAGGCGTCCAGATGACCGGACTTCACCTCGACGTTTCTCTCGCGGGGGCGAATGTAGATGGTATCAGGAAGGACGGCAAATACTTTCACTTTAGCGGAGTTATAGTGAAAGGGGCTTCCCGTCGCGGCATATATTCGGTTAATGGACACGGGGATATTTATGAAAAGTTTTCTATTAAAAATTGCGGGACCGATGGCATTGATTTCGGCAACAATAACAACGGAATCGACCTCCTTGACGGATATGTAGATAATTGCGGCGATAACGGTGTGAATATTACGGGGACTGACAACCATGACGTCCGGCTGAAGGATGGGATGACATTGCATGGCAACGGAGAATATGGCTTGAAAGTCGGAGGAGGGGCGGAAGACACCTATATCGCGGCGGGAACAGTCTTCTTAGGGAACGGGCTCGGTGAGATAGACGATAGCGGAGTGGATACACACAGGATAGTGCTGGCGAAGGAAGCGACTGTTAATAATAATACTGATAACCTTTTCAACCTCATCGAATATCAGAGGGGAACGCATACGGGCAGGGGGCGGATCTTCTACTGGAATCCTATTGGAGGCAACGACAGCAATGATGGGCTTACTCCTTCAACCGCGAAGCTTACATGGGCAGGGGTCAATGCCCTCGTTGTGGCATATCGGCATGATATAGTCATTGGCATGCCGGGGGATATCGGCGCGACTACTCAGGTTGATACATTTTTTGACATGAATAAAGCCTTTACCCTCCTCCGTGGGCCGGGGAGAGATTTGAAAATCAAGACCACTTCGACGGCAAACAACACTGTCACCATATCTGCTCCGGGTTGTGAGATTTCTGGCTTCATCATAGAAACAGCAAACAGCGGGTCGAAAGATGCCATCTCCATACAGGCGGACTTCGCTCTGGTAAGAAAGGTGTGGGTGGATTACAGCCGCGGGCATGGGATAGCCTCGCTCAACGGAAGCCACGCCCTAATTGACGATGTGGTGATTCAGGACGCCGCGCAGGGCGGCAGCGGCCATGCTATATCCATCAAATCCACCTCCGGCAATGCTGTTCGGAACGTAATCAGGAACACCAGGATACTTTCCAACGATGGAGATGGCATTAGATTCGACGGGGCCAATACGCAAAATAACTATGTGTTCGCCGGGGAGAAGGGCACGGCCATAACACAGAACACAGGCTACGGAATAAACGAATTGAACGGGGCAGACAATAACCATATAATCGGGCCGGGGCTTATCGTCGAGGGGAATACCTCCGGGGACATCAATCTGACGGGCGCAAACTCAGAGACGATAAACTGCTATCAATATTTGAACGAGGCCACAAATGAAGCGTCCATTGCAGCCACAAAGGTAATGTCGGAACTCCTCTACAAAATGGAGCGCGGCAGGCTGAAACAGACAGACAACCCGGACGGCTCAAAGAAGTATGAGTATTTTGAGGATAACGCCGAGACTCAGAAAATCATTGAGTTCACCGTGGACTCGACCGGGAAAATAAGGAGTGCTGGTGTTTGAGGCGCTTGCGGTTAGAGGTCGCCTCGGACCGGGGGTGTTCACGCATGGTTGGCTGGCATGGGAAGATACAGCCGTTATTGTTGGCTATATTAACCTGTATTCGGTAGGACTCTTTCAATCTGGCTTAACTGCTGTGACGGTGAGGTGGCCCTGATGTTTGTCAATGTGACCGTAAGCGAACCGTTATTAACAGGCATAAGCGTCATGCAGCCGGCTTTATCCGATATGCAAATTGGCAAAGCCGGCATGACCGGCGTAAGCACTGCACAGCCAACCTTATCCGGGGCGCAGGCCGGGCAAGGCGCCCTTGCCACCGTGAGCCTCCGGCAGGCCGGCATGACAGACATAACCTTAGTCCCGTGAAGGAGGCACCGTGAACCAGACCATACTCACAGACCTCATACTTGAAAAGACCACGCCCAAGATAACGGCGGTGATTGAAGACGAGGCTGGCACCCCCGTCCCGGGTACGAGCCTCTTGACGCTCACACTGACGCTGTACAGCACGAGTGACTCTCCGGCCTATGCGATAATAAACGACAGGTCTGACCAGGATGTGTTGAATGCGGAAGGCGTAACAGTGGACGCAGAGGGCAATCTCGCCTGGCAAACAGCTTCAGCGGATACAGCCATACAGGACAGCGTTCTTGAGAAGGAAACTCACAGGGCAGTCTTTAAGTGGACTTATGCGTCGGGCAGCAACACTATCGTGGGCGCACATATCATCGACATGACGATTCAGAATCTGGAAAAGGTGCTCTGACCTGCTCTACCGTCCTTTCCCCTTGGGGTCGAGGTCATGCTCGACCCTTCCTTCCCTCCGCCAGTCCTTGTCGTATCTCTCCAGCCGCTTGCCCTCTTTCTTGATGTAGCCCTTTCTGGACATGTCCGGGTTATAGACCTCGATTAACCCGTCCTTCTCCTTCCAAATCTCGACCACATTCTGGTCTTTGTCAAAGACCCTGTAGGTTTCGGCAATGGCAGGGGTGGGGAGGGGAAGGAAGAGAACGAGAAGAAGCCAGCACGTTTTACACACGGTGAACCTCCGCCAATTAAGAATTCACAGGTAGTTCAACAGCAGGTTTCTTCGACCGTTGGTGCCCTCCGCATTTCCTCCTCTGAATGTTGTATTGTGTTCCATCCTTTTCTCATCTACCCATGAGATGACAAGAAAGTATTCCTCGATCTTCTTCTTTTTGGGAGCTGCCAAAGCAAAAACCCCAAGAGTTACCAACCGCGTAGCCGTGAGTCGTTGTTGTAAACTGCTCCTATCCTCGACGGCTATCTGTTTGACGGCCTTCTTGGGTATCTCTCCGATTCTTTTCTTCTTTTCAAACAGGATGAAATCGGTTTCCGTGGCCGCAATCCAGACATTCGTAGCGATGTTGATTTTTGGATGGCCCATGACATAGTCTCCTGCCACTACTATCTCCTCCGTTGTGCATGTCTCTTCCTTGATTGCATCTCTCCTGTCCGCTTTGAATCCTTCCGAAATGTAGTGTATTAGCATAAGCCCGACTATAGCGATGACAATCATCATTACGAATTCCACGACTTTACCTCCTGGGAAAGTTTAGCATTTCATCTTGTTTCTCCATCGCCTCTTTCGGACTGAGTGGTGCCACGTACCTTGCTCCAAGCGCGGTTACGAGGGTTGCTTCGTTCGCCTTCGTTGTAGCGTGTCTGAGCACGAACGAGGTCATCCCGTATTCCCCCATCCTGTTCCATAAGCTCGCTATCCACTTTCTCATGTAATGCGGCTTCATATCCAATCCGACCCTCTTCCCGTGGGACTTCACGACACCGTGATACGAGGTGTAGCCCGTGGTGAAGATTCTATCCTCCGGCCCGAGGTTTTGCAAGAACTGGCTGAGACGCTCGGCTACCCAGACGGGGATCACGGCGACCTCTCCCCTTCTCCCCGACTTGGTGTTGTGGAGTGCAAGGATCCTCCCACTTACGTCCTTCTTGCAGAGTCCAGGTTTTTCTGCCCGTTTGTCTCCAAGCAACTCGGAAACCCTCATCCCTGAGGTCATAAGGATGGCTGTCATAAGCCAGTGCTTGGGGTCAACCATCGTGTCCAGAAACGCTTTCATCTTCTCGACCGGCACGAACTCCGGTCTATCAGGAGGACCGTCGTCCTTGACCTCGATAAGGTCACAGGGGTTGTAGAACAGCGGCATGCCCTTGACCATGACGGCCTTGATGCACCAGGAATAAAACCACTTGAGCTTGGAGAGGGACTGTTTGACCACGCTCTTCTTCCCCTTGCCCCACGTCGCCCCGAGGAACTCCTGTAGCCTGTACGGGGGGATCTCCGGTACGTTCTGGCCGGCGAACTCCTTCTCGAACTCGGCAAGCAGGTAGTCGAAGGACCTTCGGGTATTCGGCCTGGCGTTCTCTTTGAGGTACGCCTTGAACCCCTCCGCGGCCTCCTCGACGAGAAGGACGGGGGTTTTCCCGTCCAGCCGCTTCTCAATGCCTTCAAGCCTTTTGCCGAGCGAAGCAAGGGCCATAAGGAGCATGGCCTGCTCTTGAGGCTGGCTGCTCATTTTGTCCTCCGTTCAGATATGTGATCCCATAACGTCAGCGCCCCGCCTATCATGGCAAACCCGGTCATACCTTCAAGGTACTGGTCCCAGGACTCCGCGTTGAAGAACCAGAAGACGGCGAAGAACAGGAATATGGTCCAGCCGAAGACGTAGTAATCGAACTTGGTGAATTGCTGTTTTTCAGACATGTGGTACTCCTTTTAATTTTGGTGAGGTACGATTCTTTCGATCGTGGTGACTGCGTTATCCACCACCACGAACCTCCATCCGTTATTCACAAGATAAGTGGCCTCCCTGCATCCGTTCTTGATAAGCCTCTTAACTCTGTGGGCGGGGGAGAGGTCTTCTGGGGTGGCCTTGCTCAGTAATTTGAGGATCACATCCTCCGGACTCCTTACCTTCATGCCGAGTTTCCGGCTCCTCTCGACGAACCGCTCGACGGCGTGCGCGGTGAGCTTGATATCGGGGTTCACGTATTATTCTCTACGAACTTCTTGATATCCTCGATGTGCTCAAGGATCGCCTGCGCTTTCTTCACCCCAAATGTGAACATTTTCTCGCTCCCCTCCCTGTCCGTTGTGCCGATGGGAAGGGAGATAGTGGGGTTGCCTTTGAACTCGCCTATGATTGCCTTTGACATACGTCCTCCTTCAGCCGATGGCTATAGAAGGCGTCGAGCACGCTCTTTAGGGCGAGGGCGGTCGGGCCTTCCCGTCTGAGTACCTTGAGCGTCTGGAACACCGCGACCCCTTCATCGGGTGTTATACCGATGCTCTTCATGGGGTCGGTTGCTGAGTCGGCCCTTAAGACCGGGCCCTCCCCGGTTATCAGGTAGTCGATGGATAGTCCGTATATCTGGGCGAACCTGACCACCAGGCTGGTTGGCATCTCCTCGCGCTTCTTGTAATTCGAGAGCGCCTGTGGCGTTATTTCAAGCGCCCTTGCCAGGGCTGACATATTTTTGAACTTGCCGGCCTCCAGCATTCTTTCCGTGATGACTATAAACGGTGTAGACATGTGCTATCTCCCTTCGATTGGTTTAACAGGCATACATTCAAGGCACATCTGTAAATTGCAGAGGATGTCCAGAGTGGCGCGGATGGCTTCCTCTTTGGTATAGCCATCGCCCGCCTTCGTATGAGTCCCCGGTGCAGATATGAGCGTGGCTATGGCCTCTTGGCATAACTTCAGGGCCTCCTCCGGCAGATAGTCCACTTCGCCTATGGCAGCCCCTATTTCGTGGAATTCCAGCGAAGCAACTACATCGTCGAAGGCAGTGGCTCCCTTTGTGGATGGTTCGTAGTCCTCGTCAATGATGATGAGTATTGGTTTTGGCTTCACAAGCCCCTCCTTTGTTTTCCCCGTGGCTTCATAGGCCCTCGGAGGTTTCGTTGATTCTGGCCCGTTTATTTGACGGATTTTCCGTGGACTCTTGCGGAATCTGAGTGTGCTTGCCTGCCCCGGTTCAAGCCCGCAATCTGTTTCTTGTGCTTCTCGCTCATTTGGCGCTTGGGCCTGTCCTTTCGGTAAGGGTGGAAAGCATAGAGGGCGCACCCCGCGCTGAGGCAGTCTTTCCCGGTCATGCAGGTGCAAGAGTAGCACTGAGCGCAGATGGCTTCCTTAGGCGTTAGCCTCTCGCCCCTCTTGAACTTCCCGGCCTCTTTCTGCCCCTTGATTATCGGCATCTTCTATAGCCTCCTTGGTTGGTTTGCGATACGTGGTCGTCGTCCGGTCGGTCATCCCGTCGGGCGGGAAGGCCAAGAGAATCAGCCTGTCCACCACGGCATTGTGCCTGGCCCGGTTTGAAGCCCGCTTCTTCCTGTTGAACGTGTTTTGCCAAGCCTTGTCCAGCTCGACGGCTCTGGCCTGTAGTCTTCTTTGCTCCGGGGTGAGGGAGGCCATGAACTCCCTCCATCTGACATCTCGATACTCTTGGTACTTAGTAGTCGCCAACGTCAGCCCTCCAAGGTTCCGCAGAGCAGAGTGTCCAGATCTTTACCCTCAAAGCACTGGTGCTTGTCCTTGTCTTTGCGATCCTCTACCATGACGGCAATGATGTGCTCCGTGGTCCTCAGACCGGGCATTTCCACCAGCCCCATGGTCCAGCCAGCGTCCGAGAGCACATCCGTGACTACTTTCTTGAGCGGGGTCGGTTCGTCAAGGTCGAAGTGAAGATCTTTGTAGACCTCGAAAAATACCCTCACGACCCCTCGCTTGATCATGCGGTCGATGTTCTCGTTAGGCTTTGGCATCGTTGTCCTCCCTTATTATCCCGGCCTTCTTTCGTACTTCTTCCCACCAGCCCGAGACCATCGAGAAATCCCTGTACGCCCGGACCTCCTCGGGGAATCCTTTCTCAAGCCGGGCAAGGTTGAAGATGTCGGCCCGGGAGATGGCTTCTGCAAGGGCGGTGAAGAAACTGTTTTGTAAATGATATTGCCAAGACACAATGAACCTTTCGCCTTCAGTTAAGGCGTCTAAGTCAATTCGCACTACGTCCCTCCTTCGAGTTTTTTTATGAGTTTGATCTGGTTAACAATCTCTCTCGACGAATAGGTGGTCTTCGTGTTCTCTCGAACCATCTTGTGAAACGCTACTCGCCCCTTCGTCTCATTCGACAACTCACCTCCTCTTTCTAAGTTTTTTCATACTCGCTCCGCCTTTCGCAACCCCCGTGCTAAGCTCCGGACAAAGAAAAGCCCGCTCAGGGCGGGTGTCGGGGTTGACGGATTTTGAGTTGTCCGGAAATCCCGGACAACTGCATTGCTTACTTTCCCTCCACAATCTCCTTCACCGGGACGTTCTCGAAGTGCAGGTCGCGCTCGATTTTGAGTCCGGTTGGGCCAGTTACGCCCTCAAGCTCTTTAAGGGTGAAGTAGCCCCATTCCTTCTCGAAGCCGATTACAAGGCCGAAGAAGAGATAATCGCCGTCCTCCTGTTCGCTACCCTCGCTTACCAGCCAAGTCCAGTTACTGTACGGCGTAAAGAACTTGCAGACGAACACCTTGTCCTCCATCGGGACTTCTTCAGTGCTATATAGCGGTGGTATCTTCTTTTTCAGTTCTTCTGTCAGTAGCTTCATTACAGTCTCCCTCCTTTCCGATTATTGTGATTTCCTCCGTGCTCTTCAGTTTCCCACCGCAGTGCGGACAGGGCTGGCCGTATCTTGGACCCCAGCCGTGACAGTGGTTTCCGCAAGCGAAACATACCCATTCAGGCATTTTTAAACACCTCCTCTTCTTTGATGGTTAACCCGCACTCGATGCAAGTGTCGTAGAAGTTCTGGTCGTTGCCGTCGTTCTCCTCGACGAACCCGCCATCCCATGAGGACTTGGGCTGATAGTGGCCGTAAGAACTCCACCAACGGGTCACTGATTCGGACTTGGTGAGGTCGGCGTTACAGTGTGGGCAGTTCATTCGAGATCGCCTCCTGCGTCGATGTCTTCGACTTCGACATTAAGGGCACCGTCTCCTTCGAGTATCTGGGCGCCGAGGCCGTAGGGTTCCCTCTGGAGCACCCCGTTTATTAGGTCGATTGCTTGGCGGGCCTGTATTTTGGGTGCGCCATGAGTGAACTGGTCTGCGTCGAACTGGATTGCGATGTTTTTGACGGTGATTATTTTCATACCTTCCCTCCTTCTGCTTTGGCGATTGCTTTCCTGCATATCTCGGCAAGAGCTATCATTCCCGAGACGTGCTGATTGAAAAAGGCTATCTCGTGTGCCAGCTTGCACGCTTCGAGGAGGTCCGGAGCAGCGGTTACGAGGTCGGCGTTGGCCTTTGCTTGCTCCTGTACCTCCTTGTCTGATTCGTCCCATGTCTCGACATGAGCGATAAGGGTTCCAAAGTCGTCCGAGATAGGGTAGGTTCCCCGGATAGCTTCACGATCTTCTTCGATGAACCACGGGCCAGGTGTGTGCTCAGGCATTTTTCCTCCTTTTAACCTATTACCTTCTTGATTTTGGCGTGGTAGCTCTCATTGTCATCTACCGCAACAAGTCTCTGCTCCCGCTTGAGGTAATGCAACATCTCTCCGCAATGCTCGCAAACGTAGAAAAGAACCGTTCTCGGGCTGGGCGCGAGCGGAGAATATTCGGTGCAGTAGCCGTCAATCTCTGCCGCCACGTAAGCTGCACCACTGTTTTTGTGAATACTCACATTCTTACTGGTCACGATGTCGAGGGCATACTCCTTAAAGCACTCTCCCTTACATTTCGGGCAGGTCAAGCAAGCGCTTGGAAATGTCATTTTTTATCCCCCACGGCCTCGGCGAGCTTGCGGAGGTCGCCGAGCTTGATACTAATGCCATTAAATTTGTAAACAGCATCCTCATCTTTTTGAGCCAATCCCCTCTGCTTGCCATCAAAGGCATGAAGAAATCTTATAAATGGCCCCGCAGCCTCCGTGAGACGGTCGAGCTTGGCTTGAAGATTGCCTATCTGCTCTTCAAAACCCTGCTTCCAAATCTCTCGGGAAACCTTGAGTTCATCCCTTTCTCCTTCTACCTCTTTGAGATTGGCGGCGAGGGTGTCGATATGGGAGAGGAGGAAATCAATGTTATCCCAAAGCAACAGGGGAACAGAGTCCCTAAGTAAATGTCTTAACTCTCCTTGTACTTGTGCTTTAATGAGTTGCATTTTAAATTCTACTTCTCCTTTATCTCTTTTCTTTATCTCCTCAACCTTGTTCATCTTGCCTCCTTCCCACATGGCTATGCCTCCTTCGTCTTTTCGTATTCGGCCTCGACCGTCCCTGTCTCCTTTAAGAAGCCGAATATCTCTTCAAGGAGTTCCTCGGCCTTACCACTCAACACAATATTTGCCCCGTCGAACCAGTCCAGGAACCAGTACTCGATCCTGTAGGGCTTGAAGCTCGGGTTTACGAAGAAGCGGAATTCATCGGATGGCCCTCCCCAGGAGAGCTGATACCTGAAGTACGCTTCCCTCTGGTCCTTGAATGTTCCCTCCGGCACATAGTCGAAGGAAAGGCCGTACTCGTTGAAGGTGCCGATATTGTAGAGTTCGTCCCAGCAGGGCTTGCAGATGCCGGTTAGCTCGTCCACCTCCATAGGCTCACCCTTCTTGCAGACAGGGCACTCTTCGCCATTTGTAACGGGACTGAATTCTCCGCCCTCGTAACCAACACGCTCGGCCCTCCAGAGCTTCCTGATAGTGTCCATTGTGCCCGCGTACTTTTCCGCTATTCTTTCCTTGCAGTTGTCAGACATGACTTACCTCCTTTCAAGGGGGTCTATACCTCCGTATTGGATTGCCTCGCTCAGATGATGCACCTTGACTACGGGCGCATGTTCAAGCCGCGCTATCGTCCGGGCCACGGCCCGAACCCTTTCGACCATGCCCGCTGTGAAGTGGAGCCTTTCAATCGCTGTCCTCAAAAGCGACTCGTATGCGCCCTTCCCGTCTTCGACCTGAAGACCGTTCATGGCTGCTATCCTCTTCTCGACCCCAAGGAACGGCTCGGCCTTACCCGCTCTCTCAAAGTCCTGAAATCGAGGAGTGATCAGGGTTGCCCTGATATCGCTCAGGGCGGCCTTCTGAAACCTCTTTGTTATCCGGTATTTCTTTACGCGCCCAAACGTACAGGTGCATACTCTGAGGGAGTCGCCAAGGTTTCCGCAGGGGCATGGCGACAGGAACAGGAGCTTTTTCCCGAGAATCTCTTTCAGGTATTTCTTCCCATTGTCCGGATGCCCGAAGACAGCTATCGTATGCCCGCCGGCAAGGGCTACCTCCATCGCCCTTTTCAGGTGTTCGTTGCCTATTAGCTTTGACCAGGCTTCGTTTTTATTCACACTTACCTCCTTCCGTAAGTCTCAAAAACACCAGCACTTCCTCTATGCGGCCCATGATTTCGATAAACCGCTCCGAGTAGCATTTGCGGCAGAAGACGTAATCCCAGGGTTCATCGTCGCTCCCGAAGCCGTGGTAGTCCTCAAGTATGGCGCCGAGAGTCACGCCTGCCGCTTCGTCTCCGGCGAAGAGGTCCTTCCCGCAGATTGAGCAGCACTCGAGGGGTTCGGGCTCGGTCACGATCTCGACCTCGAACTCGTACCCGCAGTCCCGGCATTTTTGGACCGTGAACTCGATCCCTCCCTCTTCAGTTATTTTCACACGAGGGATAAAATTCGCCTCCGCCCCGCATTTCGGGCAGCAGGCTGGAGGGCTTGTGAGGCGGTGTCGGTCCGTTTGCTGTGTCATAAATTCCTCCGTTTGGCGGTTCTCATCGCTCGACCAGAACCCCGCTTGCTGTCATGATAAAGTTGCCGCAAGAGACACAATACCCTTGCGTCAAGTCGAGGTCCTCAAGCTCCATGCCATCGCCGCATTCGGGACAGAAGACGACGTCTTCCTCAAAATATGACTCGTCCCCATCGTCCAGTTTCCCCCACCTGTCTATCCAGTCCCTGTCCTCGCAGGGCAAGACCTCCAGATCCCAGACCTTCTTTTTGTCGTAGTTGTCTTTGAGAATGCGCCTCACCTTTTCTACGGTCGTGAAGAGCTTGCTTGTGTCCAGATACTCTTTGTCCGTGTGCTGGTTATAGTAGCCGATAGACAGGTTTACCCCGCACCGCTGGACAGACGGACAGACTATACTGATGTCGCTGAAGCTCCCAACGGACTCCTTGAACCCGAACTCGGAGATATAATCCGCAAACTCTTTCGGCTCGCCGTTGTAAAACACGGCGTCATTCCCGTTCGCCCGGTCGAGCTCTATGAAAAAGTTGCAGCCAGCCAATTCCTTGGCAAAGATATCAGCCGCTTCCCGCGCACCTTTCCCGCCGCTTTCCTCGTAGTCGGTCAGAAGAATAAAGGGCTTATACGGTTCAGGGGTTTCCTTGAAGAGCTTAAGAGCGGCGTAGACTCCGGCCCTGTCATCGGCCCCGAGTCCATCGGGGGACCAGATGAGACCCTTCTCCTTGTCGTGGATGAGAATCTTCTCCCTTTCAGGGGCTTTTTTCTCAGGCATCTTGGGGAATAGACTCCCAAACTTTCCGAAGCCGAGGCTGTTGTCCCACACGGTGTCTATGTGGGCTACGAGGCAGACCTTGTTCTCACGGTTTTCCGGCACGAAGAGCCATGAGTCCTGCCCTTTCATGGTGGCCGTCTTTTCTATTTGTGCTTTCAGGGTTTCCTTGGATGCCCTAAGTGTTGACAGTAGCGTTTTCATTCTCGGCCTCCTCTTTCTCTTTTTTGTCCGAGTAGCAATCGGGGCAGAGGTCGTCCTGCGCCTTGTCCCGGAGCGTTTCTTCCCCGCATTCTTTGCACTCGACGAACTTGTCCTCGTAACAGCCCTTGCAGTAATTTTCTCCGTCTTGGTCCTGCCTGGAGTCCTTGCGTTTTACGACTTCATTGCACTCGTAGCACTCAGTGAACTTTTCATGAAAGCATTTTTCGCAGTAGTCGCGCCCGTCCGGGCCTTCGTAGCGGTCGTTGTTGCTGTGAGTGCTGTCGCACTCACGACAGTCGAACCCGCAATTATCGCAGTATCCATCCCCCAAGTAGTCGTCATTCCAGACGGTCGAGTCGCAGGCGTTGCAGTAGCTGGTCAGTTCGTTATGGCAGCTTTCGCAGTAGAGGTTATCGTCGGGACCGTTATAGGCGTCATCACGGAGGGCCCGCTCACCGCAGTTATTGCAGGAGATCGAGTCTTCGTCATCACCAACGCACTCGCTGGAACAGCCTATCTGGTGGGTATGCCCGGAAACATACGTTGTCAATTTCGGCACCTTCTCGTCACAGTGAGGACACGGGTAGAGTATCTTCCCCTTGTACGGCTTGGATCGACCGTCATATACCTTTAGGCCGTCATGATTCGTATAGATAGGCAAAGGGAAAGTTTCTTTCGCGTATTTGACTGACGAGATGCCCAGAAGTTTTCTTAGTGCCTCCACGAACAAGAGGTTGTTCTGCGGCACGCCGTTGTAGTAGAAGTTGGAGAGGTAGACGGTACGGCCCCCGGCGAAGAAGGCTATGCTCCTGGCGTAGGACGTACCTTCTTCGTTTTCGTGCTCCAAGACAAGCGCTTTCGCCCTCCTGAACTTCTCCAAAAAGATTTTGGAAGTTTTATTGCAGCCATCGTCCGCAAAACAGGTATCCTGGCGCTCCCATTTGCCAGCACCCAGGAGAGCCTTATCTCCCCAGAAGGCCCGGAGGTCCATCTTGGGCGAGTAAAGCTCGGCTATCTTCTTGCACAGTGCGGGCATGGCAATCTCAGTCCGTTCCTTGCCGAACGCCTTCACCAGAATCTTTTTGATAGGCTTTGTGACCTTCGGTCCCCGGCCATCATCCATGTAGTAATGGGAGAGATCGAGGGCCTGTAACGCCATGTCTACGGCGGCGGGTAGGGATTCTTCCGGAGAGAGGCTCTCCTGAATTATCCAACCCACACTGCCACTGATCGTTTGGGGGTTATATGCCCCGTTCTTTACTTCAAATCGAACTTCGGACTTCATGGTTTCCTCCTTTTCCGGGCAATAAAAATCCCCGGCTCTTCATGCGATTCGGGGTTATGTTGGCCCACACTTCAGGGCGGAAGTTTTCGTGGCCTCAGCCCACGACTTTGATTATTTCAGAGAATGCCGCGTTCTCTTCCCAGGTGGGCTCGGTAAGGCGGCGAACGTACAATGTCTTGCAATTTTCGCAGACATAGAAAAGCGTGCTTCTCGGGTTGGACTTGAGCGATGAATACGCAGTACAGTAGCCGTCTATCTCGGCTTCCTCGTAAGCGACGGCTCCGCTCTTGCGGATATGTACGTTCTTGCTGGTCACGATATCAAGCGCGTACTCCTTGAAGTCGGTGTAGTTGCAGTTCGGGCACTTGCAGTAATCTTTTGGCATTTCATTCTCCTTTCAGGCGTTAGGCCGTCTGGCTGAGCTTCTTCATCATCTCGATTTCCGTCAAAGCCTGTATTACCTCCTCCCGTATCTTCGTGCTCTTGATCCTCTTGATCCTCATGGAGTTGAGGGTCGTGAACCACGCCCGGGCGTCTTTTGTTTCGACAAGCGCGGCGACTTCCCCGGGGGTCTCTACGATGGAGACCTCATTGCTGAGAGTCTTTAGGGTCTTTATGTCGTCCATGTGGTCGGGCTCGTCGAGGACGTACTCCGTCAAGACATAGTAGTCGGTCCAGCTCGCACCGCAGGTAAGGCAGTTGGTGTCAGATTGACTGACTGTGCCGCCGTCAACGTCCAAGCTTCCACAGGCTTCAAGTCCCGGACTCTCGCAGACCGGACAGACTTGCCCCCTGCTTTTCACGTACTCTTTGTTTGTGAGCAGGTTCTTTAACATACGCCCAGTTCCTTCCGGGCTTCCTCGTCCCAGAGTTCAGGCTGGTTCCCTTCGCACATGTAGGCGAAGTCGCTCTCCTCCTCGTTGTTCGGGTCGTAGAGGACGCAGATCTCGTAATAGCTCCCCAAGTCGTGCGGGAAGGACTTCATTACGAAGGAAGCGTTTCCGGGCGGCTCCCCGAATACCCGCCTGAGCTGGTTCCGATAGGCCCGGCACTCCTTCTTGGCCCGTTCGTAGTAATAGGGCGTTCCCAGTTGGGCGCAGTCTTCGGCGTATGGAACGGGGCCTAAGGGCATGTAGTCGGTCATAACTCCTCCCCTCCCGGGTAAGTCAGAGGTAGGCTTACGAGCACTTCCCGGATCGTGATCTCGTCCCTTTCAACGTCGCACTCGTTCACGAGGTAGTCGATCCAGTCCTTGGCGGTTCTCTGGGAGGGGAATACGGCGAGGTCGTGCTGCGGCCCGCTCGCCGGCAGACCGCTGCTGTTCAAAACCTGATAACTTACCTTTGTGTTCATGACGCCTCCTTCTTGATGTAGTGCTTCATGAGCTTCGAGACCTTCGGGAGCTTCTTGAGGGGCTTGAGGCCGCGCTCCTTGCGCCCCTCGTTCAGTCCTTCAAGGCTCATCTGATCAGTCACGGTGTAGTAGAAGAACCCGCAGCCGTAACATTCCCCGGATACATACTCGAACGGTTTCCAGTCCGAATACGTGTCCATGTCCGCCCCGCAATTCGGGCAGGTGACGCTTCCTGATACTCCAGACATGGTTACCTCCTTCCTTTTGTTCTTTTTGGGGAGCAGGCTCTTGAGGAACTTGAGTTCCGTCTTCGCCAGCCTCAAACACTCCGGGCAATCGGGGTGGACGCTGTGGTGCTTTTCGCTATGATCGGGATGGTTAGTGGTGCGGTGTTTGTCTGTCCCGTGGCTATGCCAGTCCATGTAAGGCGTTGCGTCACAAGCGTCGTTTTTGACTTTCTTGACAATTGGACAGACTTCTTCGCCGTCAGGGGTATGGCAGAAGTATTCGTCGTCCCCAGAGAAGCGTTGGCACAAGGGACAATTCTTAAAAGCCTTGTCCACCTCCGTGCCGGCTACAATCCCCTCCCACTTCTCGATGCTGCCTTCGAGGGCTTTCAGGGTTTCTTTTTTCATGGACCACCTCTTTTTTTGACGTCCGAATGAGCAAGAAACATCAGTTCCTCGCCCTCGCGCCTCGTCAGTTCCAGAACCCCGTCTCCCAGATTCAGGGATTCAGTGGTTACGAGTGTCCCCCAGAAGTTCACCAGTACGGACTGCTCTATCGAGATTGGCTGGCTCCAATCGTTCTCCCCGTGCCGACACTCGTAGTAGTGCAGGCCGGCCTTGCGGTCAGGCTCGAAGACTCGGGTGTCCTCCAGCACCTGCTGGATTGTCCACTTCCAGTCCTTCAGTCGAAACTTTTTAGGCATGGTTTACCGCCTCCCTTTTAAAAGTAAGGGCGGCCCCGAAGAACCGCCCCGCGTGTTACCTCAGAAATCTTCCTTCCCGCTCAGGACCTTCGTGGTCTTGAGCACGTCGAGGATGGCGCCCTCATCCCCGCCGGTCTTGAATATCTGGGAGATGAGATGCGCGGCCTCGTGCTCCGCAGACTCGAACTTTTTGTACCTCTCGATCTTCGCTTCCAGGTCCTCGACTTCCTTCTTGAGGGTTTCAAGGGCGGCCTTCCTGTCGGGGAGGACGTCGGATTCGAGATAAGCGGCCTCTTCCGCGCGGGTCTGGCTGGATAGCTTCAGGTCGTTCTCCTTGACATAGCAATCGAAGGTTTTGCCGGTCTTCATGTCTGTCATGAACCAGCTCTCATCGCCGTAGCGCTTGGCAAGCTGGTACGCTTTACCTATCTTGTAGTTGTGCGAGCAGGTGTTCCTTACGGCCTCCACTACGTCGCCGACCTTGAACTTCGTCATTTTCTTTCTCCTTCTTGTTTGAGGTTATGGGTCGTTTCTGCCAGTCCGCGTTTTACATTGTCCGGGAGCGGTTTCGCAACCCCGGTGCTAAATCACCTCCTTTCCGGTTAGACATCTGGGTTTTTCCAAAGAGCCTGTCTTATCTCGTGAATCTTTTCCCTGGATATCGAAGCCTGACCTTTTTCTACGGCCTCCACTTCGAGCGCCAGCAGGAAGTCGCGGATTGAGTTTATGGTGGCCGTGTATTCCCTTAGCAGGTCTTTAGCCGCCAGAAGGTGTTTCTTCGCGTGTTTTACGTGCTTGTCCTGCTCGTCAAGAAAAGGCAGGGCATTGGGGCCGGGGTCCTCGATGGGCTCCGGGGGTGAGTGCAGGGAGCTACTCGCGCTTTGCATCTCCTCTATTGCGCCGAGGAGTTTGTTTTCGTATTCCCTTGGCTTACTCATGGATAGACCTCCTTTAGACGATTGCGCTTGTTAAGACCCGGAAGTACAGGGGCCTCGGTATCTCCCTCTTAAGCTTCGGGTCCCGGTCCAGGGCTTCGAGCGCCTTCCTTGCCAGCACAGGCTCGTCCAGGGCTTTATCGAGCCTCCTCTTGCACTCCTTCTGCCACTCCGCGTCAGTTATGATTCGCATGGTTTTTCTCCTTCTTCGTGCTCTTGTGCTTCCTGATAGCCAGTTTTACCAGCTGGCCTACCTTGAACTCCGGGCGTTTCTTCGCCGCCTCAATCAGCTTCAGCCGTATCTCCATAACTTCTCCCTTTCGCCCCGCAGACAATAAAAAACCCCGAATACCTGCGGGTTAGGTACTCAAGGTTCCAGAACTAAAAGTTAAGCGGTTTAACTTTTAGGCCAGGGCCACCACATAGCCCGTTCTGACGAAATGCTCGACCATCGAGCCTTTCACAAAGTCAAAGGTTCCTCTGTTTGTGATCACCTTCACCACGCGCCTCACCTCCTTTCTCAAAGTCCAGGAACAGCTGCTTCATCCGCATGACGGACTCGACCTCTTTCACAAGGGTTTCCTGGTCGATATCTCCCGCGAAGAATCTTTCGCGAAGCTCCCTCAAAACGCAGTAGGTACGGTAGGACATGACGGCCTCCTTTCAGGCTTGCCCTACAAGCATCGCCAGGAATACTCCGGCGACGAGCAGGATTAAAAGCGCTATACCTCCCACGACCTCTTTCAGGATTCTCATGACTCCTCCTTTCCGGCTCCGACGATATGACGCAGCGCCGAGTCTATGTGCTCGTCGTTCATGTAATCGTACAAATTCAGATCTCCAGGGGTGCCTATACTGCATCCGATTCGCAGCCCTGCTTTCCAGAGCAGGTCCCACCGATATCGCATCTCGCTCAGTCCGTTCTCCCGGTACTCCCGGCGCATACCGGGGTTTTCTCTCGCGACCTTCTCTACCGCCGCTTTCAAGATTCGATAATCTTCCGGCTTGATTTTCAGCTTCATGACTCCTCCTTTCATTTTTCAGTCCAAATAGAAAAGGGGAAGCAGGATTCCTCCCACTTCCCCTTTCGTGATTCGGGCTGAAAAGCCCTTACGCCGCCAGCTCTTTAAGCTTCTCGCTCATGCTGGCTCGGACACTTACCATGTCCAGCTTCAGGACCGTGCAGAGCGTATGCAAAATGCTCCACTGTCCATTCAGTCGCGCCCTAATCGCGGGATCGCCCACAAACTCCTTTGTCCGGTCTTTGCCGTTGAGCCTGTGGTAAATCTCCGCGAGCAGCTCGCCTATCGCTTTCTCTACTGCCTTCTTTCCCATCGACCTTCCTTCGGGAAGTAAAGAGGGGCCAGTTATGACCCCTCACATGGACTCCTATTCAGTTGTATGCACGCTTCTGAGCTTTCGCTCAGCTCTTTTAGTGTAGGCGCGTGCTTGCCTGGCCCTTTAAGGTAAGACCTGACCGGAGGAATGAGGGGTATACTTTCGTCCTTTACGAATCGACCTGAATCAGACTTCAACCCAGGATTTTCAGTCCTACGCTTCCCCAAGACCAGGCGGACCTTCTCGCTTTTGGCCCGTCGAAACATCAGTCAAGGTTCAGCAAGGCGTGCCGTCGATTCACCCACCCGCGCCCTCGGTTCTTCACCGAATCCCTTTACAGGGAACAGACCGCTATCCTTTACCTCAGGTACTCAACGGGACCGGGAATTACACCGGACCGCTTTCCCTTACTTCCAGGGAGCAGCTTGGGAGCGCGACTCTCGCGACATCCTCCATGCCGTGACCACTGGTTGCCTTCGGACGTTACTCCGAGCAGAGCCTATACGTGGTTCCTCTATCCTCATCCCCGATAGACCAGGGGAGCTTTCCAAGACTCCTTCAAGCCGGATTTAACCGGCTTTCAGATTCCAGGATTGCTCATTCATTGACAAGGGGTCCGCTTCCTTCCGCGTGTCTCCCGACAGGCGCCTGGGCAGGGCTATGCAGACCTTCCTTATCTGGGCATCCTCCAAACGGCCAGGACTCCGTTTAAAGGGCTATCGCGTGTTTCTCAACAGGCGTTTTGCTTAATAATCTTCAAGGCTTAAAACGCAGTTTCAGAATAGTCAGGGGACTTCCAGGGCTTTTCGGGATTCGGGAAGTTTCGTTTTCAGGGACTTTCAGAACTAAAAGTTAAACGGTTTAACTTTTAAAACAGGGACTCGCCGGATTCGGGCAAACCAATCCCAGGTTTTTCGGAATCCCGGATTAACCGGACTTCCAGGGCTTTGAATTTGCGGGATTATTAGACGGATAGACGGGTGCAACTGCCCAGGTACAGGTATGCGTCATGAGCGCGAGCGCATGGAGAAGTCTGCAAAAAAAGCCGGAGAATATGGACAAACTTCTCCGGCCTTGAACGTGTCTTATCGGGATACGGCTTAGATTGTAGCCATTATGTACACGACTACAACGGCCATAGCTCCATGTACTCCGGCGAGAAAATAGATTATGCTTTTTCGCATAGTCTTAGCTCCTGTTATTAGGGAACGGTTAAAGGACAGGGAAACACCACGTTTCCCTGTCCAGCCGTGTTACTGGTTTGCCGCTTGTGCTATCGGCGATGCGGAACCGTTTGCCGCAGTTACCCGTGTTTTGCCTGTAGGAACGGCTTTAGCCTTACTTGCCTGTTTTGCCGCTTCGGCGGTCATGGCTTTTTCCTTGCGGGTTAATTCCGCCGCAACAATAGCTTGAACCGTCTGTAACTGGTCTATAGACCAACCTTTAACAGCAGACCTTAGCCCTAACTCTATTGCCGAAAAATCGGCGGGTATGCTATCCTCTTTAGCCTTTTGCTCTGCCTTTTTCTTGGCACGTTCCGCTTGTGCCGTTGCCTTTTTCGTTTCCTTTTCCTCCGGTGTTAGTAAGGATTCTTCATACCGTCTAACAGCATTGTAAAAGGCGTTCACGCTAACACCCTTGAGACGCTCTGTTAACCATGCCTTAGCAGACGTTTCCCCTAACTCTGCCTTGCCGTTGTCACTCTTGAGGAATTGCGATATGGCATAGCAAACTGGTCCTTGCTTGCCGTACGTGCTTTCAATAAGCGATAAGGCTTTGTTTACGTCCTTCATCAGCTTTTCAACGTCCTGCAAGGTTTTAATCTCTAACATGGTGTTTTCCTTTCATGCGTCCGGCTTGCCTAACCGGTAACAATCGTTACCGGTTATCGAATAGGCAAGGGATACGGGCTGAAGGTTGTCGCTTAAGTATTCAATTTTCAAGCGATTATGCCGTTCGTGGCACGCATCATAATCGGTAACAATTGTTACTGATATTGTTACTGGTTATGCGTTCAATCACCGGCTGCCAAGACCCTGTCAACTGGCGTTGCGCTCCTGTATAGGTGGATTATTACTACTAATCTATGCCGTACCCCCTATGGGTTTCATGTTGTTATGGGCGGGGGTATCTGTCGTTAAAGTACCCCCCACAATTTATTTCTCCCCATCCCTAACATTTTGATTCTGCTGGACTTTTCCCTCCCCGGCACCCCTTGTCGAAACTGGTTCACGGCAAGCCTCTTGGGGAGTCTTGGAGAGAGAGCCGAGCCTGACTTGGAGAGGGTGGAGCCTGGTGCTTTAGGGACGGTGATTTGGGTGGATCACGGGGGTATCGAGTAGGGTATTGGAGGGGTATTCCTGTGGATCTTTGACAAGGTGATTTACGCAAAACGGTATCCGATTCGACACAACGTAGTCAGGAAGTCGGGTACCATGAGGCTCCCTTCCTGCAATTGGTGGTAAGAAACTTACCAGTTATTTGGCGGTGTGGCTTCACAGGAGGGGCGCTGGAGCGCGGGAGAAGACTGGCCCATGCCCTTCATAAGGGTTCAGGGTTCTGTGGCTTGTAGGCGATTGTGGAGCGTTGGGGAGTTTTGGAGCGTTTTGGGGCAGGAAGGTGTGGTAGGGGCCGTACCCGCTTTTATTCAGGCATTGGCTTAGGTGGTCCGCAGTGGTCCGCGGTCCCTGCCATTGTACGTGTAGGTGAAATTACTAAAAAGGAAGATGAGTCTATATGTAAAATCAATGGAGAGGACAATACGCCGGACCGCGGACCATCGAGGACCGGTACGCGGTGGAACGCGATGGAACGCGTTCCCTGTCATTGTTTCTCCAGCTCAAACACATATAAAAAAGGAAAATATAGGGCAAATACCTATATATAAAGCCAGTGCAGTAGACAATGGGGTGGATCGCGTGCCACCGCGGGCCAGTTGCCGATCCCGGGCCCCGGCGAGGTACGGGACGCTACGGAGCATAATGCGTCAAATGCGTACTCAAGCTCTCCTCGCACAACTGTTCCTAAATCCCATATATGGGATTTTATTTCGCTGAAATCCCATATATGGGATTTCGTGTCTTTCAAGATAATGGAGGCGAGCGCCGCTTTCATGACCTAAAGCTCAATGAATACAGGCCGTTACTGGCAATCCGTGGCGGCCTTTTTGCGTTTGGCACGGGGCTTGCTCTATATGTGCTCATAATCAACAACAAACAAGGAGGCGGGAAAATGCAGGTTGAAAAGACAGACGAGCGAATTATAAGGAAGCCCGAATTATTGAGGATGCTTCAAGTCTCAGACCCCTCTATATTCCGTTGGGAGAGGGCCGGAAAATTCCCAAGGAGGATACGCCTGGGAGGGCAGGCTTGTGGTTGGCTGGCCTCAGAGATTGAGGGATGGCTTAGGGAAAAGGCAGCGGCCAGGGGCGCGAAGTAATGAACGGCGGCTCCCTTATAGCCCATATCAAGGCCGCCTTGCCTCTTGAGGCCGTCCTGAGCGACGCCGGGATACACCTTGAGCGCGGCAAGAGGCGATGCCCTTTCCACGATGACCGGAGTCCGTCCTTTACTATCAGGGGCGAAAAGTGGAGGTGTTGGGCTTGCGGTGAAGGTGGCGACGTGCTGGATTTCGTGAAAAAGTTTCACGGCCTCGATACACGCGGCGCAATTAAGATGCTGGCAGACAGGGCCGGGATAAGTACTCACAGAACCCCGGCAGATACCAGGGCGGCAGTACAGGCCCGGCAGGAGCGGGGAGAACGCGAGAAGACTTATCGTGCATGGGAGAAGCACAAGGTAGATTCAATGGCCGCGCTCTTGTGGCTCTACCGACAGAAAGAGGCCCAGGGCTTCGCGGAGGATGAGCTTAAGGTATTCGCGCCTCTTATTCATGCGATGCCCGAAATTGAATACACCTATGAAACTGTTTTTTGCACCCGAGATGACACGGCAAGGCGGGCACTTTTCGAGGAGGAATATCACAATGCCGGATAACGCTTGGCTCGATGAGTATATGAAGGAGAAACGAGAGGCCAGCCTCACGGACGAGCCTTCCATCATGGCCGAAGCCCTGACCCCTGACTCGACTTCCGAGAATATCGCCTCAATCGTCCAGGCAGCCACGAAAATCCTGGGCCCCGTTGCGCGGCAGCGCGTCTACAGGACAATTAAAAAAATGACCGGGCTGCCCTTGAGCGCGATAAAGGCAGAAGCGGCGGCAGCCTTTGCAGAGGAGGAGCCTGACCACCTGGTACTCGCCAGAAAGGTCGTGGAGAATTACGGACCGGAGAATGTCTTGTGCGCTGATGGAGATATCTGGGTATGGAATCTCGATGGCGTATGGCAGGAGGCCCCTAATCGCGAGGTAAAGGGTAAGGTGCATGAGGTCGTCGAGACGATAGCAGATGTTACCCAGAACCGCGTCAATGGTGTACTTGATATTCTGAAAACTGAAATCTTCCGTCCGCGCCACGAATGGAACGCCGACACAAACATTATCAATCTTGCAAATGGTGCGCTGCGACTGCGGGAGAGCGGCGTCGTCCTCGAACCTCACAACCGCGAGCATTACTTTAATATTCAAATTCCGATAGCGCACACCCCGGATGCATCGGGTCCCAAGAGCTTGTTGGCCTTCCTCAATTCAATCTGGCCCGATGATCCGGAGTCCGGCCTGACACTACAGGAGATAATTGGACTCCTCCTTACTTCGGATACTTCCTTCCAGAAGATTTTTATGTTGGTAGGTCCTCCGAGGTCGGGAAAGGGGACAATATATAGGCTCCTCGTAAAGCTCCTGGGCAATCATAATATCGCGGGACCCACATTATCCTCACTACAAACACTCTTTGGACTTCAACCGCTAATCGGGAAACCCCTGGGCGTCATATCTGATGCCCGTTTAGGCTCCAGGGCTAACCAGGAGATGACCACGGAACGACTTTTATCAATCAGCGGCGAGGACACCTTAAGCATACCCCGAAAACACATGGAAGATTGGACCGGAAAGCTGAACACCCGGTTCATGGTTCTCACGAACGAACTGCCATGCCTGTCCGACAGCTCCGGGGCGCTGGCTTCACGGTTCATCGTCCTGAAAATGAATGAGAGCTTCCTGGGCCGCGAGGACCACAGCCTCGACGCCAGACTTGCGGAAGAGCTGCCAGCAATTCTTAATTGGGCGGTCGAGGGCCTCTACAGGCTCAAGGAGAGGGGCCGCTTTATACAGCCGTCGAGCGCGAGGGAGGCCATTGACGAGCTTGAGGACCTGGGGAGTCCTATAAGCGCCTTCATTCGTGATGAGTGTCATTTTGCACCGGGGGCCGAGGTGGCCTGTTCTGACCTTTACCAGGCTTGGCGGACATGGTGTGAGACACAGGGGCGGGAGCACCCCGGCACTTTGCAGACATTTGGCCGTGACTTGCGGGCGGCATTGCCGGAGTTGAAGACCGAGAGGCCCCGGACGAGGGGGAGCAGAACCCGCCTTTATTCCGGCATTGGCTTAGGTGGTCCGCAGTGGTCCGCGGTCCCTGCTATTGTACGTGTAGGTGAAATTACTAAAAAGGAAGATGAGTCTATATGTAAAAACAATGGAGAGGACAATACGCCGGACCGCGGACCATCGAGGACCAGCACTAAAGACGCGGATGATATTCTGGAGGTGCTCGAATGAATAGCTACATGGTGGTTAGCGTCCTCAAGGTCCGTACAACGTCCGGCATCCGGGAGCTTGAGCCTGGCGAGGTGGTAACGCTGCCGGAGCACCTCGCCGAGCCTTTACTGAGGACTGGCAGGATAAGGCCCATGCCCCTGCCTACGCTCGACGTCCAGGGGGAGCTTGAGCGGATCCCCTTCGGCTGTCACCCGCGCTTTTGGTGGTGGGATGGCGGGCAATTGCCGAGCGTGACGGAGAGAGAGGTGCGGGGATGGCTACACTGAGGCTGCTAGAGGAGGCGGTCTATCGCGTCCTACACAGCCTTGTAAAGGCTGGCCGGAGTCTGGGGCTATGAAGGCCAGCCCGTAAACCAAGAGCAGCGCTTTCGTGAAGAGCGAGAGCATACAAACCAAAACGAGGAGGAAAGGCAAATGAGGGAAGACGCGGAGCTAAAGGCAGTCTTGGCAGAGGAAGAGGGGGAGACAGCGGCAAAACTTGAGGCCCGGCATGGCAAGCGGCGAGGAGTTTTCACCCTGGGGCGAGCGCCATATGAGGGATCACGACGACACCCCTACCGCTTCGAGGTGGTGGACGATACGGATTATTGCTTAGGGCCGGGAGAGGGCCCTCTTGGTCCCGGCAGCGCCAGCCAGACGCGAAACCGCCGGGAGGGCACCCTTATAACCGGTACCGGGCCAGACACCGGTTTTTCGGCAAAATGCCACCAACCAAAAACCGCCGGCACCATAGCACAAGGTGTGCAGAGCGGACGGCCTTCAAAAAAAACGGTCATTTCGAAAGTACCGTTTTCCGTTACCCTTAAAGATTTGGACACTACAAAGAATTTCTCTTCAAAATGCCAGAAGCTCGCCGCCGTGCCTGAGCAAAAATTCGAAGGGATGATAGGGGAGTGGAAGGAAAAGCTCCACCTCAGAAGGTCTTAGGCTACGCACCCATAAAGGCAGAGGCCCAGGAGAGGAAGTCTCAAGCTTCCGGAAAACCACGAGGTGAAAAGAAGACTTCTGTTACTCAATTAATTGAGCCACATAAGAACGAACGCTCTACCGACGCTCACCGGGCGAAGGCCGCTTACCGCCAGGAAATCAAGTCCTCAATTTGAGGACTTGAAAACCGCCGTATGTGCAGAGTGGACAAAATGTCCAGTCTGCTACCGCCGACACTTCTGCTCAAAGTGAGCACAAGTCCTTCGCCTACTACATCGGGAAGAAGTACGACAGGACGAAGAAGGCACAGGGGGGTGACAGAAAATCAAGTGGAAAAAATTTCCACTTGAACCCAGAGAAAACCGCCGAAGCCATAGCCTCCGAGCACGAACACCCTCCCCCACACCCTCCACGCGCCCTTCCGGGCTCACCGCCCATGAGTTACCCGGAGGGCCCTTCCCTTCAGCCGCTTACCCGAAAGGGGGGCGGCTTTTTATATTTTGTCAAACTGTAGACCAAACTGTATACCAATTGCCTTTTTCATAAAAAAAGGGGCTACGGAAACTCCGTAACCCCTTGATTTAACTGGTCGGGGCGAGAGGATTCGAACCTCCGACCACTAGCACCCCATGCTAGTGCGCTACCAGGCTGCGCTACGCCCCGGAATCGATTACAATTTAAAAGGGGCCCGTCCGGCCCCCTGAGACAAATAATATTAGCACGCCGTTAAAGGCTTTTCCAGAAAAAACCTTCCAGAAGACAAACTTTTCAAGCCAGCATCTTCCTTATGGACGTAAGCTCTTTTTTCAAGGCCTTCAGGGCCGTCTGGAACTTCTTTTCTGTAAAGCCGAAATCGAGCTGCCTGGTCCGCTCGGCCTGTATCTCCTTGACGCGCTTTTTCGCCCCGTCAAGCGTGAAACCTTCCTTGTAGAGCAGGCGTTTTATCTCAAGTATAAGCTCTATATCCCGCTTGCTGTAGACCCTCTGCTTGGTGAGCGACTTCTTGGGGCTTATTATCCTGAACTCGCTCTCCCAGTACCTCAAAACGTACGGCTTCACCTTTGTAAGGGCGGCCGCTTCGCCTATCTTGAAATAGAGCTTGTCGGGTATCTGCGTCGTCATCCGTGGCCTTCAGGCGTTTTTTGAAGTATTGGACCTGCGGACCAGGATCAGACCGCTGTTGGCGTCTGGGCCTGCGCCTGCTGGTTTATGGCCTTCTTTAGGAGCTGGCTGGCCTTGAAGGTCATCACACGGCGCTGGTCTATGGTGATTTCGCTCCCTGTCTGGGGGTTCCTTCCCCTCCTGGCCCTCTTCTGCCTTATGGTGAAGTTGCCGAAGCCGGAGATCTTGACCTTTTCACCAGACTCAAGGGTCGTCTTTACGGTCTCGAATATCTCCTCGATGACTGCAGAAACATCCTTTTTTGAAAAACCTACCTTCTCAAAGACAATCTCTACGATATCCGCCTTGGTCATAGTAGTCCTCCTCTTAAAGCGGGGTAAAATATTACGCGCCTCAACCTCTGACTTCTGCCTTGAACCGCTCGGTTAGCTCTTTCACTACCCTGGTATGGATATCTTCGACTTCCTGCCCTGTAAGCGTCCTCTCACGCGACCTGTAGGTCACGCGTACGGCGAGGCTTCTACTGCCGGAAGGTATGTTCCCGCCATAGTATACATCAAACAATTCAACCTTTTCAATAAGTTTTACGTCAATCCTTTTTATCGAGTCTGAGATCTCCCTGAAGGGTGTCTCTTCATTCACTATGAAGGCTATATCCCTCGCCGATTCAGGGAATTTAGGCAGTGGGGAGTACTTTCTCGCCGCGCCGAAAGAGGCCATCATCGTATCGATATCAAGCTCAAAAAGATAGGCAGGCATTCTGAGATCATAACCGGCCCAGAGGGCCGGATGGACCTCTCCGAACACCCCGGCCGGCTTATTCGCAAGCCTTAGGGCAGCCGCCTTTCCAGGGTGCAGCAACCGGTGCTCCGTCCTTTCAAAGACCGCTCTTTGTATCCCGAGCCCTTCAAGAAGGCGCTCTATGAGCCCTTTCACGTCGAAGAAATCAACCGACTCAGCCGGGTAGCTCCAGCCAGGCTCGTAGCGGTGGCCGTAGAGGAGCCCGGCGACCTTCCACCTCTCATGAGGCAGCCTTGAGTTTGCTATGAACGCCGGGGCGAACTCGAATATCTTAAGCTCCTCGCTCTTGCGGGCGAGGTTGAACTTCAGGTTTTCCAGGAGCGATGGCAGAAGGCTGTCCCTCATCACTGCCTGCTCCTCTGTGAGCGGGTTCAGAATGGCCACGCCTGCCTTTGACTCCGGCCCGGTAATGGCAAAGGCCTCCCTGGAGACGAAGCTGTAGTTCACGACCTCTGTGAGGCCTGAGTCCACGAGCAGCGTCTTTACCTTCCTTCTTATGGCCGAAAGCCTGCCGGGGCTGCCCGGTATGAGCCTTGCGACCGGCAATGTCGTAGATATGTTATTATAGCCGAAGAGCCTTGCCGCCTCCTCCATGAGGTCGGTCTCCTGTACGAGGTCCGTCCTGTATGACGGCGGTACGGCGGTTATGACGCCTGGAGATTTTACGCGGGCTATAATCCCAAGCCTGCCGAATATCTCGAGCAGGGCTTTTTCGCCGATGGATACGCCAAGAAGCTCCTCTGCCCTTTTAAGCCTGAAATCTATCTCCGCCGGCACGGCCTTGACTGCGCGGATATCTATGGTACCCTTTGTTGCCGCCCCTCCGGCGAGCTTTAATATAAGGTTAGCGGCCATGTCAAGGGCCTTTGCCACGCCATCGATATCGACCCCCCTTTCGAACCTGTAGGATGAATCGCTCGATAAGCCGAGCTTCCTGGAGGTCATCCTCACGCTCGAGGGCTCGAACCATGCGCTCTCAAGGAGCACCCTCACCGTCCCCTCGCTTACCTCTGTTGCCTTGCCACCCATGACGCCGGCTATAGCGACCGGGACTGCGGAATCGGCGATAACGAGCATGGATGTATCGAGCGACCTCGTCTTGCCGTCGATAGTCTCGATGCTCTCGCCCTCTGCGGCGAACCTCACGTTTATTCTATGGCCGTTGAGCTTGTCGAGGTCAAAGGCATGCAAAGGCTGGCCAGTCTCAAGGAGCACGAGGTTTGTAATATCGACCACGTTGTTTATGGCCCTTATGCCGTGGGCCTCAAGCCTTGCCCTGATATCATCCGGCGACGGGCCTGTCTTTACGCCCTCTATGACACGCGCGGAGTATCTCCGACATGGGCAAGCCGGGGCCACAGAGACAGTAGCGGCCTTCTCTACAGGACCGCCGCCCTCTTCCACCGTAAAGGACTTGTCGATAAACCTGGCGCCCGTTACGGCGGCAGCTTCCCTCGCCAGGCCCCGTATCGAGAGGATATCGCCCCTGTTCGGGGTGATCCCCGCTTCCATCATATAGTCCGAGCCGAGGATGGCGCTGTAGTCCACGCCGAGCGGTGTATCAGGAGGGAGGATCATCAAGCCACTGGACGTATCCTTGAGCCCGAGCTCGACCTCAGAGCACATCATGCCCTGGGATTCGACACCCCTTATCTTGGACTTCTTTATCTTGAGCCCGCCCGGCAACTCGGCCCCGTTTACGGCAAGGGCGACCTTGTCGCCGGCCTTCATGTTCTTCGCGCCGCAGACTATCGCGAGCTCTTCCTTGTCTGTCCTCACCTTGCAATAAGAGAGCTTATCCGCGTTGGGGTGCTTCTCGCAGCTTATTATCTGGGCTGTTATGACGTTGGTAAAAGCGGCGCCGGTCCTTGTGACTGATTCTATCTCGGTACCGGACATGGTAAGCCTGTCGGAGAGTTCATCTGGAGCGGGCGCGCCTTCGAGATACTCTTTTAGCCAATTGTAACTGAAAAGCATCTGTTTGACCTTAAAAGGGGATTTTTCAGAGTCCTAAAATGAATTGCCAAATTATAAAGGGAGCTAAAACTGCCTGAGGAACCTCAGATCGTTCTCAAAGAAGAGCCTCAGGTCGTCGATACCAAACTTGAGCATGGCTATCCTCTCTATGCCGAGTCCGAAGGCAAAGCCCGTGTACTCTTCCGGGTCGTATTTGACGGCCCTGAAGACGTGAGGATGTATCATGCCCGCCCCGAGTATCTCGAGCCACCCGCTGCCCTTGCAGACCCTGCAGCCGGAACCCCCGCAGATGACGCAGCGGATATCGACCTCGGCGCTCGGCTCGGTAAAAGGGAAAAAGCTCGGGCGGAAGCGTATCTCGATCTTCTCGCCGAAAAGGCTGTGGAGGAAATGCGTAAGCACGCCCTTAAGGTTGCTGAAGGTAACGCCCTTATCCACCATGAAGCCTTCGACCTGGTGGAACATCGGGGTATGTGTGATGTCTGAGTCCCTGCGGTAGACCGTTCCAGGGGCGATGACCCTCAAAGGGGGCTTTTCCTTTTCCATCACCCTTATCTGGACCGGGGAGGTGTGGGTGCGCAGAAGCACCTCGTCGCTTACATAGAAGGTATCCTGCATATCCCTTGCAGGATGGTCTTTTGGAAGGTTTAAGGCCTCGAAGTTATAATAGTCGAGCTCGACCTCCGGCCCCTCCGCGATATCGAAGCCCAGGCTCGAGAATATCTCCTCTATCTCGTCCATCACCTGAGTGACCGGATGGAGCCTGCCGGGGCTTAAGGACCTGCCGGGTAGCGTTACGTCCACCCGTTCCCTGTCGAGCTTCTCATTCCTCTCCCTTTCGTCAAAAGCAGAAAGGGCGCTCGCAAAGACCGCTTCGAGCCTGTCCTTAACGGTATTTATCGACTCGCCGGCCTTTTTTCTCTGGTCAGGGGAAAGGGCGCCGAGCCCTTTCAAGAGCGTGGCCACCTCCCCTTTTCTGCCGAGGTACCTGGCCTTGGCCTGCTGGAGAGCTTCCCTGGAAGCAGCCTTGGAAAGCTCCTCCAGCGCCTCCCGCTCGAGCTCTTCAGGCCTTACGCTCATGCAGCGAGGCTGGTCTTCGCTACTTCGACGACCTTGGCGAACCCGGCCGCGTCGTGCACTGCCATGTCCGCGAGGTTTTTCCTGTCGATCGCGACGTTGGCCCTGAGAAGGCCGCTTATGAGGCGGCTGTAGGTGATGTCGTTATTCCTGGCTGCCGCGTTTATCCTGGCGATCCAGAGGCTCCGTATCTCCCTCTTCTTGGTCCTTCTGTGGGCGTAGGCGTATACGAGCGCCCTGTCAACGGTCTCGGTCGCTATGCGGTAAAGCTTGCTTTTGCCGGCACGGAACCCCTTGGCGGCTTTTAGTACTTTCTTTTTCTTCTTCTTGGCGTTAACGCCTCTTTTAACCCTCGGCATAACTGCTCCTTGCGTATTGATTTCAGATAAGCTTAAAGCAACAATTACAGATACTTACAAGTAAAAGCTAATATCTACCCTTAGCCGTAGGGCAGCAACTTCTTGATAGAGTCCTCGTGTGTGGCGGAGATGAGGCCGGATTTGCGGAGCACCCTCTTTGTCTTCTTGGCCTTGCTCGTGAGGAGGTGCCTCATACCGGACTTGTTTCTCTTCACCTTGCCGGACCCGGTTATCTTGAACCTCTTCGCGGCACCGCTATTGGTCTTAAGCTTGGGCATTGCTTTCTACTCCTCCTGTGGCTGCGCCCCTGAGTTATCTTTCTGCTGGGGCGTATCTACCTGCTTTGTAGTCTTCTCGGCCTTTTGAGGGGCCGGCGCTATCAACATGCTCATATTGCGGCCCTCGAGTTTCGGGGGCGCTTCGATAGTGGCAACGTCCTTCAATTCCTCGGCGACCCTCTTGAGCATCCCCATGCCAAGCTCGGTATGGGTTATCTCGCGCCCCTTGAAGATGATCGAGATCTTTACCTTGTCGCCGTCACCAAGGAACCTCTTGACGTTACGCAGCTTGAACTGAAAATCATGCTCCCCGGTCTTCCCACGGAGCTTAACTTCCTTGATGCTTATAACGGTCTGCTTTTTCTTGGCCTCCTTGGTCTTCTTGCTCGTCTGGTATTTGAACTTGCCGTAGTCCATGATCCTGCAGACCGGCGGGTTCGCCGTCGCTGCCACCTCGACCAAGTCCATCCCGACTTCCTCGGCGGCCGTAATCGCATCCCTTGTCGCCATTACTCCAAGCTGGTTGCCTTCCGCGTCGATGACCCTGACCTGCGGAACCCTTATCATCTTGTTGATCCTTGTCGTATCCTTTGCTATAAAAATTCACCCCCTCCGGTTTGACGCCTCAAAGAGTATGGACGCCAGGCCTGTTCTCGGCCTTTATGACTGTTAGGAACTCGTCCACCGTCATGGACGGCAGATTCGACCCGCCCCTCAAACGCGGGGCCACCTGCCTCGCCTCGGTCTCTTTATCGCCTATCACGAGCTGATACGGTATCTTCTTAAGCTGCGCTTCCCTTACCTTGAAGCCAAGCTTCTCATTGCGTATGTCTATCTCGGCCCTTATGCCCTCGGACCTAAGCCTCGCGTATACTTCCCTGGCGAACTCGTCGTTCCGTTCGGTCACCGTAAGGACTGTCGCCTGCACAGGAGAGAGCCAGACCGGGAAGGCGCCGGCGTAGTGCTCTACCAGGCAGCCGAAGAAACGCTCGAGAGAGCCCATGAGCGCCCTGTGTATCATTATGGGCCTGCTCTCGCCGCCCGACTCGTCCCTGTACGTTATGTCAAACCTCTCCGGCAGATTGAAATCGACCTGTATGGTCGAGCACTGCCAGCTTCTACCCAGCACGTCCTTTATCTTTATGTCTATCTTCGGGCCGTAGAACACCCCCTCGCCCGGGTCGATGGAATATTTTATCCCTTGCGCCTCAAGAGCGCCCTTCAATGCGCCCTCGGCCTTTGCCCAGTTGTCGAGAGTACCTACGTATTTTTCCGGCCTGGTGCTTAAGTATATATCAAATTCATTGAATCCAAAAGAATTTAATATGAAAAGCGTAAACTTGAGGACACCCTTTATCTCGTCCTCAAGCTGGTCCGGGGTCATGAATATATGGGCGTCGTCCTGAGTGAAGCCCCGGACACGGAGAAGCCCGTGGAGAGCGCCGGAGCGCTCATAGCGGTAGACCGTCCCAAGCTCGGCATAGCGTATGGGAAGGTCCCTGTAGCTCCTGAGCTGGGTCTTGTATACCTGTATGTGGAACGGGCAGTTCATGGGCTTTACGATATAATCCTGCCCTTCGACGTCCATCGGGGAGAAGAGGCTCTCCTTGTAGAAGTCCCAATGGCCGCTCGTCTTCCAGAGGTCTACCATGGCTATGTGGGGCGTATAGATTATCGAGTAGTCGCCCTTTACGTGCTCGCCCTTCCAGAAGTCCTCTATTACCATTCTTACCGTAGCGCCGTTCGGATGCCACAGGACAAGCCCCGAGCCAATGTTTTCGCTCGTGGTAAAAAGGTCGAGCTCGCGCCCGAGCTTCCTGTGGTCCCTTCTCTTCGCCTCCTCGATCCTGTCGAGATAGGCCTTGAGGTCATCCCTGGTGGCGAAGGCGGTGCCGTAGATCCTCTGGAGCATCTTCTGCTTCTCGTCGCCTCTCCAGTATGCGCCGGCGGCGGCGGTAAGCTTGAAGGCCTTTATCCACCCGGTAGAGGGCAGGTGCGGCCCCCTGCAAAGGTCAACGAACTGAGACTGCCTGTAGACGCTCACTTCAGGGCTGTCCAGCTCGCCTATTATCTCTTCCTTGTACCTCTCGCCCATATCCAGGAAGAGCTTCAGCGCCTCTTCCTTGCGTATAGTCTCCCTCGAGAACGGGTGGTCTCCCTTTATTATCTCCCTCATCCTCGATTCTATCTTTTCGAGGTCTTCCGGGGTAAATGGCTTCTCAACGTCAAAATCATAGTAGAAGCCGTCCTCAATAGCTGGCCCTATGGCGACCTTCGCGTCTTTATAGATGGACTTTACCGCCTCGGCAAGCACGTGGGAGGCCGAATGGCGCAGTATCTCAAGCCCCTCAGGGGAGTCGAGCACGACAGGTTCGACCTTCACCTGGCCGTCGGCGCTTCCAAGGGACGACTTTAAATCCCTCAAAGAGCCATCTACCTTCGCGGCGACGGTCTTCTTGAGGAGTCCCTTATCATGGACCTTAAGCGCTTCAAGAACGCTTGTGCCCGGACCGAACTCCTTCTCCTCACCTGTTGGGAAGATTACCTTTATCATCAAGTCCTTCGGCCTTTTACCGGCCATACTTGAAATCAATAAAAGGCGTCATCCGTCAGAAATAGCCCTTAAGCCAACCTGACCGATGACACCTTGATTACAGCAATGGTAGGCACGGGCGGTTTCGAACCGCCGACCTCTACCGTGTCAAGGTAGCGCTCTACCCCTGAGCTACGCGCCTATATATCGAATCGGGAGCCGCAAAACAGGGTCAGGCCCCTTTTCAATCTTACAATTTTCACATAAAAACGCCGGTATTTCAAAACATTTTTTAAGAACTGGCTCCAAACGATGCCTGTAGCGAATCATTAAGAATACAGGTCTTTTGGGCAGCATTGGATTTTATCTATTCTGCAAATGGCTGTCAAGGGTATTCTTCATAAAAATTGAAGCATTTGAAACCCTTACCTCAAATCTGACAAGACGATATCGGGCAACCCTGCCCAGATCGAAAAATACCTGGGCTGGCCTTGCCCTCATTATTCAAGCTATCACTCAAGGACCACCGGGGCTGATGAAAATCCTCCGATGACGACATGCACGCTGTCACCTTTTTTGAATATTTTTCCATGATTGGGAAATGTGATGCTCTCCTTTGGCGCGTCTTTTATCAGTGGAGAACTTATAAAAATCCCGGACTTCTCATGGAGGATAAAGACCCTTTCGCTCCCGGAAAGCGCATCGTCGAGTCCGCCAGGCCTGGTCTCAGAAAGCCGTATGACCGCGGCCTCGTTGTCCTGGGTCAGCCCTATCCCCTTGACCTCTATCCCTGCCCAGCCCCTACCGCAACCGGCCAGCACAAAGAGCAGGGACGGCGCGAGAAGGAGAAGGCAAAAAGCGTTCAAGGCCTGCCGCACACGCCCCTGTAGCGCCCACCCCTCAGCAACGAGACGAAGTTCTCGTATGTGACCTCGTCCTGGAACTCGGTATAGCATCTTCCAACGTCCTCCTTGCCGTGCGAGTCGCTTCCGCCTGTGGCGGGGATGCCGATCGAGGCGGCCACGACCATGGCCTTTTCATTCTCCTCAGGGGTGTTGTGCCCGTTGAAGGCCTCAACGGCACACAAGCCGTGGACAGAGGCGAGGTCGGCCTTGAACAGGCCCCATCCCCTGAAAGGATGGGCCGCGATGACGGCGGCGCCTTTCGGCGTGACGTATTTTATAAGCTCAGAGACAGGAGCGTACATGCCGAGGCCCATGAAGCTATCGTCGGTTATCCCGAATATGAGCACATGCCCTTCAGCCGCGTCATATTCCGCGCCCCTGAATATCCTTATCCTCCCCTCGAACCTCTCTTTAAGCTCCTCGGCCATGTCCGAAGCAGAGTAGGAGTTGTGCTCTGTAAAGGCTATTCCGTCGAGACCAGCGCCTATCGCCGCCTCGATCGTATCTTGAGGCTCAGAAGAGCTCTCATGAGTGAAAGAATGGTTGTGGAGGTCTATCTTCATCATTTAGTCCTCAAGCCATAGAAGCTCCCTTTTAAGCGCCGAGGCATAACGGTGCCGAAGGGTCGTAAACCTCTGACCGTCAGCGCTCCCCGCAAGCTCGATCGACGCGAAGGTAGAGTAGCCGAGCCTGAACGCGAGATAGGCGATAGTATAAAATCTCAGGCGCTCATGACTTACGTGGTCGCCGGCTGCGGCGGAATACCTGCCTACGAAATAGCTCTGCTCCATCGGATTCATCTCGAACTCGACGGCTGTCATACTTAAGTCCCATGCTATATCCTGGGAAGAGGGGACGAACTGGTCGAGATGGTGGTCGAGGCAATCCGTCTTCCTGTAGCCTTTACCTGTAAGCAGCCACTCGAACGGGAACATCCTGCCGTCTATCTGCACCGCCTCATGACCGGCATATTCCCCTTTAAACCCCTCAAGGCGAGCCGCCGGCTTTGCCCAGTCCTCGCCGAGGCCGAGGGTGATATTGCGAACGGCCATCTGGACGAACTCATCAAAACTCATCCTGCCCTGGGCCGGGAAGTTCTGCTTCACAAAGGCGAGATAGCCGGCCATCTGGTCGAGCAGGAGCTGGTTTACATCCTTTGCGGTAACGGGCCTTCCCGGAACGAAATCACTTAATATGAAACCGTTTGTAAAGCCCTTTACCGGCATGGTGAAACCTGCTTGAGAGAGCCGCGCCGCCCTCGCTGCCTTCGAGGCGCCGAACCTGCCGTGGCCGGCGAACTTGAGCATCACGGAACCAGCCTCCCCAGGCTCGCCTACCATATATTTTCTCCTCTCATGCCTCGGGTGTACGGCCGGGCAATCCTCATCATTGTAGAAAAACCCCCTCCACATGCCAGCCGATATGTCCTTAAGCGGCCCAACAAGGCCGGTTTCCATCTGGAGCCTTCCGCTCCTGACCCATATATCCTCGAAATATGAGACATACCTGGCGTGCCTGCCCCACCTCTGCCTTGCTTCCCCTGAGATGAAAGAGCTGCCGTCCGGTTCCCAGCTTGGGAAGATGATGATATTCCCGTCAGGGACACCCAGCCGGGATAACCTTTGGGCCACCGAGGAGAAAGACGTGCCACTGAGCCCCGGCCCCTCGTCCACCAATAAAAAGAAGCTCCCCTTGAGACCCGTGACAACCTCCTCAAGCTCAGGCATAAGGAGCGCCTTTCTGCTGAAAGGATGGCCCCTGGGCCTTAATGTAAATGACATAACGTCACACCCAAGGGACTCAAGGGTGGCGGCCACGACAGACGAGAGACTTGTCCCTATGCTCCGGAGGCCTATGCATACTGCTTGAGCGGGCCTCCTGTCCTCGAAGAAATCGCGCGCCGCTTGCAGATAGACCTCAGGAAAGAGCCCGTAATGGGCATATCCCTCCGGTAGCCTCGTCTTGATCCTTCCGGGCAGAGGCATGGAGAGTATACTCACGAGTTGGGCCGTCAAGACGTCAGACCATGACGATACTTCAGCGCCCCTTCCCTCCCAGGAGGCCCTGAATACGTGCCCGGCGGCGGTCGAAGCCTTCCTCATGGCCGCGCTTATCTCGTTTACGCCGTCCCTTTCATGGAAGAGGCTGTCGGCTATGCCCGATTCCAGCCTGCCCAACTCGATCATAAGCTCTGTTGCGGCCTCGTGGGTACAACCGTCCTTTACGCCTTCCGCCATCCGCAATATCTCCATCGCCAAATGGCGTGTCTCAATCTCCTCTTCAGACTTCCTGTACACGATCATCGATCTTTCCCCTGTATGACCAACATGTAGTTCCTGCTCTCCTTTGGCATCCAGACGTACTTATAGCTTTCGGCGCCCCTTAAAAAATCGACCTCTTTGGCCCCTGCCCTTATAGCGTCCTCTACCGCGTATTCGAGCATGCGGGCGCCGGGGCTTAAGGCGGCAAGGTCCGGCTCAAAGCCGCTTAGGTACGCGTACATCCGTCCTCTATGCAAAAATGAGTACAACGCTGCCATGTCGCTCCCCTGGTACCTCATCCTGTATAACCGCAGAAGCCCCTTATGAAGAAACCCGGCTGCCGCCTCGTTGTGAAAGGACCTTATCTCAGCGCCCTCAAGAACACCCTTCCGGCCGAGCGAATTCCATCTCCTCAGGTGAAGCGTGAAAAAAGATTCGAGGAACTCTGGAAGGTCGCCCATGGAGGCTGTCTCGACTGAAATAGAAGCGCTCCTGTCCAGCTTTTTTCTAGTACGCTTGGCGCCGTTTCTTCCCTTTGAGCCGCGCTTTCCGATCAACTCATCAAAGGTCGATGGCAGATCGATCGACAGGCAGGGCTTTCCCGCGATTTTTTCCGCATCTGCTGAATTCAAGACCTTCGGTGAAAGCATGGCTGACGAGGGCTTAAGCTCGCGCAGGTCGCATCTTCTCCACCGGCCCTTCGATAGTGAAAGGTATTCAACGACCGCCATCGCCGCTTCCTCCTCAAGCCCTGGAAGAGATAATATGTCGAGGTAATCGGAGACCCCTGTGCCTGAGAAGAATAGCTCTTCGCCCTTCAACGTGAACGTGGCGAGGCCAGCGAGCGCGCCGCCGCCTCTCAAGGCGAGCGCGAAAGGGCTGCCGTCATCAAGGTGCCTCGACCAGGGGATAAGCCAACGTGGGGACTGGAAGGGGGTTGCCATGGGGCATGCCTCGAAAAGCTCCTCCCAGGCGGGCGCGATACCTTCAAGGCCTTCAAGCGTAGTTATCTCATCGATAATAAACCTAAAGCTCAATGACACCGCTTCCTCCGCTCCGCTTCGATGCCGCGATCCTTGAATAGAGATCGATATACTTATCCGCCATCTCAACCGATGAAAAGCCATGAGCGGCTGCCCTGCATTCATCACGCGATATGGTGTCGGCGTAGGCGATAGCATCGGCCATCTCGCCTACGCCGTCTACGAGGAAACCGGTCCTGCCATGCTCGACTATCTCTGTCAGGGCGCCTTGCCGGAAGGCCACTACAGGCGTGCCGGAGGCAAGGGCCTCCATCGCCACAAGCGAGCTCGTCTCAGGCACGAGCGACGGGATAAGGACGCACCTGGCCCCGGCAAGCAGACGCCTTTTCCTTGGAAAACCAGCCAGCCCGGCGAAGACGCAGCTCCTGCCGTCGACCCTCGGGGATATCTCCTTCCTGAAGTACTCCTCATGCTCCTCGTAGCGGAATACCGCACCCGCTATAACGATAGGGACTCTTGCCATCCTTGCCGCGTCTATGGCATGGTGGAAGCCCTTCTCCGGGCAGATCCTGCCCATGGCAAGGGCGTAGTTCCTCCGTGTTATGCCTGTCGAGAACCTCTCCACGGGGACACCGTTCGTTATTACACCGGCAAGATTGATCCCTTCAGGGCATGTACGCTCCTGGCTCCTTGAGACGCAATTAAAAAAAGTGAGCGGCCTTGATGTCAAGAGCGCTTCTTCAGGGTACCAGGATACAGGCAGGTGGAGCGTTACGAGCGCAGGTACGCCATCTCTCGGCATGTATTCGAAAAAATCGAGCCCGTGCATGTGCACAAGGTCTATCTTCCAATGCTTGACCGCAAATCCTATGCTCTTCCTGTAAAGCTCATGCATGTAGGAGCGGACCTGAGCGTCAATACGCCCCCATACATAAGGTGTCGGCACCAGAGTGCCTTCCACCCTGGACCCTTCCGGGGCGACTACGACCGACCCCCAGCCCCTGGCTGAAAGCTCGCTATCAAGCGTCAACAGGACCTGTTCGGCTCCCCCGGGCGTATCCGGACTTACCCTGGCGAACGGGAACGAGACCCCGAGGACGGTGGGATTCATAAAAGCCCCTCTATCCCAAGCTCTTTTATCGCCTTTGAGGCAAGCTCGCGCCAAACTCTTCCGTCGATGCCCCAGTTAAACCGCTCATAATAAAGCCCGCCCTCATGCGGTGGCGCCGCGAAGTCGTAGCGCGGGGCAGGCCTGAACCTCTCAAATTCAAATGGAAAGACCCTCAAGACACCGGCCTGCGTGGTGAAGCTGTCCATCATCTTCTCTTTAAACCGCTTCTCCTCTTCGGTGAGTATGACCGTTATATCCTCGACACCCTCCCTGGGCAGGAACTCGAATACCCTGAGCCTCCCCTCAACCGCGTGATACAAGGGGTACTCTATTATCGGCGGCGCCTCGGCCCCTTCCTTTTTAAGCAACGCCACAGCGGCGGCTACGCCGAAAGAGACCGAATCATGGTCCGGGTGACCGCCCTCGTACGTGTGCGCCATCACCGACTCGGGCTCGGTCATGCCGATCATCTCCTTTAGCTTCAACGCCAGCCCGGCGAGGTTGAAGCCGGCCTCCTGGTCCGGTATCCCCACCTCGAGGCAGTCTTCAGGGCCTATGCCGGCGAAAGAGAGCGCCTTAAAAAGCTCGTTCCTTCTCGCCTTCGCGTATTCACCGGCTGACTTGAAGCCGTGGGAGGCCGCGTCTACGAGGTCTCGCGGAGCACCGTCGGTTACGTGGACGAAGACCGCCTTATCAAGGTACTTGTAGAGGGCGCCCGCGCCAGCGGCCTCATCATCAGGATGGGCCGCGACTATGAGGACCCTTGCCCCGAAGATATCCTTTACAAGCTCGCGGGCATAGCCCACCATGGACGTCTTTATGAACCTAAACTCCCTTGCGCGCATATCTCCTCACCATCGCGGAGCAGAAATCCGCGTACTCCTCGATCCTTTGCGGCGGGGAAGTATGGTGCGGCTTTATCCCCTTTTCCTCTGGCGTGAAGCAGAAGGTCACTGTCACGTCAAAGTCCTCTATCGCCTTCATCTGCCTGTCGAACCAGGATAGAGCGCCGGGCCTTAAGCTGTCGGCCCAGCTGAGCCCGGTGCGTAACTTTTTGACTCCAAGCCTTTTAAGCCACTCGACGGCGCCGAGGAGCCTCGGGTCCTCGAAATGGAACCATTGGCAGATGCCGAGGGCCGGAGCGTAACTGGCGAAGATATCGAGCGCCTTTTTTGGCGTGCCGTCCTCGCGGAGCAACCCCATGTAGAAATGGCGGTAGTATGCCGACCCTTCGGCCTCGCGGTGCCTGGTCGTGGCAGGCCAGGCCTTCGGCAGGTCGTAGAGGCTGTACCAGTGGACCCTCTCAGCCCTGCCGATAAGGAGCTCTGCGGAGCGCCTGAGCCCGAACTCCTGGACCTCCTCCGCCCCGAAGCTCGAAACCCCGGCCTCCGAGACCCATACAGGGAGGTCGGAGGTGGCCTTGATCCCGGCGAGCTTCTCCGGCCACTCGTCTATCATCCAGTGGTTCCAGTCGAGCGGAAAGCCGTGAACGGCTATGGCGTCCATCTCATCAAGGACGCCCTGCCCCTTGAGGTTACGGATAAAGTCCGGGTCTATCGGGGATATGCCGCCAAGGACCTTTATAAGAGAGCTCTGTTCAGCCTCAACCGCCCGGGCGGCGGACCTTACCATGCGCGAGTATATTCTCCAGCCCGGGTCGAGGTGAAAGTCCCAGTGCGAAAGGTTATTGGGCTCATTCCAGAACATGACCGCCTCTATCATGGCAGCGCCCACCGCCTCTCGCCCCTGCGGCAGATAAAGACCTCGCTCTCAGGGTTGTCTATCACCTCAAATCCGGAGCTCCTCAGCATGGCCTCTGCGCACGCCCTGTTCGGAAGCCACCAGTTGGTCGGGTCGCCGGAGTAATTCTTCTCTATGAAATGCATCCTCGGAAAACCGGGGCGCTCAAAGACCTGGGTCTCGTTGAACGGATAATCGTCATCTATCCCTTCCACGGATCTACCGCCCCTCAGCATCGACTGGAAGACGAGCAAGTCCGCCGCCGCGTGCTCATATACGAGGTCAAGCGCTAATAGCGGGTGCCTCAGATGATAGAAGACCCCCAAAAACAAGACCAGGTCGAACCTCTCATCAAGCCCTGAAAGGCCGTAAACGGACATATTCCTGAACTCTATGTCGGCCCCAAGGACGCTCGCGGCAAAGCTGGCCTGCGCGAGGTAGTCATCGTCAATATCTATCGCGAGCACCCTGGACGCCCCCCTCCTTTTCATCTCGATCGAATAAAAACCGGCGTTGCAGCCTATATCGAGCACGCTCCTGCCGCTTAAGTCACCTGGGACGGCATGCGCGAACCGCTTCCACTTGTACATGGGGTAGTCGCCAAGGAAGTGCTCTGGCGAGGTCAGAACCCCCTTGAGGTCGATATTCTGGAACCATGGGCCGAGTCTTTCAACGCGTCTTGCTATCTCATCCGGCGTAAGCTCATCTTCCATCATCTATCTCCTCTGGGCCTTCCTGGCAGGCTCAGGAGCCTTATCGCCTCCCTGTAGCCGTTGATCGTGCCGACGTCGACGTATGAGCTTCCGGCCCGCACCCCGACCGCCTCGCCGCCACCTGATATGTATCTGTTGACCAGCGTGCCTATGTACTCGTCTTTCCTGCCATGCTCAAGCCACAGGGCGTGCAGGTCGATAAAGACCGAACCAAGGAGCTTGAAGGAGCCCCAGACCCACCTGGTCGTGGGCCTCTTCCTTTTTACCTGTATCTCAAGCACCCTCCCGCCTCCGTCTATGACCACGGCGTCGAAGTACTCCGGCCTTTTAACCGGGAACAAGAGGAAAGAAAGCCCCTCGTCACCGAGCGCGCTGAACCCGTCCTCCGGGAACCAGATCGTGTCTGGCAGGCCCACCAGCACGTACTCGTCAGGCCTTATGAGCGGCATGGCCCTGAATATCGAATCGCACAACCCCAGCGGCTCCGGCTGCACGACGTAACATATGTCGGCCTCTCCCATGCTTCCGCCGTAGTACTCCAGTATGTCCGACTTGCCTGGAGAGATTACGAAGCAAATCTTCTCGGCGCCAGCGTTGAGCATGCGGTCAACAAGGTATTCGCTTACGGCCCTGGGGCGCTCGATAGCGCCTTCGAGGCGGCTCCCGACGGGCAGCAGTTCTTTTGAGAATGCCAGCGGCTGTATCCTTGAGCCGGAGCCAGCGGCAGGGATTATCCCCCACATGAGTGCACCTTGCGCCGCAGCGCCTCTTCCATTATCCTCTCGAACTCGGCGGCCCTCTCAAAAGAAGTATGCTCCGCGAGCGCCCTCTGCCTCGCCCTTCTCGCTATCTTAAGCCTTTCATCGTCATCCATCTTAAGCGCCTCTACCACGTCGTCGGTGCTCTCCACGATAACGACCTCAGAGCCAGGCGTAAAAAAAGTGTCGATACCCTCCCACCAGTCGCTCACCATGGGACTTCCGCACGCGGCAGCCTCGAAGAGCCTGCCGGACGGGCACCAGCCGGTCTCCGCCATCGCGCCCCTTGTGATATTGAGCGTCAAGGCGGCTGATGAATAGAAGGCCGGGTGCCTCGGCGGAGGCACATGGCGCGCGAAATAGATGTTCTCCGTCCACGGAAACTCTTCCGGGTATAGCGACCCGCCCAATACGAATTTTTTCTGCGGAAACCTTCTCGCCGGCTCTACAAAGAACTTTAAAAGGGCCTCCTGCCTGTCCTCCGCAAAGGTCCCCAGGTATGAAAGGTCAGCCATGTACTCATCTGCCTTTTGGGCAGGGGCATGCGCAAAAGGGTCGACGCTGCCGTAAAGCGGCGCTATGTTTCTGGCGCCAAGGATATCGCTTAAGTATTTCAACGTCCTGCCCCCCGTGTAGCTCAAGACGATATCAAACCCGCCGAGCCCGTCTTCTGGCAGGTAGCATACCTGGCGTCCAGCTTCCAGGTTCTTGATCGTAACCGGGGTATCAAGGTCATAAAAAGAGCTCAGGCGCGCGCCTGAGGATAGCACAAGTTCGGAGGCGCTCCGTCCGTCCGGGCAGTACGAAGTGACCATACCGACGTCCGCGCCCTTTAGCTCGCTTTCTGCCCTCTTCCTTACATCCTCCCATCGGCTGTAGATGACGAGCTCCGCCCATGGCGCTTCGGCCATGTCCCTGTGCGAGGCGTAGTAGGGCGCGTCCTTCTCGAAGAAGACGGCCCTGTGCCCCCTTTGGAAGAGGGCGCTCAGAAGCCCCCGCCAGATGGTCGCGTGCCCGTTGCCCCATGAGGAGCTGATCGTAAGTCCGAATACCACGAGCTTCATCTCCCCTCCCCGCGGGGCAAGATAGATCAGCCGATCATGGCCGAAGCTGCCGCTTTAACGCCTGCCGCCTTTCCTCATTCTCCCATCGCGCGGCCTGGCGGAGGTACCGCCTCCATGGACTGCTTGAACTTGAGAAGCTCCTCCCTCAGCTCCCTGAAGGAGACCGCGCCAAGGAGCCTTTGCACCGCGCCTTTCGCTCCACCCGGCAGGTTGTAGATCATACGCACCCTCAGCTCCGTTCCCCTGTGGCCGGGCGCGGTCCTGAACTCGACGAGCCCCTCGGCGTCTATGTCGGAGAAGGGAAGCGACTTCCATGCTATATACTCGTTCTCCCTTTCCCCTGTTATCTCCGAATCCCACTCTATCCTCGCGCCGTCAACGCTGGCGACCCAGTGCGAACGCCTGTCGTCTATGACCTTGACCTCCTCAAGATGGCTCATGAACTCAGGCAGGTTGGCGAGGTTCCTCCAGTACCTGTAGATCTCATAGGCGGGCCTGTTGATGGTAACCGTCTCATCGAGCTCCACAGGGCCGCCTGAGGTATCTATGCCAAGCCTCTCGTAGAGCGCGCAATGGCCTGTGCCGCCCCTGTATATGAGATAGCCGCCGGTAAGGAGTGATAGAAAGGCGCCGAGGCGCCCTTTCCTCAAGGCTCCGGCAGCCAGATAACCGCCAAAGAGAAAAGAGGCCACGCGCTCAGCCCTGCCAACGTTCACCTTTTCCATTGCTCTCCAGTATTTGGGCTCATGGTGTGTCATTTGAGTACCTCCTGTTTATTAAGTACGCTCCCCAGGTAACTCTCAAGCTCATCCACTCGGTGGACGGAGGTGTGCCCTGCGAGCACCCTTGCCCGTGCCCTCTCGCCTATCTTTACCCTCTCCTCCTCCGGTATTTCGCGAAGGTGGCGTATCGTATCCTCGGCGCTTCGCGTAACGAGTATCTCCTTGCCGGGGCTGAAAAAACAGTCCAGCCCGGTCCAGTAATCGGAGATCACCGGGGTGGCGCACGCGGCGGCCTCAAAGAGGCGCACACTCGGGGAGTAGCCGGCCCTGATCATTTGAGCCCTGGTGATATTCATCGTATACTTCATGGAGCCGTAAAAGGAGCGGTGCTGTCCCGGGGGCAGGTGCTCTATCCTTTGAATGTTGCCGGGCCAGACGGTATCGCAAGGGTAAAGCGGCCCTGCCACGACAAAGCTCCCGTCGAGCCTTCTCGCCGGTTCAAGGAAAAGATTGTTCAGAGGCTGCTGGCGGTCCTTGCTGTAGGTACCTATGTAGCCGATTTCCCACCTCTTCTCCATCTTCTCCGGCCTGTACACCTCAATATCCACCGAACAATACAGGGGCCTCGCCATCGGAGAGGCAAACTCCTTTTCGATCCTTTCAAGGATAGGCCCGCCTGTAAAAGAGAGGTAGATATCGAACCTCGGTATCAGCCCAGGTGTCAGGTACTCGTAATCACGGAGCCTCAGCTTTGCAAAGGTGACCGGGGTGTCGATGTCGTAGAAAGCCGTAGCGCCCCTGGCGATATCCAGCGCCCAGCGCGCGACAGTTACGCCCTCAGGCACGTAGGAGCCTACCATCACGAAATCGGCGTCCATGACATCGGCCTCGAAGCGGTCTTTAAGCTCATCCGTGCATGAGTAAAGGCCGGTGCTGCACCAGGGCGGCTTGGGGAGGTCGCGGTTATCACGGTACCAGGGCATATCGCGCTCAAGGAAGAGCACTTCGTGCCCCCTCGATGACAGCTCCCGCACGAGGCTCCTGTAAGTGGTCGCGTGACCGTTGCCCCATGACGACGTTATCGACAGGCCCAGCATTACTATTTTAAGAGGCGGCAGCCCCATAGGTCCTCCTGACAACCGGGATTCATCCGCCCAGGAGCGAGCTCAAAACAGTTGCGACCTGCCTTGCCCTGTGGCCATAAGTATGCTCTGAGGCGACCCGCGCCAGGGCGTTCCTTCCTATCGCGGCGGCGGCTTCAGGCGTAAGGCCCGATAGAAGCTCGGCCACTTCCCTGCCGCTCCCGGCCACAAGCACCTCTTTGCCGGGTGCGAGGAATGTCTCGATGCCATCCCACCTGTCGGTAATGATGCACGCTCCAGCGCCAGCGGCCTCGAATATGCGGGTAGGCGGTGAGAAACCGTACCTTGCCATCGAATCCCTGTTTACGTTCAGGACGGCCATGCACGCCGAATTGAAGGCGTTATGCCCATGGGTGTATACATGGCCCAGCCATTTGACGTTCGGGATATCGATAGAGTCCCAGCCGCTGCCGCCGAGCAGGAATCTTCTGTCCGGCAGCAGTGACGCGGCGCTGAAGAAAAATTCCCTGACCCTTTCCTCGCGGTCCGGCATGCGGTTGCCCAGGAAACCGAGGTCGGCCCTTAACATCCCGTCCGGGTCGGACGGGTAATGGGTCTCAGGATCGAGAGCGTTGTATATGGGGGTGCATCCGACCGCGCCAAGCCTGGAATATTCATCTACGACCCGGTCGCCGCCCCCGTAAGTGAATATATGGTCGTACTTTTCAACCAGCGGCCTGAAAGGGTCGGAAGGGTCGCCCTTCATGCGCTCCATGGTCGCCGGCGCGTCAACGTCCCAGAAGGCCGCGAGTCCACCCCTGGTCTCCAGCACCGCTTTTTCAAGGTACTCGTCGAAAGCACCCACGCCGCTTGCCTTTACGATGAGGGCGCTGCCGCTCGCCTCAGAAAGGGCCCTGTCTACCCCTGTCTTGGTAGCCTCATATACCGATACCTTTGCCCATGGAGGGTCTTCTATATCCCTGTACTTCTGCCTGTCGTAGGCGTCCGGTTCGTAAAAGGTGACCCTGTACCCCAGCTCATGCAGCCCCTTGATTATCCCCCTGTAATAGGTGGCGGCCCCGTTCCAGTACGCTGAAACGAGGCTTGATCCGAAAAAGGCGATCTCAGGCCCTTGCTTCATATGCCTCCTTCTCCACATCAAGCCTTGAGCATATCGCGAGGAGCTCATCCACCCTGTTCGCGCAGGTGTGGCGGCTCAATACGGTTGAAAGTCCGCGCGCAGCCATTTCCTTCCTCATGGTCTCGTCATGCAAAAGATCACGGAGGAGCCTTTCCATCTCCCGCCCGTTCTTGGCGACGAGAAAATCACCGGGGCTGAAGAGCCTTTCGGAATCTTCCCAGGGCGCGGATAAAAGCGGTATGCCGCAGGCAAGGGCCTCGAAGACCCTTATTGTCGGTATCCCTGGAAGGGCCTCTGCATAAGGCCTTCTCGGGACGTGCACAGTACACTTGTGAGCGGCGAAGACGCCCGGCACCTCGAAGTTTGGAAGCCAGCCCTTGTACTCGACCCCCGACTCAGCCAGCCTCCTTAACGCCTGCTCCGGGTATCTCACGCCATGAGCCAGCGCCCTCAAGCCCAGGGACCTTGCCGGCCCCAGAAAAAACTCATCGATCTCAGCGCTCCTCTCCCCGTCGCCCCAGTTGCCGATCCATACGAGGTCACCTTCGTTCACTCTGCGCATCGGGCGGAAGACCCTCACGTCGGCCGCCTCATGCCACGTCCATGCCCTGGAAGCCCATCCACGCTCAAGGTATGTCTCCCTTATCACCTCGCCGAAGGCGAGCACCCCGTCGTAATTTGAAAGGTCGTAGGCGCCCATGTTCCACGGCTCTGTGGCGGAGCGATGGTGTGTGTCGTGGAAGAAGAGGCGGAAAGAAGACCTCCGCCGCAAACTCCCTATCCTCCTTACAAGCTCATGGTCGTTCCATTCATGCACTATCACTACTTGAGCGCCGTCGATGGCCGCCTCAAGGTCTATAGACCCGAGGTCGTAACGCGTGCTTGAGAGCATCGGGTACCTGGACCGGAAAAGCCCCGCCGCGTCGCCATGCGCGGATAGAAGGTTATTAAAGCTCCATGAGTCCCTCGGCTCGTATATCTCTACCTCATGACCTCTCGAAAGAAGCTCGGTTGCCACGCCGCGCAGGAAGTGCGCGTTGCCGTGGTTCCAGTCCGAGATAAGGGATTGATAGAACATCACGAAACGCATCTTTCCGTCCTTTCAGCGCCTTCTGCAAGGAGACGCCTGTATATGTCGATATAACCCCACGCCATCCTTTGGGGTGTAAACTCAAGGGCCCTGTCGCGCGCAAGGGCCCCAAGCCTCTCACGCAAGGCCTTGTCCGCTGACAGGGACTCAAGCGTCACGGCAAGGCTTGAGGGTTTATCAGGATTTACAAAGAGAGCCGCCCCCTCCCATGTCTCCCTCAAGCTCGGTATGTCTCCCAGTACAAGGGCGCACCCGGATAAGGCCGCCTCAAGGATTGTAAGACCGAAGGGTTCATAACGGGCGGGCAGCGCGAATATCGAAGCACTCGCCATCCATCCTGAAAGCTCGGTGGAACCAAGCGCGCCAAGCATCCTCATCGATCCATCCGCCTTGAAGCTTTCGGCGCCGTGCTCAAGCGCCCCTGCCGCGTAAACAGGCCAGCTAAGACCGCCTGCCGCGCCCTGAAGCGCCTCGATGTTCTTGGCCTCGTCCCATAGCCTTCCGGCCGTGAGTATGAACTCCTCTTTTTTTGTACCGGGCCTGAAAAGGGCGCTGTCCCTGCCATTAGGGATGACATCGGATGGAGCGTCGAAGGAATAGTGCTTCTTGAGGCTCTTTAGCATCGCGTTTGTAGGCGCTACGACGGCACGGGCGCCACTAAGCCCTTTTTCGACCTCCGCGGCATATCTACGCCAATCGTAAGAGACGGGCGTCCTTCTGACGGCCTCCCACCATGAGAGCACGCACGAGTGGGCGGCTATGACGCACGGCGCGACCCACGGCAGCGCGCCGTGGCAATACCCGTTCAGATGGACGATATCCGGCATTGTGTACTCTTCGATCCTCAGCAGCCACTTCCCGGCAAGCTCTACGTTAAGCCATGGGTCGTCCATCCATTCGAGCTTAAAGCCGCTTTCAAAGAGATCTGCACCGGCTGACGTGGCCTCTTTTAACTGCGCCCTCGTCACAGCGGGGCCCATGGTCGCGAGAAAGACCTTGACCCCTGAAGAGGCCAGGGCAGAGGCCAGCTCTACGGAATAGGTCCAGACCCCGCCAACGGCGTCTGTAGTCATCAGCAGCTTTTCCGGCATCCTGCCTTCGCTCATATGCTCTCGAGCTCCCTTAACGGACCAGGCCTGTCGTCCTGTATGTCGCTGAAAGAATGGTTCTCCCGGAGGTAATGCTCGTGCGCGCGCTCCCATGCGTACTCATCCGGATCCCCCCATCTCCGTGAATATTCCTCAGAGCCGGGATATGGGAAAAGCGGGACGGGTTTATTTACCCATATGCCAGCGTCTAGGAGGTACGACCTCCACGCATCGACCGCCTCCGGGCCGTCCTCGTGCGCGTCAAGCAAGGTGGCCTGAACGAACGGCACGCTCTTTCTGGCTTTTTTAAGGAGGCTCGCAAGCTCACCTGTCGAGACCGCGCACCGCTTGTTAAGGCGCGCGCGCCCTTCCTCCGTGACGCTTTCCACCCCGGCCTCTATGGATACGCAGCCCGCGGCCCCGAGGAGAGCGAGCATATCAGTCTTCCAGAGGTCGATCCTGGTCTGTATCCCGAATGAGAGCCTTCTCGACGCGAGCGCCTCGAGGAGCTTCCTGTCTGGCATGAATATTTCGTCTATGAAATAGATGTAGTCGACCCCGTCTGATATAAGCCTGTCGATCTCTTCGAGGACGACCGGCAGTGGGCGTTTCCTGTAATTATTGCGGAACTCCTTTTTAGCGCAAAAGGTGCATGAATATGGACAGCCACGCGACGACTCAACCTCGGCGCCAGCCCCTGCCGGGCGCACGCCGAAGCGATGATGGTGATGCCTGTGCATGTCGATATAACTGGACGGCCACTTAAGCGGCGGCAGAGTCGGCATATCGGTCACCCTTGGCCCGCCCTGGATCTTCAAGCCGGTAGACGAGACGTAGCCAAGTGAGCTTATCTCCGCGAGGTCTTTTGCCGCAAGCTCAGGGAGGACCGTCTCTGGCTCGCCCATTACGACGATATCCGCTCCGAGCTTTTTGAGCGCGGCCGTTGGCGTTACCGAGCAATGCGGGCCCACCCCGACTTTTTTAGCCGGGATGCCCTCCATCTCACGGAAAAGGAGCATCGGCACCTTAAGCTCCGGCTGAGGACACCTCCAGAAAAGATACCCGGGGGCTGTTGTGATGACTATGAAGTCAGGGTTGAGCGCTTCGACCCGCTTCTTCGTCTCAAACAGCGTAAGGCCCTCGGAGTGCGCGTCTACGAGCTCCGCCCTGTGCCCAGCCATCTCAAGGAGCGCCCCGGAGTAGGCAAGCTCAAGCGGGAAATGGGGTTCCCTGCAGCCGAAATAAACGCTGCCTGAAAAGTCCCAGTTCGGATATACCAGCGCGAATATCATTCACTGTCCTGTCATATTGTAAGGCCCCGGTTCGCAAGCTCCTCACAGGCCTCGGCGACACGGTCGCATGCGGCCTTGCCTTCGAGCCACGCCGCAAGCTCGATGAGCCCGTCGGCCATGGTTACCTCTGGTTCATACCCCAGAAGGCTTTTCGCGAGCGTTATATCGGCAAAGCAGTGCCTGATGTCCCCGACCCTGTATCTGCCCGTGACCTGAGGCGCTATTCTCTTGCCGAAGACCTTTCCCAACCTCCCGGCTATCTCTATTATGGAATAGCTTTCTCCGCAACCTACGTTAATGGCGGCATACGCGGCAGCCGGAGATTCCAGCGCGAGCCTGCATGCCCTGGCAACGTCGCGCGCGTTTACGAAGTCCCTCATCTGCATGCCGTCCTCGTATATAAGCGGCGGCTTGCCGTTCATCAGTCTTGCGGAGAATATGGCGAGCACGCCTGTATATGGGTTAGAGAAGGCCTGTCTCGGGCCGTAGACATTAAAGAACCTGAGCGCCACGACCGGCATGTTATACGCCCTTCCCGTGACGAGGCACATCTTCTCCTGATCGTATTTTGTAAGGGCGTAGACCGATGATATGGAAGGCGGCTTGGACTCGGGCGTGGGCACGGGAGTGAGCCTTTCCCCGGCAGCGTCCTTAAGCTCCCACTCCCGTGCCTTCAACTGTTCGACCATCCTTGCCGCGTCTTGGACCGCGACCCCTTCCTCGGTCCGGTACGATCCCTCTCCGTATACGCTCATGCTGGAGGCGGTAACGAGCCTTTCAACAGGTTTTTTTATGAGTGTCTCAAGGAGGACAGCCGTCCCCCTGCAATTCACATCTACGTAGTCCTCTATCATGTACATCGACTGTCCGACGCCAACGGCGGCGGCGAGATGCACTACGGCATCCATCCCTTCGAGCGCCTTGCGCACCGCTTCACGGTCCCGGATATCCCCGACGATCAATTCCACTTCAGGCGAGAGATACTCAGGCCTTTTCTTTTCAGGGCCGTGTACCTGTTCGGTCAATGAATCGAGGGCCCTTACCTTGTAGCCGCGCCCAAGGAGCTCATCTGCCAGATGCGAGCCTACGAACCCGGCCCCTCCGGTTATCAGGATATTTTTCACAAGCCACCTCCCACATGGTCGTGCCAGGAACGAGGCCATATTTAACCTGCCGCCTAAATCCAAAGAGGGACCAGGCACGGTAAAACGACCTGTTTTTTCGGCTAAGCTCTTGCAGACGGACCGCGGGAAAAGGAAACATTCAAACCACAACGGAATCGCGGATAAAGCGGCTCAAGCCCTCCTCAAGTCGAAGCTTTCTTTCTTCTAAACTTATATCAGGATTCAGCTTTGTCAAGGGTATGTAGATGAAGAAGCTTCTGCTCGAAACGGCGCATTAGGAGGCTGTTGAAAAACAGCCTCCTAATGCAATCCATGGACGGATTGCCAAATTGCGAGACTTGAAAAGCCGAGCAATTTGTAAAATTTGGACTGATTCACTCAGGCCAAATCGTAGTTGAAAAAGTCCTGGATGGGCTTTTTCAACATCCTGTTAGGGCGGAGATTCTCAGGACCATTATGCTTAAAAGGACGGGGCCCGGCTTCGGGGCCATGGAAAGGCCAGTGGCCCGTTGTTACTGCGTAAAAAAATTTTCATGTACTGGCGCGCCGTGATATAATTCTTTTCTAAATAAAAATGGCAGACGTTTCTCTATTCCTCTCCCCCTCTTAATCAGCCAGCCTCCTCCCGGTTGAGTTTCTGCCGCGATACCCTATAATTAAAGTAGCAGTAGATGCCGCGCCAAGACACTATCCGAATAATGACGTATAACGTCCACAGCTGCACAGGCTCGGACGGTGAAGTCTCGACTTACAGGATAGCCGACGTTATCGCGAAATATGAACCTGACGTCGTGGCTTTGCAGGAGCTTGACGCAGGCCTGGCGAGGACGAAACACAGGCATCAGGCCGAAGAGATAGCGAAGCATCTCGATATGGACTTCCATTTTTACCCGTCTATAAAGATACAGAGCGGGCACTACGGGAACGCCATATTGAGCCGTTATCCATTGAGGCTGGTGCAGGCAGGGGCCCTTCCGGCGCCATGGTGGTTCCGTCCCTTTGAGAGAAGGGGGGCGCTCTGGGCCGCGGTCCAGGTCGGGGATAAGGAGATACAGATAATAAACACGCACTTCGGGCACAACTGGAGGGAAAGGCTCGCACAGGCGGAGGCCCTGCTGGGAGCCAAATGGGCGGCGCATTCGTCCTGCAACCCTCCTCTTGTGGTATGCGGCGACCTCAACACGCTGCCCATATCATCGGTCTACCGCAGGTTCAGGCAGCTCCTGCGGGACGCCCAGATGTCGCTCAAGGGCAAGCGCCCGATGAAGACCTACCCGAGCCGCTGCCCCGTGGTACGGATAGACCATATCTTCACAAGCCAGGAGGTCCTGGTCCTGGACACTAACGTCCCAAGGAACGGGCTCACCGCAAAGGCCTCAGACCACCTCCCCCTTATCGCCGAGCTGGAGATCACCTGACGGAAAAAGTTTTTTTTCCGGAGGTACTAAAATGTGGGCCAGGATACTGAAGCCCGGCCGCAACTGCTTTGAGAACTCTGGCGTCAATGAAGCGGGCGTCTACGTGGACGGCGGCGAGTACTACACCGCCTTCTACCGCGCTGCCCTCAAGGCCCGGAAGTACATAATTATCTCTGGATGGCAGTTCGACAGCGAGGTACAGCTCCTGCGCGGGGCAGAGGCCCGGCACGCGAGGCGCGAAGTAAGGATGCTCAGGTTCCTGGACCTGCTCTGCAGGAAGAACCCGGAGCTAAGGGTCTACATACTCGCCTGGGACTTCAGCCTTATCTTCATGCACGAGCGCGAATGGATGCAGGAGCTGGTCTTCAACTGGTCCACCAGCGAACGCCTTCACTTCCGCTTCGACGACAAGCACGCCATAGGAGCGAGCCAGCACCAGAAATACGTCGTGATAGACGGTACAATAGCCTTCCTTGGCGGCATGGACATCTGCGCCGGAAGATGGGACACCAGGGCCCACCTCGCCACTGACCCCGACAGGATAAACCCTGACGGCGGCCATTACGGCCCGTACCACGACATACAGGCCTACTTCACCGGCCCTCTCGTTCTGACCATCTCAAAGATGTTCGAGGCGCGCTGGAAAGTAACTACCGGAGTTGCCCCCGGCCTCAAAGCGCCGCTGGAAGGCGATTATCTGCAGCGCGGCATCGGCTCGGAGATATCGGCGCGCCGCGCCGCCCTCAGCAGGACCCAGGGGAAGACATTCATAAAGGAGCTTGAGCCGGTAAAAGAGATACGCGCCCTCTACATAGACGCCATAAGGTCGGCGAAACGGCTCATCTACATCGAAACCCAGTACTTAAGCTCCCACGCCATATACCGCGCCCTTGCCGAAAGGATGGAGGACATATCCGCCCCGAGGCTCAATATAGTGATAATGCTCCCGAAAAAACAGAACGCCCTCGTCGAGACGATATCCATCGGTCTCCTGCAATCGCGCATACTGAGCGTGCTCAGGCAGACGGCCAGGCGCATGGGGCACTCCTTCGGGGTCTACTACTCTACCGCCTTCGACGAGGCAGGCGAAGAGGTGCCGGTATACATACATTCAAAGCTCATGATAGTGGACGACAGGTTCCTGACGATCGGTTCGGCCAATGGCACGAACAGGTCCATGGGCCTCGATACTGAATTGAATATCTCATGGGAGGCATGCTCGCTCCGGGACTTAAAGCTCCTGAGGTCGATAAGGCGTTTCAGGACCGGCCTGCTGATGGAGTTCATCGGACCGGGAGAAGGTGTAGACAGACGGAGGCTCGGAAGGAACAGGCGGCTGGTCGACTACCTGGACTCTCTGGCGGATACAAAAGTATACCGCATACAGCGTCACTCATTAAGCCCGTATCTGGCCGGCAACGAAGTGCTCCAGGCCTTTGACGAGCTTGTGTTCGACCCGGATCGGGCGGTCATTGAGGAGAATGTATTCGAGATATTCTCGCCTGATATCGCCTCGGTCTTCGCTGAGGGGATCACCTTCCTCAAGAACCTTTTCAGGAAAAAGACTGGGTGAAATAACAAAAGGCCCTGGGAAACCAGGGCCTTTTTGTTGGATGCGGATGCCCTTATCTCCCGAAAGCCTTGGGCTTTGCCGGCGCCACGGCGACCTTTCTTCCGGAGATTATCGAGCGGTGCAGGTACTCGATGACCTTCTCAGCCGTGTTCCTCGGCACCTCGACAAAGGTGAACGTATCGAATATGCTTACCTTCTTTATCTGCTGCCTGGGAAGGTCAGCCTTCTTTGAGATGGCGGTTATGATATCGGCCTGGCTTACCCCCTGTTCCTTGCCGATGGTCAGGAACAGCCTTGCCATACCCGGAGAGGCGCCGGTATCGTCCAATGAAACGGCCTCAGGCTGCTCGGCGGAAGGCTTTTCAAAGCCCTCGAACTGGAACTTAAGGAGCGCGGCCAGCGCTTCGACCGGCTTTATCTTCTCGGAGAGCCGCTCGGCCAGGGCAAGGAACTTGTTGAAGCCCTTGTCGTCGATGAATACGTTTATCTTCTCTTCAAGCGAGGTTATCCTCGCGCCCATGACCTCTTCCCTGCTTGGGAGCTTGCCCCTTTTTATAACGGCCTTCGAGGCGGCCTGTATCTGCCGGAGCTGGCGGTCTTCCCTTGGAGTGACGAAGGTTATGGCGATCCCTTCCCTGCCGGCCCTTCCCGTGCGCCCGATCCTGTGCACGTATGATTCAGGGTTCTGGGGTATCGAATAGTTTACCACGTGGGAGATGTTGCTTATATCGAGGCCGCGCGCGGCGACGTCCGTCGCCACGAGTATGTCCACCTTTGATGCCCTGAACTTCTTGAGGACCGCCTCCCTCTGAGCCTGGGTGTAGTCCCCGTGCATGGCGTCAGCATCGTAGCCCCGGAGCCTCAAGTGAGTCACTACCTCGTCGACTTCCCTCTTGGTGTGGCAGAATACGAGGAACATCCCTTCGGCGTCGAAGTCGATGAGCCTTGAAAGCGCGTCCAGCTTATCAGAGTTCCTGACCTCGTAGACTATCTGTTTTATCTTGGAGGCCGTGAGCGTGTCGGAGGCTATGCGTATGCGCTCAGGGGTCTTCATGTAGCGCTTGGATATCCTCAGGACCTCTTCCGGCATGGTGGCCGAGAAAAGGAGCGTCTGCCTGCTATCCGGGGTCTCCTTCAATATCCTGGTGATGTCGTCGACGAAGCCCATATCGAGCATCTCATCCGCTTCGTCAAGGACGACCATCTTTACGTCCTTGAGCTTGAGGGTCTTGCGCTCGATGTGGTCGAGCACCCTGCCCGGCGTGCCTACGACCACATGGACCCCCTTGGCGAGGGCCTTTATCTGCCTTTCTATCGAGGTGCCGCCATAGACAGGCAACGCGTGGACCCTCTTGAACGCCCCGAGCTTATTCATCTCCTCGGCAGCCTGTATGGCAAGCTCCCTTGTGGGGGCGAGTATTATAGCCTGAACAGCGTTAAGCCCCCGCTCTATCTTTTCGACTATCGGTATGCCGAAGGCCGCCGTCTTTCCTGTACCGGTCTGTGCCTGTCCTATTATGTCCTTATTCGCAAGGAGCACCGGTATCGTCTTTGCCTGTATCGGGGTAGGCTCCTCAAACCCCATCGAGCCGATCGCTTTCAGGACCTCGCTTGATAAGCTGAAATCGTTAAAACCCTTCTTTTCCTTGCTTTCCAATTTGCCTGCAATCTCCTTTTTACCAGCTTTGTATGTCAATTGTATAATATAACATAAAAACAGACGGTTTGGCAAAGGAATACCCTAAGTTTTAAAGAGGGTTTTTTAATGGACAAAATAAAAGGGCCGGGAGTCTATTAGACTCCCGGCCAAGGAGGGGGAACAGCAACAACTCTTCCAGTGAGTCGCGCCTGAAAAAACTTTAACACAGTTTTCAGGGTTGTCAATCCGGCTTACGAAAAACCGGGGCTCGGGGTAAAATCGTTTTACAAGCAAAGCCGTCTTTCTGGGTAAAAAACAATTTTTTAAGGTTCCCTGTGATCACTTCACGTTCACCCTTTTTACACCCTCAGGCCTCCAGGACGGCGAGATGACACCGCTCCTTTCCTCCCAGGGGTCCTCCTCCAGGAGCGTTGCCCATGTAATGGTCGATCCCCCGAAAGACCTGTTCACCGCGTCCATGGCCGAAAGGAGCCTCTCGCGAGCGCGGTCCTCCTCGAAAAGCGGTATCTGCAGGCTGGATTTGACCATATCCGATATCGAAACACCCAGGAGCCGCACAGCCGTCCTCAAGCGTATCGCCTCCAGTATGCCAAGGACCCAGGCATATATGGCGCGCGTGTCGTTGGTGGGCTCTGCAAGGGTCTTCTGCCTTGAGAAGGTATAAAAGTCAGGATACCTCACCGTAAGGCAGACCTTTCTGCCCTTTAAATTATGCTCGCGCGCCCTGGCGCCGACCATCTCAGATAGCTTGAGTATGTATTTCCTTATGGCCGCCCTGTCGGCTACGTCGGCCGGCAGTGTCATCGAATGGCCCACGCTCTTGGCCTCCTCTTCCTGCCCTATCGGGACCACCACGCTTCCGTATATCCCCTGCCCCATATCTTTAAGCCTCTCGCCTATTATGCCGAAGCGCTCCCTGAGGATACTGGCCGGTGCCCTTCCGAGCTCTCCGCAGGTCGCTATACCCATGGCGTTGAGCTGCGCGGTAAGCCTGGGGCCTATACCCCAGAGCTCTCCGACGGGCAGCCCTTCGAGGAGAGAAGGCACATCCTCCTCGCCGATTATTACCAGGCCGTCGGGCTTTTTCATGTCAGAAGCGAGCTTTGCGAGTAGCTTATTTGGGGCTATGCCTACCGAGCAGGTAAGGAGGCTACCTATCTCCGCCCTTATCCGTGCCTTCACCGAGGCCGCGATAACTGACGGAGGTCCGAAGGCCGATGAGCAGCCGGTTATATCGACGAAGGCCTCGTCTATCGAGTATGCCTCGACCTTCGGGGAGAACGACTTCAATATCTCCAGCATACATACGGAGGTATCCATATACTTCCTGTTGTCCCCGATAACGAATATGAGCGGCGGGCAGGCCCTTTTTGCCTCGGCCTTGTTCATCCCGGTCTTTACTCCGAACTTCCTGGCCTCGTATGAGGCGGTCGTCACCACCGTCCTCTGCGCCGAGCCTATGACGGCTATCGGTTTCCCGCGCAAGGACGTGTTGGCCTGCTGCTCGACCGAGGCGAAAAAGGCGTTCATGTCGACGTGCATTATAACGGGCGTCACGGCAGGACCTCTTCAAGGGACCACTTGAGCGTAGACTGGTTGTAGGCAAGCTCGTAGAGGGATGAACCGTCGGAGACGGAGAAATGGAGTATCTTGGCGCTCCCGTCCCTGGAGGCCCAGGTATAGGTTATATCCTTGATACCGTATACGCGCCCGCGCCACTTGAACTTGGCTGGCTTAAGCCCCTTGTCAAAGACCGCCACGACCTTTACAGGCTCGCCGAGCTTCATCTCTCAAGCCGCCTTATTACCGATATGACCTTGCCCACGATAGAAAACTCGTTCCCCTCGCATACTTCGATAGGCGCCATCGTCGGGTTCTCCGGCTTTAATATCATCTTTTTGCCGCTCCTCGAAAACCTCTTGACCGTCGCCTCGTTATTTACGAGGGCCACGACTATCTCTCCATCCAGGGCATCCGGCTGTGGGCGGACGACAACGAAGTCCCCGTCTGATATCCCGGCGCCGACCATGCTCTCCCCTTCCACCTTAAGGAGAAATGCCTCCCTGCACTTGAAAAAGCGCTCGTCGAGCACGACATGGCCCATGATATCCTCGACAGCCTGTTGTGGGGCGCCTGCCCTGACCCTTCCGGCTATAGGGATGGAAACACCGTCCCGTATCCACGGGTCGAGCAGTTCTATAGCCCGCGAGGCCCCGGCCGCCCTTTTTATGAAGCCCTTTTTCACGAGCGCGTCGAGGTGTTTTGCCGCGTTCTTTGGCCCGCTTATGCCGAACCTCGCACAGATGTCCCTCAAGGAAGGCGGGTAGCCCGCCTCCCTTATGAACCCACGGAGGAAGTCCAGTATCTCTTTCTGCCGTGATGTAAGTGTGTTTTCCATAGGGTAATATATGTTACCCTATAATAGCCCAGCTTGCTTAAGATGTCAATGGGATGATGGCAGGAAGAAAAAGCATGAGGTAACCTGTGTAACTATTTGATAATAATATATGTTTTTCTCTCAAAACCTTTCTCCGCGCTGCCGTGCGGCTTAGAGGGTTCTATTTTAAAGACAAAAAAATCCCCTCACTTTGAAAGGCAAGGGGAAAATGATTGTCTTGAGATGAACTTGCCAGGACTTCAATTCCCTTGCGGGACGGCGTCAGTCCCAGGGTTGGGAAAGCTCTGTGAGGCAGGCTCAGGGGCAGGTACAGGCTCTGCATCTGCCTCTAAAGGATCCGCAGGGGCAGGTTCAACGGGCTGCCCCTGGTCTGCCGCCTGTTCTGGCTGGGCAGGGATCTCTATCGCTGGCTCGGCCTCGATCTCCTCAAACTCCTGTATCACGATGCCGCGCCTGACCATGATGCTATAGATGAGATTTGCCCTTCTATCGACAAAGCCCTGTGTACCCGAGGCGTTAAGCCTCCTCGGATTAGGGAGCACTACGGCGAGCCTCGCGGCCTCCATCGGCGTAAGCTCAGCGGCTGATTTGCCGAAGTGGTGGCGGGATGCGGCCTCCACCCCGAAGACCCCATCGCCCCATTCGGCCACGTTAAGATAAAGCTCAAGTATGCGCCGCTTGGAGAGCGTCCGTTCGAGCTTCCAGGTGATGACAGCCTCCCTCACCTTCCTTACCGGCGACTTGGTCGGCCGGAGGTAGAGGTTCTTGGCGAGCTGCTGGCTTATCGTAGACCCGCCTGCTTTGAGTTTGCCGGCCTTAAGGTCCTTTTCAATGGCCTTCTGCATCGCCTCGAAGTCAAAGCCTTCGTGGCTCCAGAACTTGTCATCCTCCGCCAATATGACCGCCTTGGTCATGTAAGGCGATATCCTGGAATAGGGCACCCATACCTGGTAGATCTTCCGCTTCTTTTTCTTGGCCGCCCACTCCGCCTCCCTGTACTCCATCATGGCGGTCTTCTTCGGGTTCTCTTTCTTGAGATTGGAGACACCTGGGATGAAGACCAGATAAAGGACTACAAGAATGGATATAAAGGCGAGGACGGCGTAACCGGCTTTTTTCATCTTACGGCTCATCTCTGATAAGAACCCATCCTGTAAAAAAGGCCCGCAAGCTCTTTGCGGGCCTTATGGAGACTTTTAAAAACCTCTCAGGCGAGCGCCTTCTCGGCCTTTCCGTAGAACTCTTCGGCGAGGGCGGCGCAGTCATCCACGACCACGCCCGAAGCCTTGGCGTTCCTCTCGCAATACTTGACCGTGCCGCCTGACATGCCGCTCCTGTAGAGGACGAACGGGACCGCGTCAGGGGTATGGGTCTTTATGGCTATCGGCGTCGGGTGGTCAGGCAGCACCATGACGACGTAATCGCCTAAGCGCTCAGCGCCCTTTAATACCGGCCCGACTATCTTTGCGTCGAAGTCCTCTATGGCCTGGAGCTTGTCCTTCAAGTTGCCGTTGTGCCCTGCCTCGTCCGGGGCCTCGATATGGACGCAAACGAAGTCACCCTTCTCAAGAGCCTTGATGGCGGCCTCTGCCTTGCCGTCGTAATTGGTATCTATATAGCCTGTCGCCCCGGGGACCTTCAGGACCTCGAGCCCGGCGTATATGCCTATGCCCTTCATGAGGTCAACCGCCGATATGATGGCCCCGTCGACTCCGAACCTCTCCTTAAGCGTAGGCATGGCCGGGGCGCTCCCCTGCCCCCAGAGCCAAATGGATGTAGCCGGCTTTTTCCCGGCAGCCACCCTTCTCTTATTTACCGGGTGCTCCTTTAGTACCGCTCTTGATAGCTCCATAAGCCTTACGAGCTTCTCCGCGCCCTTGCCCTTTGGCAGATGGCTATCTATAGCCTTATCAGAGATATCATGCGGAGGGGTGGTCTTTAAATCCTTTGCCCCATCCTTCCAGACCATAAGGTGCCTGTAACTCGTGCCTGGATAGAAGCGCACACCCTCATTGGAGAGGGCCTTGTCGAGGTCAAGGACTATTTCGCTGGCGTCCTCTGTCGTTATATGGCCGGCGCTATAGTCTCCCATGATGGCAGCGCCGTCCTTCTCGATGAGCGTTACCATGTTGCACCTGAAGGCTATATCCGTGGGGCCGAGCTTTACCCCGATGGAGGCGGCCTCAAGCGGGGCCCTGCCAGTATAGTACTTTGCCGGATGGTAGCCGAGGACGCTTAAGTTCGCGACATCGCTTCCAGGTGAGAAGCCATCCGGGACGCTTCTGAAGAGGCCGAGCTTGCCTGCCCCGGCCAATCTATCGATATTGGGCGTTTTCGCGTATTCAAGCGGCGTTTTACCGCCGAGCTCGGCTATGGGGCTATCGGCCATGCCATCGCCTATCAAGATTATATATTTCATTCGAGTTCTCTTCCGCTCCAGGCTACTGAAAAAGTCCATCTGCATCGTTGTCTTCGTCGCTCGTCACTGCGGCGTACATAAAAAGTACGCCTCATTCCTCGCTCCCCGGTTTAACGGGGGCCTCGCATATGGAACTTTTTGAGCAACCTGAATAAAATCTGTGTTTTTCAGCAACCGCTGAACCGTTGATCAGTACTGATTATACCAGAACCGCGACAAACGGATTAAAAACCCATCACCTTTAGTATCTTCTTCGTGTCAGCCGGCACCTTTACAGGCTTCTCAGACGATTTCAATGCTATATCAGGATCCTTCAGGCCGTGTCCGGTGAGCGTGCATACGACGGTGTCGCCGTCGTTCAACACCCCTTCCTTCTTCATCTTTATCACCCCGGCAAGGCTGGCGGCTGAAGCCGGCTCGCAGTAGACGCCCTCACGTGAGGCGAGGAGCTTATATGCAACGAGTATCTCCGCGTCGGTTACCAGATCTATAATACCGCCGCTTTCGTCCCTGGCCCTCAACGCCCCGTCCCAGCTCGCCGGGTTGCCGATCTTTATGGCGGTGGCTATCGTCTCCGGGTGCTCAACGGGCCTTCCGAGGACTATCGGGGCCGCGCCCTCTGCCTGGAAGCCCATCATCTTCGGCAGGTTAGAGATTATGTTCTCGTTATGGTACTGCTTGTAGCCCTTCCAGTAGGCGGTAATGTTACCGGCGTTGCCCACCGGGAGGAAGTGGTAGGTCGGAGCATACCCGAGGTGTTCGCAGACCTCGAAGGCGCCTGTCTTCTGCCCCTCTATCCTGAACGGGTTGATCGAGTTCACCATCTTTACCGGATAGTCGCCGGTTATTTCCTTCACGATCTGAAGGGCCTCGTCGAAGTTGCCCTTTATCTGCAGCACAAGCGCGCCGTGCATTATCGCCTGCGAGAGCTTGCCCATGGCGATAGAGCCGTCCGGCACGAGGACGAAGGCCTTCATGCCTGCCTTTGAGGCGTAGGCGGCAGCGGCGGCAGAGGTGTTGCCGGTGGAGGCGCAGATGATGGCCTTTGCCCCCTCCTCCCTCGCCTTGGATACCGCCATCGTCATGCCGCGGTCTTTAAACGAGCCGGTCGGGTTGAGCCCCTCGTACTTAAGGAGCAGCCTCAGGTCCCCGAATATGTCCTTCAGGTTTACGCACTCGATAAGGGGCGTATTCCCTTCAAGGAGGGTCGTTATCGCCTCGTCGCTTATCTCAGGGAGAAAGTCCCTGAACTCCCTAATGACGCCGCCCCAAAGCCCTTTTCTAGTTAGCTGCACCAAGGTTCTCCTCTATCCTTATGTAGACGATCTTGTCGTGTATTATGTCCATGGTCGATATCTCTGCTATCGCGGCCCTGAGCTCCTTTTCAAGGGCGTTATGCGTCAATATCACAAGCGGTACCGCGCCGCCTACCTTCCTGTCCCTCTGTATGACCGAAGATATGCTTATGTTGTGCTTGCCAAGGACCCCCGATATCTTCGACAGCGCACCCGGCCTGTCCATCGCGAGGAAGCGTATGTAATATGGTATCTCAAGCGTCTCCGTACTTTTAAGCTCAACGGCCCTCACCGCCTCTTCAGGGCATGACAGCGGAGGGACCCTGCGTGGGGAGTTCGTGGAGATGTTCCTCGCTATGTCCATTATGTCGGCCACGACCGCGCTCGCGGTCGGCATCATACCGGCGCCCATGCCGTACAGAAGCACAGAGCCCACCGCGTTGCCCTTGAGATAGATGCCGTTAAAGGCGCCGTCAATGGTCGCGAGAGGATGGTTCGCCGGTATCATGGTCGGGTGCACCCGGGCCTCAATCTTCCCGTCGACCGATTTGGTTATCGCAAGCAGCTTTATCCTGTAACCGAATTCCCTGGCGAACTTTATGTCGAGCTGGCTTATGCTCGATATGCCCTCTGTATAGATGTCCTCTATCCTTATGTACGTCCCGTACGCGAGGTTAATCAGTATCGCGAGCTTGTGGGCGGTGTCTATCCCCTCCACGTCGTAGGTTGGGTCCGCCTCGGCGTAGCCCTTCTCCTGGGCTCTCCTCAATACGTCCTCGAACTTGCCCCCTTCGTTGGTCATCTTCGAGAGGATATAGTTCGCGGTACCGTTTATTATGCCGTATATCGACTCTACCCTGTTCGCGGCAAGCCCTTCGCGGAGCGCCTTTATTACCGGTATGCCGCCGCCCACGCTCGCCTCAAAGCCTATGTCGACCCCCTTTTCGGCGGCCTTGGTGAATATCTCTTTTCCATGCGTCGAAAGAAGCGCCTTGTTGGCAGTGACGACGTGCTTGCCGCGCTCGAGGGCCTCCATTATGAAGTCCTTGGCGATGCCCGTGCCTCCGACCAGCTCGATCACGACCGATATATCCGGGTCGTTTATGATATCCCTGGCATCTGTGGTGAGGACGCCTTCTTCAACTCTTATGCCCCTGTCCCGGTTGACGTCCCTGTCGGCTATCTTTTTAAGGACGATCTCGCACCCCAGCTTGTTGCTTATGACAGAGGCGTTCTCCTTCAAGACCTTCACTACACCCGTGCCAACGGTGCCGAAGCCGATGAGCCCGACGTTTATCGCGCGGAGCGCCATGGAATCTTTCATGACGGCATTCTCTTTTTCGGAGGTGATCATCCGATGACCTGCTTGACTGAAGACTCGAAGGCCTTCTTTATGCACTTGGCCGCCTGGCGCACCCTGTGCTCGTTCTCTACGAGGGCGAGCCTTACGTAATCGTCGCCGTACTCGCCGAAGCCTATTCCGGGTGAGACCGCGACCTTTGCCTTGTTAAGGAGGAACTTCGAGAACTCAATGGATTTCATCGCGGCAAATGGCTCCGGTATCTTGGCCCACACGAACATGCTCGCCTTTGGCTTTTCTATCTCCCAGCCGGCCTTGCCGAAGCTCTCTATGAGGGCGTTCCTCCTCGACTCGTATATCTTGCACATCTCGGAGACGCACTCCTGCGGGCCGTTAAGGGCTATGATGCCCGCTATCTGTATCGGCTGGAACATGCCATAGTCGAGATAGCTCTTTATCCTGGTGAGAGCGGCTATCATCTTCCTGTTGCCCACGGCGAAGCCAACCCTCCAGCCCGGCATGTTGTAGCTCTTGGAGAGCGTGAAGAACTCAACACCCACGTCCTTGGCGCCGGGTACTTCGAGGAAGCTCGGGGCCTTGTACCCGTCAAATACGATGTCGGCATAAGCGAGGTCGTGGACGACCATCAGGTCGTTCTCCTTCGCGAAGTCGACTATCTTTACGAAAAAGTCCCTGTCTACCACCAGGGTCGTGGGGTTATGGGGGAAGTTTATTATCAGCATCTTCGGCCTGGGCCAGGTCTGCTTTACGGCCTTCTGCAGCTCATCGAAAAAATCGACGCCCGGCAACAAAGGTATGCTCCTTAAGTCGCCGCCTGCGATGATGACCGAGTAGGCGTGGATCGGGTATGTGGGGTTGGGCACAAAGACCACGTCCCCCGGCCCGATTATGGCGAGGGCAAGGTGGGCTATCCCCTCCTTCGAGCCGATGGTCGCCACCGCCTCGGTCTCAGGGTCTATCTCCACGTTAAACCGGTTCTTGTACCAGTCGGCTATGGCGAGCCTGAGCTTATATATGCCCCTTGAGGCCGAATACCTGTGGTTCCTCGGGTTGTGGGCGGCCTCTACGAGCTTGTCGACTATATGTCCGGGGGTCGGCTGGTCGGGGTTGCCCATGCCGAAGTCGATGATGTCCTCGCCCCTTTTCCTGGCGGCCACCTTAAGATCCGTCACTATGTTGAAGACATAGGGGGGAAGCCTTTTTATCCTGTGGAACTCTTCCATTTCCCGCGCACCTTTCAAAGTCAGTCTGATATCCTGTTTAATAGCTTCTCAGCGTTATAAGAGCTTCTCACGAAAGTCCCGGAGTATACGTGCTGGAAGCCTATGCTTCTGCCGTACTCCTCGTATTCCTTGAAGACCTCCGGCTCTACGTACTCCACTACTTCGAGGCTCTCCCTTGTGGGCCTCAGGTACTGGCCTATGGTCACCGCGTCGCAGCCGGCGCTCTTAAGGTCCCTTAGAAGGCTCCTGACCTCTTCCCCGGTCTCTCCGAGGCCGACCATTATGCCGGATTTCGTCAAGATGCCCGGGCGACGGGCAGAACAGATGACCTCAAGGGACCTCTGGTAGTCTGCCTGCGGCCTTACCCTGGGGTAAAGGGACGGGACCGTCTCGAGGTTGTGGTTAAAGATATCCGGGCCGGCCTCAAGAACGGTCGAAAGCGCCTCTTTTTCCCCCTTGAAATCAGGGGTCAGCACCTCTACTAAAATGCCCGAAATGTTATCCTTAACCGCCTTGATTGTCAAGGCAAATTGCCCCGATCCGCCATCCGGAAGGTCGTCCCTGGTGACCGATGTTATGACCACATGCTTGAGTCTCATCTCGGAGGCCGCAAGGGCTATGTTAGCCGGCTCATGGGGGTCTACCAGCAGCGGACTGCCCGATTTATCTATCGAGCAGAAGCCGCAGGTCCTGGTGCAGACGTCCCCCAATATCATGAAAGTGGCCGTCGGCTTAGAGAAGCATTCGCCTATGTTGGGGCACCTGGCCGACTCGCAGACCGTATGGAGGTTCCTCTTCCGGAGGATGGATTTCACCTCATGGAGCTTATCAGAGGGCCCGAGGGTCTTTTTTGCCCATGGTGGAAGTCTTTTCATATTTGGAATACAAGTCCGTTATGCCCGAAATTGGTTGATTTGCGTATGTTTTAGAATATCATTTTGGGGCGGGTTCTGCAATACAACAACTTAGGGTGCGGGCTGGGGGGGCGGGGCCGGGCTACAGCTCCAATTCCCTCAAAAACCCCGCACTCGACGGGGCTTCCGGGTTATCTTTCAGGTATTTCAGGTCCTCAGCCCTGTCTATATCATGCCATGTGTCGAGGAGGGCGCATTTTAGAGAGGCCTGCCTTGCCCTTGCGATCGAATCATCGAGCACCGAGCTTGAGCCCCAGATGATATCACTGAAAAGGCATCCGGCAGGGCCTTTGAGAGCGATGAGGTAATACCCTCCATCCATTGCCGGGCCAAAGACCACATCCGAGCCGTCAAGCGCGAGGATAGACCCTGATATGAATGCGATTGGGAGGTCTGGCGTATCCGAGCCTATCATCGAGACCCTATTGTAGCCAGCTGAAAAAAGCCGCATGAAGGCATCGCTCATCCGCTCACCAAGGCCTCCCCCGGCCTGCTCAAAGATAGATATCCCTTCAGGCACCAGGGCCCTTACCTCCTCCTCCGATGCCTGTGTGTAAGCGGCAAAGGGGTCGATGCCCTTTAAAGGAGTTATCCTACCGAAGGTGTCCTTGAGGAAACACCGGTAAAGCGAGGCCGCCTCCTCGCTCGTTAACGGAGGGACGAGCCTGGTCTTTACAGCGCCCGGCCTCGGGTACTTCATCATGACGACAAGGGCCGCCTTGCCCACTTCTATTTCACGACCTTGAGCCTTGCCTGCCTCTCCTTCTCCTTCTTCTCAGAGCACTCAGGGCAGGCATACCTCTTCTCGTGCTTGACCGTAAGCCTGTCGTAGTCCTTGTCGACGGCTACCCTGGTCACGTTCTCCGTCGTCTTCCCGCAGAAATCACACTTTAACATAGACCTCACCTTCTTTCCTGTATACGCTCCTTGGCGTCAAGCCTGAGCCTTCGAGCGCCTTTTTCGCATCATCAAAGGCCTCGCCTTTTAAACGGATGACCAGCCCGCACGCAGAATCGAGCGCCTTCGGTACTGGCAACAACCTGAAAGGGAGACCGGCCTTTTTAAGTATCTCCTCGGCCTTTAGCGCCCTGTGGGCGGAGCCGAAGCCCAAGATAAACTCCATGAGCAAACAATTAGCAGATTTCAGCGGATAGCGCAAGTAGTCAGAATTCAGCGATAAAAAAAGGCCTGCCGTTGGTACGGAAGGCCTTACCTTGATCAATTCTTTTTTTCAAAAGACCTTTTGCGCGCTACCGCGCTTTTTTGGGCATAAGGCTCCGCTCGCTGTCTGCCTCCTGCCTCCTCGCTCGCCGCTTACGTCGCTCGGGTTTACAGCCTTGCTCCAGTTTGCCCGGCTCGCTCGCCCTTCCCCCGGCCTTATGCGAGCTACGCGTTATGCCCCCTTCAGATTTAAAACAAAACTTCAAAAAAATGAAACTGCCCTAAACAGTAGCCTTATCGAGCCTGCTGGTATAGAACGGGAACCTGGAGCAAAGCTCCTTTACCTCGGCCTTGATGGCAGCCAAAGCCGTCTCGTCCGACCTCTGCTTCAGGGCCCTGTCGATCAAGCCGGCTATTATACTCATCTCGGCCTCTTTCATGCCCTTGGTGGTGGCGGCAGGCACACCGATCCTCACGCCGCTTGTGACAAACGGGCTCCTGGTCTCGAACGGGATGGTATTCTTGTTCACGGTTATGCCGGCCTTCACAAGGGCCTCTTCGCCTTCCTTGCCTGTTATGTCCTGCTTCGTGAGGTCCACGAGCATCAGGTGGTTGTCGGTGCCGCCTGAGACGAGCGAATAGCCCCTGTCCATGATCTCTTGCGCGAGGACCTTGGCGTTGGCAAGAATCTGCTTCTGATAGGTGGTGAATGACGCATCGAGCGCCTCCTTGAAGGCGACCGCCTTTGCCGCTATCACATGCATGAGGGGGCCGCCCTGTATGCCGGGGAATATCTGCTTGTCTACGGCCTTCGCGAACTCTTCCCTGCACATTATCATGCCGCTTCTCGGCCCGCGGAGCGTCTTGTGGGTAGTGGTGGTAACGAACTCGGCATAGGGGACCGGGCTCGGGTGAAGGCCCGTTGCCACAAGGCCGGCTATATGGGCGATATCTACCATGACCTTTGCCCCGACCTCGTCAGCCACTTCCCTGAACGCCTTGAAGTCGATTATCCTCGGGTACGCGCTCGCGCCGACCACGATGAGCTTTGGCCGATGCTTCTTCGCAAGCGTCCTCGCCTGGTCCATGTCTATCCTGTGGTCGTCGGGACGGACGCCGTAGAAGACTATGTTATAGAGCTGGCCTGAGAAGTTCACCGGGCTCCCGTGGGTAAGATGGCCCCCGTGGGAGAGGTCCATGCCCATGACGGTCTCGCCGGGCTTTACAGTCGACATGTAGACTGCCATGTTGGCCTGCGAGCCTGAATGGGGCTGCACGTTCACGTGGTCTGCCCCGAAAAGCTTCTTCGCCCGTTCTATAGCGAGCCTCTCGACTATGTCGACGAACTCGCAGCCGCCGTAATAACGCTTTCCGGGGTAGCCTTCAGCGTACTTGTTGGTCATTACGCTTCCGGCGGCTTCCAGCACGGCTTCGCTTACGAAGTTCTCGGACGCTATGAGCTCGAGCTTCCACTCCTGCCGTTCGGTTTCAAGCCGTATCGCTTCGAAGACCTCCGGGTCGAATTCCTTGAGAGCCATCTTTTTAGAGCCTCCGTGTTAAAATACTTTCAAAAAAAAGAAAAAACGCAGGTTGCTATTTGTGGTTCCTCTTCTCTATCTCGGTTATCTTATCGAGCCGCTTCTGGTGCCTGCCGCCCTCGAACCTGGTCTCTATCCAGGTCCTGAGCATCTCTCTGGCGAGCCCCTTGCCGACTATCCTGCCGCCGATGACGAGGATATTCGCGTCATTGTGCTCTTTGGCCATCCTGGCGGTAAATACATCGGCTACGAGAGCGGCCCTGACGTTCTTGAACTTGTTGGCGAGTATGCTCATGCCTATCCCGGTGCCGCAGACCAGAATGCCCCTGGCTATCTCGCCTTTTGAGACCTTTTCCGACAAAGGTATGCCGTAGTCAGGATAGTCCACGGACTTGTCGTCGTTAACGCCCATGTCGAGGACATCCACGCCCATGGAGGAGAGAAATTCCTTCAGGTCATCCTTGAGTTCCCTGCCTGCGTGGTCGCTGGCTATGGCAATCTTTTCCATCAAAAGACCCCTTGGATGCTTATAATCAAATTATCCGTCTTTTCTGAGACCGAGACAAGGGTTTTGGCCTACTCGAAGCGTTTAAAGGCGAGGACCCCGTTGGTGCCCCCGAAGCCGAAGGAATTGGAGAGGGCCACCTTCATCCTGGCATCCCTCGCAACGTTCGGGACATAATCCAGGTCGCACTCCGGGTCAGGGGTGGTATAGTTGATGGTCGGCGGGAGCACGCCGAGGTAAAGGGAGAGCGCCGTAAAAGCCGCCTCTATGCCTCCGGCTGCGCCAAGGAGATGGCCTGTCACGCCCTTTGTGGAGCTTACCGCAAGCTTCCGGGCGTGCTCCCCGAAGACGGTCTTTATCGCCATGGTCTCGTAAAGGTCGTTATAATATGTAGAAGTGCCGTGAGCGTTTATGTAGCCAACTTCATCCGGGTTTACACCGGCGCTCTTCAAGGCCATCTTCATGCACCTGGCAGCCCCTTCGCCATTCGGCGCAGGCGTGGTCATGTGGTTGGCGTCGGCGTTCAACCCGTAGCCCACCACCTCGGCGTATATCTTCGCCCCTCTTTTCCTGGCGGACTCCATCTCTTCGAGGACCAGCACCCCGCTCCCCTCGCCTATTACAAAGCCGTCCCTGTCCTTGTCAAAAGGCCTGCTCGCAGCCTGAGGGTCGTCGTTCCTGGTGGAAAGGGCCTTCATGGAGTTGAAACCGGCAACGCATAGCGGCGTGATGGTCGACTCGGTCCCGCCCGCGATCATCACATCGGCCATGCCGGTCTGGATGAGCCTGCAGGCGTCTCCTATTGAATGGGTGCCGGTAGCGCAAGCCGTAACCGCGCAGCTATTGGGTCCCTTGGCGCCGAGCTTTATTGAGACCTGACCGGAGGCCATGTTTATGATGACCATGGGTATGAAAAACGGGGTGATCCTGTCGGGCCCCTTCTCCCTGAGCACGTTATACCAGTTCTCGATCGCAGGGAGGCCGCCTATGCCGGCGCCTATGCAGACGCCGACCGATTCGGCGTTCTCTTCCGTTATCTTAAAGCCGGAGTCCTCAAAGGCCATACAACTAGCGGCAAGGGCGTACTGGATGAAGAGGTCCATCTTCTTGACCTCTTTCTTCTCGATATACTGGAGCGGATCGAAGTCAGGGACCTCCCCGGCTATCCTTACCGGAAAGTCCTTTATATCGAAACGGGTTATCTCCCGTATGCCGGAGCGCCCCTCGATAGCGGCCTGCCAGGATTTATCAACCCCTGCGCCGAGCGGGCTTATGATGCCTATGCCTGTTACTACTACCCTTCTCATCTTCTATTATCCCGGGTCTTAAATAAATCCGCCGCAGAGGCTTGTGCTAAAGGCCTCCCGGCGGAATTGAAAGAATGCGGAAAAAACGGCGAGAAGACCGGCTTACTTGCCTGTCTTCTTCTTTATGTACTCCACCGCGTCCTGGACTGTCTTTATCTTCTCGGCGTCCTCATCCGGGATCTCGATCCCGAACTCCTCTTCAAAGGCCATGACCATCTCGACCGTGTCGAGCGAATCAGCTCCAAGGTCGTCGACGAAAGAGGCCGGGGAAGTCACCTCTTCCTCGGTCACGTCCAACTGGTCTATTATTATCTTCTTGACCTTATTCTCAACAGACATTGATATCCCTCCACAATATTATTCATGAAAAAAACGATTATTAGCCAGACCAAATGTATAACACCCATGAGGTTGACTTGTCAATTCTTTAGATATGCTTTACATCGCCATTCCGCCGTTGATATCGATGACATGGCCGGTTATGTAGCTCGACGCGTTGGAGGCGAGGAATAAGACCCCGTTGGCGACGTCAGCGGGGCCGCCGAGCCTGCCTAATGGTATCCTCGCCATAAGCTCCTCTTTTACCTTGTCGGAGAGGGCGTCTGTCATGGCGGTCTCTATGAAGCCCGGGGCAACGGCGTTGCAGGTTATGTTCCTGCTCGCGAACTCCCTGGCGACCGTCTTGGTGAGCCCAATGAGGCCCGCCTTGCTCGCGGAGTAGTTGGCCTGTCCGGCGTTGCCTATCTCACCCACCACCGAGGCGATGTTTATTATCCTGCCCCAGCGCATCTTGGTCATGTATTTAAGCACCGCCTTCGTGCAGTTGAAGGCGCCCTTGAGGTTCACGTTCAGCACCGCGTCCCAGTCCTGTTCCGTCATCCTCAATATGAGCCCGTCCCTGGTTATTCCGGCGTTGTTGACGAGGATATGGATGGCCTCCATCTCCTTGAAGACACGCTCGGCCATCTCCTCGCAATCTTTAAGGCTCGTGACGTCGACCTTGAGGGCCATCGACTTCCTGCCCATCGCCTTGATCGCGTCAGCCGCCTCCTGGGCCTTCTCCAGGTTTACGTCTATTATGACCACGTCCGCCCCGTAAGAGGCGAGCTTTTCCGCTATCGATCTGCCTATGCCCTGGCCGCCTCCGGTCACGAGCGCTACCCTGCCGCTTACATTCATCCCTGACCCTCCCTGATCAAAAATTTACACATCTACGCCCCGAGCACGCCCAGGACCTTCTCCAGGTCAGCCGGTTCGCTCAAGCTCAAGGCGTTGATATCCTTCTCTATCCTTTTAACAAGGCCGGCAAGCACCTTTCCCGGGCCCACCTCGATTATCGTATCAACGCCGTCGGCCTTCATCGCCCTTACGGTGTCCACCCACCTTACGGGGCTTATTAGCTGAAGGCACAGAAGCTCTTTTATCCTCGCGCTGTCAATAAGCGGCGCGGCCTCGACGTTCGTATATACCGGGGCCTTCAAACCGTTCAACGTTATCCTGTCGAGCTCCTCACCGAGCCTCCCAGCGGCCTTCTCCATGAGCGGCGAATGGGATGGGGCGCTCACCTGCAAGGGGATGACCCGCTTTGCCCCGCGCTCTTTGGCAAGGTTCGCGGCGATATCGACGGCTGCGGCGTGGCCAGATATGACAATCTGCTCGGGGCTGTTTATGTTGGCTGGAACTACCCTGGCGGAATCCATGCTCGCGGAATCGCAGATAGCCTCGACGGCTCCGAGGTCAAGTCCGAGTATAGCGCACATCTTGCCGACGCCCTGCGGGACGCTCTCCTGCATGAACTTTCCCCTCAGGTGCACCAGGCGCACGGCGTCGCTGAAATCGAGCGCGCCCGCGGCGACAAGCGCCGTATACTCGCCAAGGCTGTGACCCGCGAAGCAGACCGGCGTAAAAGCGCTCTTCTCCCTCAAGGCCAAAAGGACGGCTATAGAAGCCGTAAGGAGGGCCGGCTGAGTGTACTCGGTCTTGTCGAGCATCTCCTGCGGGCCGTCGAAGGCGAGCCTGGCGAGGTCCATGCCCATCGCATCATTTGCCTTTTCAAAGATACTCCTGGCGCTTTCAGAAGAATCGAAAAAACCCCTGGCCATCCCGACGGACTGCGAACCCTGGCCCGGAAAAACAAAGGCTGTCTTGCTCAATTGCTTATCTCCATGCTGGTCTCTAACAAGTAAAAAGACGGCTTACCACCTGAGGGCTGCTGACGCCCATGTGAGCCCTCCGCCGAAGGCGACAAAGAGGACGATATCGTTATCCTTCACCTTGCCTTCCCTCACGGCCTCGTCAAGGGCTATGGGGATGGAACCGGCCGAGGTATTGCCGTATCTTTCGAGGTTCGTGAATACCCTGTCTTCCGTAAGGTGAAGCCGTTCCCTGGCGGCGTTTATTATCCTCATATTGGCCTGGTGGGGGATAAGGAGGGAGATGTCCTCGGAAGTTAGCCCCGTCTCCTCCATGACCTCCTTTATGGCCTGCCCCATCGTCCTTACCGCGAGCTTGAAGGTCTCGTTGCCGTTCATCACGAGGTATTCTGGCCCGGCCCCTTCTTCGAACGGGTTCGGCGGGCAGGTGCTCTTGCAATAGAGCATGTCCCAGTGCCTGCCGTCGGAATGTATGCGGGTAGAGAGCACCCCTTTTGAGCCTTTTTCAGCGGAGAGGACGACCGCGCCGGCGCCGTCGCCGAAAAGGACGCACGTCGTCCTGTCCTTCCAGTCTATGAGCTTGGAGAACCTGTCAACGCCGATGACAAGGGCCTTTTTGGCCCCGCCTGACTTAAGATACTTGTCTGCTATATCGAGAGCGTAAAGGAAGCCTGAGCAGGCCGCGGAAACATCGAAGGCAGCTGCCCCGGCGCGGATGCCGAGCTGGGACTGGACTGAGCAGGCGGTTGACGGGAATGCCATATCAGGCGTTACGGTGCCTACTACGACAAGATCTATATCCTTTGCCTGTACCCCGGCGGCCTTCAGAGCCGCCTTTGCCGCCTTGGAAGCCATGTCGGAGGTAGGCTCATCGACCGCGATCCTCCGCTCTTTTATGCCTGTGCGGGTGGCGATCCAGTCGTCGGAGGTCTCCACCATCTTCTCCAGGTCGTGGTTGGTGAGCACCCTGGCGGGCACGTATGAGCCTGTGCCTATGACCCTTGACCTCAACATCCGTTAGCTCCCGGAAGCGGCCTCGCTCCGGCCCAGCTTCATAAGGTCATGGTATTTTTCTATCTCTTCCATGAGGTGTAGGTTGACCCTGTTTTTGGCGTACTCATGAGCCCGAAGAATAGCGTTACGCATGGCCTTGGCGTTCGACCTGCCGTGGCTTATGATGCACACGCCCTCTATGCCAAGGAGCGGCGCTCCGCCGTACTCCGCGTAATCCATCTTTTTCTTGAGGTTCCGGAAGGCGCCCCTGGAAAGGAGGTAGCCAAGCCTTGCCGGAAGGCTCGCCATGATCTCGTTTTTAAGCATGGTCGTTAAGGCCTCTACAAGGCCTTCGCTGAGCTTGAGGACGACGTTTCCGACGAAGCCGTCGGCTACGACCACGTCTACTTCGCCATGGTATATGTCCCTGCCCTCGACGTAGCCGATATAGTTTATGGAGGAGCCCTTCAAAATGGCATGGGCCTCTCTCGTCAGCTCGTTCCCCTTACCCTCCTCTTCTCCGTTGGAGAGGAGGCCGACCCTGGGCCTGTCCTTCCTGAGGACGTACCTGGCGTAGACGTCGCCCATGAGCGCGAACTGAAACAGGTGCACGGGCTTGCAGTCGACGTTGCCGCCAACGTCCAGGAGCACCGCCTGGTCTTTCATGGTGGGCACGCTCACGGCGATAGCGGGCCTGTCAACGCCCTTTATCTTCTTGAAGAGGAATATGCCGGCTGCCATGGCGGCCCCGGAGTTGCCGGCGCTTACCACAGCCCCTGCTTCGCCCGAGCGCACGAGGTCGAAACAGACCCGGAGCGACGAGTCCTTCTTTTTCCGTATGGCCTGTGCTGGGGATTCGTCCATGCCCACCACCTCGGAGGCGTGGACTATGGAGATATTGGGGGCGGAGGCATTGTGTCTTCCGAGCTCGTCTTCCACGCGCGCCCTGTCGCCCACAAGGATGATGGGGATATTCAGTTCGCTCGCGGCCCGGATGGCCCCTTCAACAACCACGGCGGGGGCATGGTCCCCGCCCATCGCGTCAACGGCTATCTTCATACCTGTTTGGCTGAGAACGCAAAAAAGTGTGCCGCTCCCATGGAGCAGGGCGCGTGGCCCCGCCAGGAAGCTGGTTGGGTTGAAGGATGCACGCCTTAGATGGCCTCTTCCTTCTTTATCACAGTCCTGCCCTTATAGGTGCCGCAGCTCGGGCAGACGTGATGGGGGCGCTTTGGCTCGCCGCACTGGGGGCAAGTGGAGACCGCCGGAGCGGACAGTGAATCATGGCTCCTTCTCTGCCCCCTTTTGCACTTGGAATGTCTCTTCTTTGGATTCGGCATCTGAAAAACCTCTCTTTTCTGTTTCGTTCCGGGTCCATATCCTTATATAGGATTTGGCACCGCTCTTCAATAAGAAAAAACAAAAAAAACTACTTTACCTTGAAATCCTTGAGCTTCGCGAACTTCGAATCGGTCTTCTCATCGCGGCCGCAGCCGCAGTCGCCGAGGTTTAAGTCAGCGCCGCACCTGGGGCAAAGCCCCTTGCACTCTGTAGAGCAAAGGGGCTGCATCGGCAGTTCCAGGGATATCTGTCCGAGGAGAAGCTCGCTGGTGTCGAGCGTGTCGCCGCTTATGTAGTTCACGTCCATGTCAGCGGCCTTAAGCTCTTTTTCCTTTTCCGGCTCCGCCCCCCTTTCGTAATATGAGGCGAAATCGGCGTCAAAGGGATAATCGAAGTCCTTCAGGCACCTGCTGCAGTTAAGGTGGATTCCGGTCTTTATTTCACCGCTAACAAAGATACTCCTGCCCTTCTTCGATATCTCAAGGTGGGCGGCAACAGGGGAAGAGAAGCTGAAGTAAAGTTTGCCGCCGGCAAGGCCGTCGAATACGGCCCCATCCTCTTTAAGGTCGAGAGAAAACCCGGACTCCGGTATGTCGTCTATGTTTATCTTCATATTATGCCGTCCCGTATAAAGACCTAAAAGTATACAAAAAAACCTTCGCCATTGTCAACAAAATTTACTTGACTTTACGCTCAGGATAATTATATTAGATTATCTGTCCAAACGCCTGGGGGATCGTCTAACGGCAGGACAACGGACTCTGACTCCGTTTATCTAGGTTCGAATCCTAGTCCCCCAGCCAATTTAAAAGCCCTGTAATTCTAACGAGTTACGGGGCTTTTCTTTATCTTCTTTTTTAGTGCCTCTTTCCTCTAAGGGGTATTTGTCCAGCATCTGTCCAGTTTGGACAAAATAAAAAAGCCGCCCACCTTTTCAGGGAGCGGCCTTCCGGCAAGGAGCCGTGGTAGGCGTGGGGAGGGTCATACGGCAGCATCATAATCTTTAAGGCATGGGTGCTCGCCCCAGGGTGAAACCTCCTCGCCGTGGAAACTCAAGGGAGCTGCGCAATGGTCACAGAGACGACCTTCTTTTTTATTTACGAAATCAAAAACCGATGAGCATCGTGTGCATCCGTAAACCATCATATCTAAGACCTCCGTCCTGTTTTGCCGGGTGTGTTCCGTCTCTCCGGTAGAACCACCAACGATATGAGCCTATCGACCACCTTGAGGTATTCCCGCCGTATTCTGGCCATTGCTTCCCGGTCCTCGCGGTAATGCGCCTGGACGGAAAGGCGGTCGAGCCTCTTTTCCTCTACCCATAGAGCCTTGAGCCTGTCCATCGTCCATTCAGAGCCTTTCCATCGCCAGCGTGCCCTCCAGCGTGCCTGCTGGAAGATAGAAAACGGTTTTCAGGGCTATCGGTCAGTGTCTTTATACGGCATCCACGGGAAAAGCGCACAACTCGGAATCCGGCAACTGTGTTTGCCGTCCGAATAGCCGCCCATGCAGTCGTAACAATTCGCATGGATAGCCTGCCGCTGCGTGAGCGTGCCGCCCTTTGAATACTTCACAAGGTGAGCACGGCCTGTGGCGCTCTTGGTAGCCGGGTTATTCAAAAAAGCCGTTACGCGTTTCATCTGATAATACCTCCATCAAGATAAAGGACGGCCCCTCCGGAGAAGGGCCGCGCCATGTGGACTACCTCTTCACGACCTTCTCGTCGGGTAGAACATCCTCGACATTGACGTCTACCTCTACGCCGCCCCTCAAGACCGTTACAGTCGGGCATGGGCCGGGTGCCACTACATCGACCGAGCCAACTATTTTTTGCCATTTTTCGTCAAACATTTCATGCCTCCAGAATATAGGGTTAAAAAAAACTTCTTAAAAAACCAGTGCCGCTCGATATGGGCTTAGTCGTTCTTCGCAAGTGCTTGTTGCTATCGAGGAATTCCTCAACATACGCCTTGACGCTCAGAGCCGCGCCCGTTCCGTCGTAACGCCTCTCCCCTTGTTCATCTACGACCGATAGCACGCCCACGGCATCGGCCTTTATAAACGGGCCTACCAGCACGGTAACCTGTCCGGGGTTTACGGCCTCGCCCTCGATAGCGGCGTTCTCTATCGAGGCAAGCCGGAGTCTATCGTGAGCCTCGGCGAGCTTCATCTGAAGCTCGGTAACAACCTTTGGAGTGGCTGCGTCATATTTTTCCACGGCCTTTGCATATGCTTCAGCGTATTTTTTGGAAATCAGAGCGTCGATGAACGCTTGTTGGGATGGTGTGAAGTCCATCTAAACACCTCCGGGCAGAGTGCCCTGGGCCAGCCTCGCCTCAGCTTCCGTCGCCGCTTTCGCCCTTCTCTCTATCGAGTCCAGCTTTGACGGGTTTCCAAGTTCATGCGCTGCCCGGCCTGCCTCGTGGAGGGCAGTCTGGAGGTTCCCGGATAACTCGGCGAAGACCTCGCGGTTTTTGTGGAGGTCTGGGAGTCGCTGTATTTCTATCTGCTCCTTGAGGCGCGAGTGCGTTACATTGTCCAGGCCGCTAAGGTAGGGAGGCGCGAAAAGTACGGAACCCAACCCAGCATCATCGGCGTTCTTGACAAGCTCCTGGAGAAAGACAGAACGATCTGCCGGGTCCTTAAGCGCCTTCAGGTGTGCCCTTATCTCGCTTGCCGTCTGTGGCGTAGTCAACCCGCTGTTCTGAACAAAGGCCGCCTCAAAGCCTGCCTCCGTTTCGGAGCGGAGTTTTGCCAAACGCGCCTCGACGCCGGGCAGAGCATCAGAAAGTTTCGCTGCGGCCCTCAGGATGCGAGCTTGCCGCTGTTCTGGCGAGCTGTCGGCATCGGGGTTTTCGGCAATCGTGGCAACCGCCTCGACGGAACCCGCCAAGCGCCCCATGTCCGCGAGTACCTGCTGCTGTCCAGGGCCGGAGTTCGAGTACTCCTGCATCTTCTTCAACATCATAGATAGAGCTACTGCCGGTGTGTATTTCGTCTTCATCGAAGTCTCCCGCTCATCGTGATGAGCTTATCTGTGGCCGCCTCTACCGGCGGCAGGTCTTTGCCTTATGCTTTGGCGATAAAAATTTAAGAGCTTCCCTTATCAGTTTTTGAACCGCCGTTAGTTTTTTCTTCATCCGCGTTGTACCTCCTTTTCGGCTGCCACTGAACCAACTCCCTCAGGGCATCGTCGATCGCCGTCGTTAACAGCTTCATAATAGCGACCGCCGCCGCCCGTCCTTCAAGAGTTTTACCCATGTGTGCGCACTCCTGAGCGACCGACGCCGGGATGGACCTCAGCCGGGTTTTTACTGTTGTGGCAACATCCGCAAAATAGAAACGAATCTCATCGACGTTGACAAGGGTCCGCGATTTTTCATCTGCTTCCAATTCCCTGAGCGAAGCCAATGCTCTTTCTTTTCGCGTCCTCGCCTCGTTAAAAGTTTCGTCAGGTTCGACCACGGGCCTCTTGCCGCCGTGAATAGGGTTCTTGTTTTCGGCAACTCGCCGATCAGCGTCCACGGGGTCTATGAGGCCGTCGATAAGTTTTATCGTGCCGTCCTTAATGAGCTTTGATATCATCTGCCGGGAAACGCCCAGGTGCCGGGCATAGCCTGCCTGCGTGAGTTTTTTCAATATTCCCTCCTTATTTTGTCAACCAGAGCAATCAAGTTTCAAAACTGAAACGTTTTTAGGGGTCGCGCCTTGGTATCCGCACGTGACGTGGGTAGGTGAAAACCCCGGTGTACCCCCTAAGCCCTTAATATCATTGAGCTTTTCCTTTTCATAGTCCACAAGCTCTGCCCGCCCACTGAAGGCTATAAAGGAAGCGCAAGAGGGCCGCCCGTAGTCTCTTCAATTTTTCCACGGTACCTCCGGGCCTCTTGGTTTTCTCCTATCAGCATCCTTCTTTATCTCCGGCGGCACCGGCCCCACCACCTTGATGATGTAGCCCGTCTCCATGAAAGGGGTCTCAGGAGGATGTGAACAGTGCGCCCACCTGTGGCCGTCTCCAAGACCATGCCAATGATACCGTCGGCAGTGTTCACACCAGGTTATACAGTGAATTCCATCACCCCAATCCCATGCCATAAGTACCGGGATCACCTTTTCCGTATCCATTTTATCTCCGTAGGTGCTGGGTCAGTCAAACCCGTCACACACCAAAAACACCTTAGATATTAAGTGGTTATCGCCTTTTCCCTTTACTCTTGTGACGGGTTTGAGGCTTTTGTGTAACTCTTTCCCTTAACTCATTTTTTAAAACTCTCGCGCAACAAGGATATGACAAATGGGGTCAAACCCGTCACACCCGTCACAGAGCCAACTTCAGGCCGGTATAAAAAGCACCCAACCGCCCCTTAGCCTTTTGGTATCTCACACTCATTTTCCTCCCGAACGCTGTCCCGCTCATCGGCTTTATATTCATAGCCGCCGACCAGTTCGTGTATGCCTGGTAAAGGAGCGCGGCCCCGACCTCGGCATCATGGTGAACCTCGCAGGAGTCCTCGATGAAGCGAAGAAGGAGGTCCTCATCTTCGCGGTAATCTTCCGTGGCGACCTTGACGATCTCCGGCGGATTCAACCCTTCCCGCTGCCAGGCAAGACAACCGCGCACCAGCCAAGCGAGTATGCCTGGAGCCTCGCGCCTTAGCGTGTCTGCCATATTCGGAATTTTGCGACGCTCATGCGGGGCCTGTGGGTCATCAACAAAAGAGATCCCGAAGGGTATGAGTAAAAGACGTTTCCAAAGTGCGTAATCGTCGGAGTTAACATGGGGCCTCGCATTCGTAAGAAGGAATAAGGTGTAGCTCTGTGGAAAAGATATTTCCCTCCTCCCAAACGGCGGCCTACCCACTAAGGCCCCGCCCCCTGTGAGAAGTTTTACCCGACCGCTATCCAGCTTGCGGCCTTCGTTTGTTTCTGAAGCCCAGGCAATACGGCGGCCCCTCAGTGCCATGATGTCGGCGGAAGGCCCGGCGGAAGACCGGGCGCGCCCCTGCTCAAGCAACAACTCAGATTGAACAGGCCCGGCGAGGTCCCCCAGTACATGGGAGACCGCCTCCAGTGTTGTATCCTTCCCATTGCGCCCTATCCCGTGAAGCACCGGGAGGATATGCTCGATGGCCGCACCGACGATAGCCGCTCCGAGGAGCCGCCGATAAAACGAGATAAGCTCCTTCTGCCCATCGAAAATTTCGTATAGCGTCTGTTCCCAGCGAGCGCAAGCGGCATCCGGGGAATAGGGTGTCGGACATATTGTTTTTAAATAATCTTCAGGGGCACCGGGCCTTATTTGCGCGCTCTTGAGGTCCACCACGCCATTAGCGCATGGCAGTAACCACGGGTGCAGGTCCCACTCCTCGCCAGTGATTCCGAGGCTCCCAGGGCCTTGCGCGGCAAATTCTATGACTTGCTTCCTGTACCCGAGTGAATTTAAATTAGAGACCTGCGTGAGACACGCCTTTTGCCTGGCCTGCAATTTTTCGATAGTCGCCTTGAGTTCGACGTCGCGGTCGTCTCCGCTTTTTGCAGTCTGCCCGAGTACGATTATCTCGCCCTTGCACCTCGCTGCCGCCCCCCGGAAAAGTTCCGCGACGGCATCGACGGCCTTGAGGGGTTCCCCCAGGGGTTCGCGCTCCCAGTAGTGCGTCCTCCAAGTGTGCCAAACGCCTGAGGCATGGTCGAAGCAAAAGCGGTTCTTGTTGAGCCGGATAAATAAAGAGGCGCCCCCTTTCTGTCCTTCAAAGGCGGCCTTGAAAACATAGTCGTCATCCGGGGTGATTGTCGGTTCGTATTGAGCAACGCTCCTGGCAATCTTCTGTAATTCGCTGTCAGGGAGCGGAGGACTACATTTTTCTTGATTCTCTACTCGGAGCGCGGCCAGGATTGCGGCCTCGGAAAAACCGCGCCGCCGCATGGTACCGGCCAATGATGTTAAAGTAGCGTCCCGCGCCCCGTCGATAATTGTCTCGCCTACCCGAGCCGCAGCCTTTGTACTCTTTTTTAATGGCGGGATGCTCTCAGCCACTTTTTCAAGGGTGTACGGCAGCCCGCCGCCTTCATGGATAATCTTTACAAGGTGCGGGTGCGCGGGGTCTTTCAGATGATAGAATCCGGCAAGCCGTAGAACGCGGGAGCGGTCTTTCGCTTGAGGGTCGCTGCCGTAGTCTTCGACCATGCGCTCCATTATGGCGTCGGTAGTGTCGAGGTCATCGGAAGGTTCAATCAAAAGATATTCGTGGTGCTTGCCTGGTGAAGTCTGGATAACGAAATGCGGCTCAAGAGGAAGAGGAGGGAGTCCACCTGTATCATCTTCCCGCCATATAGCCCTGGCGTGTGTGATTTGAGCCTTCGTGCGCCCGCCTCTGTTGACGACCACGAATACTCCAGCCCCGCGAGCCTGTAGCCTGGTAAATTCCGCTGCGTACTCATCAAGAGTGCCGCGAAGAACGCCAGTACTACACGCCAGTGACAAGCCGCCCTTCTTCGAGTCGGGAAAAGTCTGGAAGGTAAATTCCGCTGCGTCCTCATCGAGCAAGAGGAGGTGACGGCGAGCCATATCGAGGTCAGGGGTCAGCTTGCCCATGTTACTTCGCCTCGCCCCTGTAGCTCGCCTTCGCGTGGGCCTTGAGGAATTCGATAACCGACGCAACCGGATAAACAACGCGCCGCCCGATGAAGAAACGGCCCTTAATCCCGGTGCCTTGCGAATCCATATTCGCACACCATTTTGGAGTTATCGCCCCTCCGGTGAATTTGCTTATGTCGGCGCGGGCAACAAGCGGGCTCCCGTGCTGCCTTGCCATAAGCTCGAAAACTTCGTCTTGCATTTTGAACCTCCTTGAAATAAAAAAATGGGAACTTCGTGTTGACAGTTCCCATAGTACTTGAAGGTTTTTATTCTGAATATGGTTACTCGTTTATTCTACTTGCCACTTTTCGGCCTCCCTCGTTTACCCTTTTCCCCGGCTATCTCCCGGACGAATCGCTCGCCAACGCCCAGCCCTGAAGCTACTGTATCGTAGGCGCTTACCCGTGTCTCGCCCTTCTCAACCGCCATTGTTACAAGGTCTGCGATTGCATCGGGTGCGTGTTTTACTTTGCCGCAGGGGCGAGTATGTAAAAACCCCTTCCATATATTACGCAGTTCATCTCCTCCACCTTCGCTCGTATATGTATGCGTCCTCAACAAATTTATAAAAGTATCTTGTATAAAGGGCAGCCGCAGAATCGCCGGATTCATCTTCACAAGCTCCTGTACGGCCTGTAGCTGGTCGAAGTCGAGCGGCCTTATATTATCCAGTGCGTGCTCGATATATGGCAGCCTGGCGCGGTTTAATACCGCTTTCAGAGTATCCGGCGCAACCTCGCTTACCTTTTTCCAGAATATCTCCACCGCGTGTTTGGGGCCATCGAGTCTCTTGTCTTTAACAGCTTCCTCATAGCAACCAACCAACCAGCTTAATACCGCATCGTCAGCGGTCGCGTAATTTTTGACTTCCCTGATATGGTCGGCTATCCGGGCATCATTATCAACGGCATACATGATGTTGTTCTGGCTGCTAGACGGCGTGATTTCTTTTTTCTTCCTCATATCTCAGCCCTCCTTCTTCGCCAGCGCAACTACCTTGCCGGGCGCCTGTAGGGTAGCGTCCAGCTTCTTAACGGCGGCCTGTAAGGTGTTCTCGCCCAGGTGCGCGTACCGCTGCGTCATGGCTATGTCGCTATGGCCTAACAACTCCTTGACCGTGTAAAGGTCCGTTCCATTTTCAACGAGCCAAGAGGCATAGCTGTGGCGTAACGAATGAAAGACAATTCTGTGCCGCCGATCCTTAATTCCCTCATTCATTTTGAGCGCGTCAACCGCCCGCGCGAATGTAAGGCTTATCTGTTTTATCCTCCCGCCCCGTGTAGACTTAAAGACGTGCTCGGAAGGCAAGCCGCGCTCCCTGGACCTGAAAACCTCCTTCACGGCCTCAGTCATAAAGGCCGTCCGGTTCTTTCCGCTCTTGGTGTCCTTCACTGCCAATAGTCCCTTATTAACGTCCACGTCCTGCCATACAAGCCCAAAAACCTCTCCGGCCCTCATGCCTGTATGAAGGCTTATAAGGCTCATGTCGCGTACCTCAGGGCTTATTGTGGCGAGTTTGGCGAGAAGCTCATCCGCTTGTTCCCTTGTAAGGAAGCGAAGCCTTTTATTGTCCGGCAACTTAAGCCTCCCTTTACCCTTTTTAATAGTCCGGGCAGGATTTAGGCCGGTAAACTTTTCGTCCTCCATAGCATGATTGAATATCTGCCGGGCAACCCCTTGAACATAGCGGACGGTATGCCGGGCACGATTGGCCTTAGCCATATTCGCTCTCATTATCTCGAAATGAAAAGGCGCTATGTCCTTCAAGGGCAGTGCACCGATAACGGACTCAAGCCATAAACGGATAACCTGTTCTTCCCGCGTCCAGGTTTTCTCGTCTCTGCTTGCCTTGTAAGCTCCCAGGGCATACTCGGAGAAGGTGATATTGTCCCTTGCCTCTTGCTCCTTTTGCTCGGCCTCCTTCCGGCGCTTTTTTTCCTCGATAGCTTTCTTTTCGGCAAGAGTCCGGGGTCCCTCTGAATTGCGACGGTTCTTTCTAAGCGCGGCTCGCACCTCAACTGCCTCGTCCTCTGTCCATCCCTCAGAGGCCCATCCAAGCCCTTCTTCAATTTGCTTGCCATTCACTCGATAGAAAATAGTGTAGTACCTGTCCTTTGAAACTCCATGCTTGCGGGTTTCGTGCTCCTTATAACGAACGCCTTTAGTAGCCTTTATCCATCGTGCCATGAACCCTCCTTTACGGTGCCTGTCCAGCTTTGTCCAGCTTTTCAACCCCTAAAAAAACAACTTCGTGTGCAATGCCCGTTTATCTCAGCCCGGTTTTCTGTCCAGCATCTGTCCAGTTTTTTTAGCTGAAACAGAAGGCAACTCAGGGTATGCTTAGGAAGGAGAATATCAAGGAAGGTGCTGTATTGTCAAGGGTTTTGTGCAGTTTCGGGAATGTTAGGGAAAGTCCAGATAAAGTCCTCTGACTCCGTTTATCTAGGTTCGAATCCTAGTCCCCCAGCCATTTTTTCTTTTTCGAGTTTTCCGCAAAGAGGTCGAAGGGTTTTCTGTAGGTAGGACAAGGGTTTCCGTCGTTCAAGTCGCAGTTCGAAAGTATTATTTTGAGCAGGCGAGCCTGCTCGAAGGCGTCCTGTTTCATGAAAAGCGCATAGGCCTTTTCAGCCAATTCCATGATCTTCAATCCGTCCCACATGTAATTCATGTTGGCGTTTTGATGGGCCTTCAGCCTTAAAGCCACATCCTCTTGGTCTTTTTTCCAATCCTGAGTTTTGACCAGCCAAAAATCCTCTGATATTTTCTTGTCGAGCTTGTCCACATAAGCCTGGTCTATTCTATTCTGAAACTTATTGTACCGTGCCTGCAATTCCTTTATTTTTTTACCATGGTATGCCTTTTCATCCAGATGGCTCATCTTGAGCGCCTCTCTGAGCCATTCCAACTTTTCCTCGCCGATTTGAATCGCCTTTACAACGTTTCCGAATTTTCTCCGTAAGTCTTCTTCCCTTACATAAGGCTGCCCGCATTTGCCTCTGAAGCCGGTGCAACGATAGTAAATGTACTTGTTCTTTTTTATTTCAGCGGTAATCGATAAACCACAATGCCCGCATTTAAGTAAATTACCAAACGCAAATTCCTTCTTTCCGATGCCCTTTTTTACCGGCTTATTGTGGATCTTGAAAGCCTCCTGGGCCTTATTAAAAAGTTCTCCGCTGATAATAGGTTCATGGGTTCCCTTGTGCACATCACCACACCAGCGGAAATGACCGGTATAGAAAACATTCTTCAGTAAATACTCCAAATTGCTCTTGCTGATTCTTTTTTCTGACTTTCTCGTTACAAAACCGTCTTTAAGACATTTCTCTCTTAATATATTTAAGGAATACTTTCCTGTTGCGTAGAGTTCAAATATCTCTTTTATGTAAAAAGCTTTCTGATTATCAATCTCTACGCGACGAGTCTCCTTATTGTTGAAATATCCGATTGGAGCTTTATTGGGAAAGCCGCCTTGAGCGACCTTTTCCCTCATCCCTTTCTTTACTTCTTCAGAAAGGTTATCTATATAATTTTTCGCCATCAAAAGCTTAACGCCGTGAATGAACTTCACATGAGATCGCGAATTTCTATTTAAGGTTTCTCCTTCCTTTACCAAATGAATATCCAAATCGAGATCTTCCAGCGTTACATAATCCTTAAAATTACGATACAGCCTGTCTGTTTTCTCGACGAGAACTGTCTTGACATCATCATGCGATTGCAAAAAACTGATCATCTCCTTGAAATTGGCGCGACCGGCCTTTTTGGCCGTTTCAACGTCTACATATTCTTTAACGACAAGAACACCGTTTGAATAAGCGTAATCGTTTAAAAGCTTCAATTGAGCGGGTATGGAATACCCCTCTTTTTCCTGCTCTTTACTTGATACCCTGGCGTAAATAATAGCTTTTTTGATTTCAGGCATATCCAAAAACCTTTTGGTTTGTTTAGGGAAAATTTTATTACAATTCAGCCTCCGAAACAATAAAAAAAGGGGGTCATTTAGACCCACCTTTTTGGTCGTCCTTTATTTCCCATTCGTGAATTAATTTAAAAAAATCAAAGACATTCCGAGCAATTTCCTTTGCGTCATTCCTATTTATTTTACCGTTATACGCCTGGCTAAATTCTTGCCTTGTTTTTTCCAAAAAAACACTATCAATCGACTTTGCCATTTACGATCCTTGCGACTTTTAAGATGCATTCAAAGGTAATATCTCTATACAGATATCACCTCTTTTCAGCCCTTCACCTATCCTCTCTATCAACCGCTCCAAATCAGGGGGAGCGTTTAGCTCCCCCTCCCTGCCTTCGATAGTGCCATCATGCGATATCCTTCACGATATCCATGGTGCCTGACAACGCGTCCTGTATATCGGTCAGCACCTTCTTGATCTGGTTCTTCTTCGGGACGCCGATCTCTTTCAAGGTGAACTTGCGCTCGATTATCAGCTCGTTAAGCGTCCTCAGGTCATCGCAAACGCCTTCGAGCTTACGAACCGTTTTCTCTATGTCCGTGGCCTTCTCCAGCGTCTCCCTAAAAAGTGCAATATTTTCCTCATAACTCTCGTTCTCAGCCTTCGTATCCTTCAGCTGACGCTTAAGTGACTCGATATCGTCTTTTTTCTTTTCCAGATCTGCCTGGAGCTTTTTGTAGTTCTCATTGGCCTTCTCGAGGTTGGCCCTGGCATGCTTGACGCTATCCGCGTATTGCTTGGCCAACTCTTTTTCTATTTTCTTTATCAGCTTGTCCTTTTCATCAGGGTCATCAGGAATGACCAGTTTTTTGCTCTCCTGCATATCCTGAACTCGATCCTTGGCCTCATCGGCGAAGTCCTTGAGCCTTTGCTCAAACTCCTTTTCCTTATCATTAAGCTGCGCTCTGGCTTCTTCCAGCTCTCCCTCAATCTCCTTTTTACTGGCTTTAAGATCTTTGAGCTCTTCTTCATACTCCTGAGCCGCGGTCTCCACAGCGGCAGATGAAAGGCGCTCAAGCGCATTCTCCTGTTGGCTTTCGGACAGCTGTGCCCATGACGAGATCAGATCTATTTCCTCTTTGGTCACATCCGATTTTTCCAGCATGCTCGAAGCCTTGTCTCTCAACGACGGGATCAAGCGGTCCACGAGTGTGGAAACGGAACTCGCTGCTAATGCGTTCCGCTCTTTTTCAAAATTTTTTCTTTGCGACGCATTCAGATGTCTGCGACACAGCTCGGTATCATACGGAATTATCCCGGCGTGTTGCGCCGACTCCGCAAGAGAACATTCCACCATGGTGTAACCGAGATCCGTAAGCGCCCCCAATCTGGTCCGGCCATCAAGGACCTCGAAGGTGTCTGCATCAGGCAGAGACCTTATGAGAAGAGGATATAGAAGACCTATTGTCCTTATACTTTGCTTCAGCCTTTCCACATCCTCAGTCCCCGCAGACTCCATTGGTTGATTAGTTACCACGAGTTTATTGGTCTCGATGAAAACTGTTTTGCCTCTTTCCATTGCTTAGAGCCCTCCTTTTAAGGTTTCAAAGCCTTAAACGATGAAATTGAATAATTTCAGTTTTGGATGTCTTGGACTCCAAAGCGACATCCCCATGTCGCCTTTCGGTCAACTTTGGACTACAAAGCGACATCCCCATGTCGCCTTCCAGTCAACTTTGGACTCCAAACCTCATGTCGCTTTCCGGTCAACCTGGACCGAAACGACCTTAATGAAACGGGTTAGTTTTTCAAGGCTTCTCTGCAACTCAACTGAAAACCCTATGCTATTGATTGACTCTTGTATCTTCTCAATACACGAATCAATCGTTTTGATGACAGGCTGTCTGAGATAAAGGTCTTTTCGCTCCTGATAACCCACCACTTGTTCCACCGGAAACAAGCCTCGGTTCTTTTTTTGCAGACCACCATCTTTGGCGAGCCGTTGTATCTGTCTACGGCTCATTCCGAGTTTTTTGGCTGCCTCGCGGGTGAAACAAGTGTTCTTTTCATAGAGATCGTCCCTGACGCGACCGAGAAAATCGACTATATAATCCCTGAAGGTGAGTATGTCCATCACCGGTATGCCGCCTTTACACCTGGCTGTTAGCCACATCTCCAATACCGACGGATCCTCACCGTTCTTTTTGATTAAGGCGATGAGGTTAGCATGGGGCTTGGGGTCGAAGTCCTTTATGATCTCCTTGACGACCCTCCTCCATTTATTGTAGGCCGCCTGCTTCGAATACCCTCCCTGCATGACCAACCTGACATACTCGCGGCGGTCGAGAATGTCATAAAGATGGAGATACTCCATCTCCCGTTGCGAGAGCCTGTGCCTCTTAACGTCCTGATATGTAACCTTCTTGCATAGTAATTTATCGAGTAGGTCTTTTCTGAATTGAGCGTCATGTTCCACAGTAGCGATACTCATCGCCCACCTCGCTATTGTCTATGCCGTCAATCAGCTTTGTCCGCAGCTACGTTTTCTATCCAGTCTCCATCGGTGTCTTTTCTAGTCAGGTCCACAAACGCGCGTCTGCTACGAACTGTATGTGCTGGCGGCATATCCTTTTTTCGCCGGGTATATTCCCGGGCTCGCAATGACTCCACATGGTTTCCGTTCCTGTCATATATGTCGTAAATCACGCGGTCAACATCAACTGCCAGGTGGAAATGCTTCTGGAGGTACCAATAAGCGTAGGTCTCCAGCTTCATTTGACCGCCCTTTCCCTTTCTGTACTTCGTGACGGCGGCCTTCAACGCCATCCACGCCTGCTGCTTCAAATCCTCGAAGTCCAAAGTATCATCGAACCTCATCAGCCTGCGGGCAAGCTTATTGATGGCTGGTTCCATTCTCTCGTACAGGATCTGCACGTCACGCCATGAATCTTTCTCTTCCGTAGCCTTCGGTCTATTCCTCTTTCCATTCATTTTTTCACCCCTTTCTTAAAAAATGTATTTGCTCCCATATCTCTCATCGAAGGTTTTTTCTTAACAATTAATTAATAATGCGGCCATGCGGCCCATGCTGTACTTCCGTACAGGTTGATCGCCAGTGTGCGAAAAACAAAAAAAAACCATCATCGAAAACCTATTGGCGTTGTTTGTTGTCCTGAAAAAGGCTCTGTTTATCTATTACCTTCCGTAAGCACTTTTTCTGCTGAGGCGGGTAATAGAAAGTAATAGACGGATGAATTCATTTTTTTAGCGGGAGATATGCAGATAGGACACCTGATCAACTTCTTTGTAGTCAAAGCCATGCCGGACTACGATTCGTATCTCGTATGCCTTCAGGGCGGGGAGTTGCTCGCATTACTGCCCAGGAAGTACGCGAACCGGGCTTATAAGGTAGGGGAAGCCGGTTGGGCTGCGGTCTTCGAAATCCAGGGCGCCAGAATTAGCCTTTCCCAAAAATCACCGCAATACGTCAGAAAAATTCTCGAGTACCTCACCGCCCCTCTAATTCAGGAAAAACAGATCCGGTTTAAAAAAGTTGCTCTGGTCGCAGGGGCGTCGTTCTGCAAGGCGGCGGTGGCGGTTGAAAACGAAATGTCAATGAAAGACGTGCACGCCCTATGCGCGCCATACCTTACGCAAGTCAAACAGTACGTGGCAGAGCATGTAATCCTCGTCAAATACTCCGACGATATCGAGGAATACGCCGTCAGCGCCCTGTTCCCGGGGCCGAAAAGAGCGGTCAAAAAAGTAATATGCTTTCATGACCTTAAAGCCCTTACGGTCTATGTGGATCATGCGAGCATAGCCGTCTTTTACGGACGGAAGGGACAGAACGTCGCGGCGGCGGCGAAACTCACCGGGGTAAGTATCGAAATCAAGGGATTGTGAAGACCAGCCACATGTTTTCGGATGAGACCGGAATAGGTCCGATGAATCCGGACAGACAAAAAAATATGAAGACAAGGGAGGTGGAAGGCACATGGCAGAGGAGAGCAGAGACAATCGTCAATCAAAGCTTATCCCCTTCAAGGTAATCGGTTCTTATGCCCATCAAAGGCCGAAAAAGCGGCTGGACTTATCGCGCGTAATCTATGCGAGGGATGCGGTGCATGCGATGGAGATATACAGAAAAGAACTTCGGGGCGTGAAAAAACGGGGGCTCATACAGGTGGTCCCTTTATAACTCAAAAACAGAAAGGGGGAAATATTATGACCGGAGAAAAGAGACAGTGGAAGGAAAGGACGCCGGAGGAAATAGAGATAATCAAGGAGAAGGCGGAGAAACGCCGCAAAAAGAACTTCAGCATTATCACGAATCATATAGATTCGGTATGCATTATCCCGGCCGACAAGCCTGCGTCCGCGAGATACGCGCTCGTTCAGATGATTTTCGTCGCCGACAGGATGATCACAACCCTTAAAAGGCAGGTCGGATTCGTTCTGCCCTTCGATACCGCCAGGCAGGTTCTTGGGAACCTCGACGAGTTCATTGAAAGCATCTGGGCTTACGTCATCAAAACCTCGCCCCACCTCTACTCCTTCGACAAAAGAAGGTGGCGTGAGCTCAACGACCCCATGGATATAAAGCTGAAACTCGTAGAAGGCAGGAACTTCGTAGCCGTAATCCTTCCACGGAGCGAGGAGATAGGACAACTCGCCGTCGCCGCAAAAATCCTGGAAAACCACATTCTCTATGTCAGGTCAACAGGGCCGTTCGACAAAATCGAAGAGTCCATCAGCGCCTACCGGAGCATCATCGAGGATTTCGACGAATTTCTGACCGGGCTATCAGAAAAAATAGGGGTCGAGTACGACTCTCCCATCAAAAAACTTATAAATCAGGGCGCGATGGAGCACGGGCAGGAATCAGGCGAGACCTCATGGCCTCCTCTGACAAATGACGCAACCTCTGCAAACCAGGAAGCGACCGGAGAGAAGAACGACAAGAAAAAAAGAAAAACATAGGAGGGTCAGCAATGCCGTCGAGCAGAGAGATTCTGTTATGGGGAACACTGTTTTCGATCCCCGCCCTGATGCAGGTCGTTTTTATTATCGTGTTTTTCTGAAATCCAAATAGGGGGCTTGCGTGCGAGGCAATGTTCGCAAGCCCCTCTCCTCTCTTATATCTCGCCTTACCAGCAAGCCTGAAATTCTCCTTGCCAAGCCCTTACGGATAGGATAAATTTTCATCCAATAAATCATCCGTACCGGAGGCAAACCGTATGGCAAAACCCATGACAAAAGCAAAGGCAATTGAAGCGCTGTCCGCTAAAACAGGTCTGACAAAGAAGGACGTTTCGAACCTCTTATCCAACCTTGCAGGGCTCGCCTATAAAGAAGCCAAGAACTCCTTTACCATCCCAGGTATAGGCAAGCTCGTGCTTGTGAACAGGAAAGCCAGGAAGGGCAGGAACCCCCAGACAGGAGCGGCCATCAAGATCCCGGCCAAGAAGGTCGTTAAGTTCAGGGTGGCAAAGGCATGCAAGGACTCGGTGCTTGGGAAATAGGAACCTTTGTATAAGGCTTTGATTATTCGACCATTAACAAATCAACAAACTATTCGAGGCTAAATCATCGCTATGGAGCAATGATTCCGTATCCGAAGGGTCTATGCCTCAACAAACATTTCAATCGAATAAAAAGGCGACCGAGGAATGATGAAAAAGAAATTCTATAATCTTACGGTAATCTGCGAGGGGGCTATGCCTGATTTTACTGTAGACGAGCAGACCCTTGCCTCCTTCGAAAAGTCATTTGACTCCGGTGAAGGGATAATAAAATTCATCGATAAGGAAGACAACGGTGAGGTCAGGCTGAGGAACAAGAAACTGGCAGGCTACAAAAAAACTCAGATGAATCACGTGCCGTCAGAATTAAAGGACAAATGATAGAAAAAACATCGAGACCGGCTTTATGACAGGATGATCTAGAGAAAAATCTTTTTTAACTGTTTCGTCGCAGTCTCTACTGAAAACACCTCTGCATGCGTAGACACTGATTTTTGTCCTGATTCGATAAAGTTGCCTCACAGGTTACAAACTCCCGCTAACTGTTTTTAAGTCACCCCGCGATTATCTCTTTTTTCATCTCGAACATCTTTGAGGCATCGGTTTACACCTTCGGAAGGTGGCTTGCATGTTGCGACCGCAAACAGAACTGCAGGTCTCCGCTACACGCGGCATTTTGTACTCATATCTTTCAAAATAGGATGCCATGAAGGAAGCCATTAGCAATGAGACTAACCCCTTAAAACAGGTTCCTGCCCTGGAGGGCACCCCCCTTAAGCCCGGCGTCATATTCTGCAGGATACTTGGCATAGTCGCTTTTGCCGAATTCATTGTGATGGTAATTCTTCATTACTTTGACATCGCCGAAGGCGTCTTTGAGTACCTCATGGATTCCCTGCTTCTCTCCATCCTGAGCGCCCCTTTTTTGTATCTATGGATTGTCAGAGCCGTTGCGATGCGTATTCCGGACCAATCTGACCAGCGATTCCGCTCCAAACTGACCACCCGTTCCGGACGAAACTGACCAGTCATTCCGGAGTAATTTGACCACCGATTCCTACGCCATTTGACCAGGCTTTAAGGGCGGCCCGGGATCCCCTTCCAACGACGCTGGATAAACCAGTCGGGCAAAAGGTATCCTTCAAGGCAACATTGTTTGCCGAGGAGGAACGTGATGCCCAACGAGAGGTTGTCCATGCGGAAGATAAGAGAAATTCTGAGGCTCAAATGGGAGTTGAAGCTCCGTAACCGGCAGGTCAGCCGTTCCTGCGCGGTATCCCATAATACGGTGCGGGAGTACGTGTTCAGGGCGACGCAGGCAGGGCTTTCCTGGCCCCTGCCTGCGGAGATGGATGATGGCGCCCTGGAGCGACTCCTGTTCCCGGCGCCGGTGAAAGTGG
>LVEI03000001.1:2397500-2590723 GCA_001595385.3 Deltaproteobacteria bacterium GWC2_55_46 | reverse complement strand
GCGCCATCTGAAAATATTCCAGGGCCTTACGATTCTCACCTTTTTTAAAACAGGTCAGCCCTTCATCAAATAAGGCTACAGGGCTCTGATTTTTGACAGTTATGTCGTTCAAGTTAGACCTCCTCTTTCAGCCGAAATATTTTCCAGGGTCTCTAACTTGTATTACTTTTTAACTGAGAAAAAGATGAGACTTAAAAAAACGCAATGCTCACAAAACAACGCATTGCGAAGTGCATGCGGGGGAGCAGCAAGAGGCAGATAATGCAATCCCCATGTAAACTACATTTTCTAAGTAGTAGATTTAGTTATGATATCGTTTGACAGTAACGAACAATTGCAGTATCATTTCTACAAAACCAACCAGCAACATCATAGACTTAATATGGCATTTGTTAGAGAAAGACGAACAATGTCTGAAAAGAAGCTAATTCATACGAGGCTCGGGATCGAACTGATCAGAAAGCTGTCCGCCGAAGGCGACCGCATATTCACTACGCAGAGAGCCCGTGAACTCGCACCCGCTGTAGGGCTGACGGAGGGCTACCTCCGCCAGGCGCTTCATTACCTGACGAGGTCGGGTTGGCTGGTCCGCCTACACAAGGGACTCTATGCTCTCTCGTCCTCGGTTCCAGGCGCAACGCCTGCCCACGAGTTCGAGATAGCCATGGCCTTAGTCGACCCTGCCGCTATCAGCCACTGGTCGGCATTGCACTATCATGGACTTACAGAGCTGGTGTCGCGCCGGGTTTTTATACTTACCACTACGGAGGCTTCGATACCCCGTTCCAGAGGCGAAAAGGCAATAGAAGTTAAAAAGGGATATCCGGTCGGCGACACGGTCTACCAATTTATCCAAGCAAAGCCGGAACGCTTCTTCGGGATCGAGAGCATCTGGATCGGAGAGGCCCGCGTTGCTATCACCGACCCCGAACGCACGTTGCTTGACGGGTTGTCCATGCCACAGTACTGTGGTGACTTCGCAGAAGTTTTACATGCGTTCGAAGTGCGGGGCACCGATTTGAACCTCGAACGGGTTATTGAATACGCCCTGAAGCTAGATGCCGCTACTGCTAAGCGTTTGGGGTGGGTGCTAGAAATGCAGGGCATTGAACCAGGCCATCTTAAGCCTCTCCTGCATGTCCCAATCAAGGGATACCGGAAGCTCGACCCGACGGGACCTCGCAAGGGCCCATACAACAAGAGGTGGATGATCCAAGAGAACCTGCCAGGAAAGGTCAAGGCATGAAACCGCTTCATACCCGCTTGCAAGAGGTACGGAAACGGCTCGGCACCCCCTGGGAGGTTCTCGAAAGGGATTATCTCCTTTCATGGATTCTCGCCGGCATAAGCCAGGTAGGTTCGCTCCGAGAAACACTCGTGTTCAAGGGTGGAACAGCTCTCAAAAAGTGCTACTTCGGGGATTATCGCTTCTCTGAAGACCTGGACTTCTCCGGCGTGGGAGACGTGCCCACAGGTGACGCGATGAAAGATGCCGTACAAAAGGCCTGCGAGGTCGCGGCGAAGATGCTGGACGAGTATGCCCCCGTCGAGATCGTGTGTGAACGGTACACCGAGAAGGATCCGCATCCGGGAGGTCAGGAAGCCTTCACGATCCGAGCCCGTTTTCCATGGCAAAAACAACCTCACACGCGTGTAATAATAGAGACTGCGGTGGACGAGAAAGTGCTCAAGCCCGTGCAGGAGCGGAAGGTCATCCATGAGTACGGTGAGCCGTTTGATACGCAGGTCCGAGTATACGCGCTGGAAGAGATTGTAGCTGAGAAACTACGCGCGATACTTCAACATATCGAGAAACTTGACGAACGTGGATGGAGCCGTTCTCGCGCGCGCGATTATTATGACCTCTGGCGCATCTTGGGTTCTTACAAGGACCAAATGGATTTCTCCGGCTTTGCACCTTTCCTCATGGAGAAATGCGCCGTGCGGAGCGTTGCCTTCAAGAGCTCTGAGGACTTCTTTCAGGCAACAATGCTCGCGTATGTAGAGAAGACTTGGGACCAGTGGCTTGGTCCGTTGGTTCCAGGGCTGGCCCCTTTCAAAACCGTGATTGAAGAACTCCGCCCTCAGATTGCTGAACTCGTCACTTATTAAGACATCCTGATGCATGTGTCTGCTTCAACAGACTCCGGGCTAAGCCGGTTACTATCCATTCTACAGTATACCCGATTCATAATAATCCAATCACAGCCTACGCTGAAAGCCTTTCTTTATATTTGCGTCTCATCTGCCCTCAATCGCCCGGGCGGCTTTTTCAGAACATACTTGGCAAAAAAAACCATGACTACCGACAAATCCACTGAGCCGCCAAATCGTATGAACCGCCAAAAAGCACCAAACGCACCAAACCACCGAAGGGGGCGCTGGTTATGCCTCCTCCTGCCCTTTGAACTTCAAATCTACGAATTCCTCCGGATGCCTGCGCCGCCTTGTTCTTATCCTCATTTTAATCCTCTGCGCCATCTTTATGAGAAACGGCATCATCTTTGAGTTGATCCTGAAATAATTGACGGCTGTGGAGGCTACCCTACTGGGAGTCTTATTCATGTCCCGCCTGAACTGCCCTTCCATCCATCTCTCCACCTTGATCCATTTGGTCTTCGGATAGGCGCAATGACAAACCCATTGAACCAAGCTGGACCGCTCTTTTTCTCCAAACGCTTTAAAAAGGCCTTCCACAAACGCCCGCCGCAAGGACTCGTCAAACTCCGTCACACTTCGAACCAGTTCCGTAACTTTCTCGTTTTCCATATCGTCCTCCATGAAAGATGATTAGAAAGAACGCGCTGAAAGGAGACTGTAAATCAGTTTTCATGCTGTTCCTGCAAATTTTTATACGGTCAACATATAAATCTTTATATGTTATGTCCTTGCAAATATGTTTCAGCGAGCTTTTGGTCGCACTACCACTTTTTGAGAATAATCTTTCAAAAAAGCGGTTTCGGCCAGGCCTACTGAAACGTTAGAGTTGCCATATGCAACTCTTGATGGAGATTTGATCTCCAAGTATGTATTACCTCGAATAATTTTAAAAACCCTCCCAGACAGTCAGCGAAACTGAAATATTAGAGAGGGGCTTGAATCCAAAGTTCCCCTCCAATCCCTTATCGTTTTGATAACTGGATGCGGCACTAAGGTATTTTTTACGAGTGGAACTTCTGATTTTCATGTGGAATTCCGACTCAGGGGCAAAATTTTGCCCATTTCGAAGCTAGTCTCACTTTTTTTGAATGAAAGGGGCAAAATATTGCCCCTTTCGAAGTAATACATTTATAAATCGATGCGCTGGGGGCGGAAGAATTACTGAAGATAAATGTTATAATAGCGAATCGAAAAGGAGGGGTATGAAAAAGATCATCGGGATAGACTTAGGCTTCGGTTTTTGCAAGGTGTTTTCAGATAACGGCATCCATATATTCCCATCAGTTATTGGGCCTTGCGATGAAGCGGCGCTAAAGGTCTCAGGGTTGAAAAACCCTGCTTTCGAGCATGAGACGGTTTTTCTCGATAACCGGAGATACCTGATTGGAGAAAGCGCGGTTAAATACGCGGACAGGGTCTATCTGGCGCGCGAAAAGGACTGGATGGAGACCTCCACATACCGCTGCCTGCTTTATCACTCTCTTAGGCTCGCGGGCGTCTACTCAAACACGCATGCGCCCGAGAATATCGTAGTCGCAACTGGTCTGCCGGTGACCCACTACCGTTCATGCAGAGTCAAGCTTGTCGATCTCATAAAAAAAATGGTCCACCCGGAACTCTCCGTCAAGGTCACTCTCCAGCCTCTCGGCAGTTACTTCGATTTCTTCCTGGACGATAACGGGGTTGTGAGAGACAAGGAGCTCATAAGCGGCCGTATCGGCATTATCGATATCGGCTTTTACACCACAGACTATGTGACCGTGGAGGACCTCGATCTGGTCAGGAATCTACTTGACACCAGCGAAGGAGGAATGTCCTCGGTCTATCAGGATATCGCACGGGATATCTACAGCGGTTACGGCGTAAAAAAAGAGGTCTACGAGGTCGAAAAGGTCTTGATGGACGGCTATGTCAAAGTATATGGGGAGAAGAAGGAAGTGGCTGATTTAGTCAGGCCGCGGCTCGACAGCTTTGCCAGGGAGATAGAATCTACAGCGAGAGTCCTCTGGAAAGACGGCGCCGGAATAGACCGAATTCTAATTACCGGCGGCGGCGCAGAGGCTCTAAAAAGTTACCTTGATTTTTACAAGCACACGGCCTTTGTTCCTGAAAGCCAGATAGCCAATGTCAGAGGCTACGTCAAATTCGCAGGGAGTTTGAGAAGGCATGACTGAAACGGACGGCGGAAAGACTCCTAAAAAGCTGACCGTCAAGATAACTTTTTCAAGCTTGAATCCCATAGACGCTGAAATAATACCTGTCCTGATGTCAAAGAAAAAGAAATGCGGATTCATACGGTTGGCTATCTACAGCTATATAAAGGGCTTCGATAATAATGCCTTTACCGCCAAACGGCAGCCGACCGAGGAGGATCTGAAACTCAGGAGTAAAATATCCAAGCTGGAAGACCTTGATTTCTGACCCTCCCTCAAAAAAATACCCGAGATTACCCTGTCTCCACTCCCCTGCCGTGATTCAATCCATTAAGCCCATGAGCAGTTAGTCCATCGGTTCGCAAAATAGCCTTGACAGGCCACTTTGTATATGTATGATAATGTTTATATGAAAATAGAAACACCGGATCAGGTGATGCATTGGTTCATGAACGAGGTACAGAAACTCTGGCCTGTTGCAAAGGGGTCATTCGGGCTCAGAAAGAACACCTGCGTGCGCTCAAACTGCAATGCCTGCGCAAGCGGTAAAGGACACCCGGTTCATACGCTTCATATCGGCACGAAGGACAGAAACACATCTATTTACGTACCCGAGGATATGGCAGTGGTCGTGGAAAAAGCCGTCAGCAACTGCAGGGAGCTTGAAAGGCTTATGATGCTCGCCGGAGAGCGTTTTATTAAGGCCTTAAAAGTGGAACGGGTGCGTAGGAAAAAGTGACCGTGGTAAAGAGAACAATGGGCTGGAATATGAATAAGACCAATCTCAAGATCAGCGCTACGGACCTTAAGCAATGGTCTTTTTGCCCTCGCCAGTGGTACATCTATAAGACGACCGGCAGAAAACCTAAATTCAATAAGGCTATCAAGAGAGGCCTTGATTACCACCGGACAAAAGGGGAAGCGGTTGATTCGGTTATCAAAGCTCAGACGTATCTGGTGTTCTTCCTTAAAACAGGGGGCTCTATATGTTTGCTCTTGGTTTTATTTTACTGGCTGTTTTTACTATAATACTGGGGTCTTGGATCATTCTTTTGAAAAGGCGTTCTCATGTCGGCATATCCGGCTGGGTTAAGGATTCAGACCTCAAGGGCAAAGGTAAAAAATATGTTGATCTGGCTACAGGGATGGTCGCCAAGCCTGATGTGGTTTTAAAGGGCAAGGTCATCGAGGTTAAGAGCTACACAGCGAGGCATAGGCCGTTCCAGGGGGATATACTGCAGGCCGCCGCAGAGATGAACGCCGTTGGAGCTGGCAAGGCCGAGATACATTATCCCAACCAGAGATTCCTGGTGAAGAACACCACTCAGCTTAGGGACTCCCTTATGCGCGTCTATCAGACGATGCAGGAACATCTTGAGAGGAGTATGGCTCCAAAGGGGACTCCAACCACAAGGAAATGCCGGGTGTGCGAATTTAACGCTGATTGCCCGGAGCGGCTCTAATTATTATGCTAAAAGCCGCTCTGCTATCGCTCAGTTTGAGGCCCTCATTAAGGTGTAACCCTCCCTTATAATAGTACCGTTGAAAAATGGAGTTTTCCGGCATACCATATGTATGCGAAAGGAGGACTTCGGCATGAGGAAGTCGAGATTTACCGAGTCGCAGATTGTGGCGGTGCTGAAGCAGGTGGGAGGAGGACGTACCGTCAAGGACGTCTGCCGCGAGCACGGAGTTAGCGAGAACAACTACTACAACTGGAAGTCGAAGTACGGCGGAATGGAAGTTTCTGACATTCGCTGAATGAAGGAGGTTCTTGAGGAGAATAGTCGGCTCAAGCAGATGTACGCCGATCTGAGCCTTGAGAACCGCGTAATGAAGGACGCTATCGAAAAAAAGCTCTAAGGCCGACGGAGAGGCGTGACCTGGTAGACTTCACGAGGCAAGCGCACGGGGTGAGCATCCGTTTGGCCTGCAGGGCATTCGGTATAAGCCGTACGGTCTACAATTACGAGCCTGACGCGACAAGGGACGAGACAGTTATAGCGGCCCTGCAGAAACTGGTCACTAAGTACCCCCGTTACGGATTTGGCAAATTGTTTCCGATCCTCCGTAGGCAAGGCAACAGATGGAACCATAGGCGCGTGTACCGAGTATATTGCGCCCTTAAGCTGAACATGAGGCGTAAAGGCAAGAAGCGTCTGCCGAACCGCAGCCCTGAGCCCCCACCCAGTCTGACAACATGATCACTGAGCCCAGCGTTACTGAACAATATCGCTTAGATATTCCTGACAGCTACTTTTTTATTGTTGTTTCGATTTGGCCACACTCGCGTTTTCATCTAGTTATGGCAACAAAAGGACAGGGATTACCAAAACTCCTACCTGGGCAACGCATGGAAGACGACCATGTACGAAGGCTATCTCTCTCTCAAACCGTCGTCGGCTCAATATTATCTTGACATTAGATACGGTTCCAAGGTGTATAATTTTAATATATAAGGAGGTCAAGCATGTCGCCTCAGAAATTAACCGTCAGCCAACTTGCTCGGATCGTCGGCGTTGGACCCGACAGTATCCGCTACTACGAGCGAATCGGAATCGTGCCGAAGGCAGAGCGCTCTCCCGCCGGATACCGCCTCTGGACTGCACGAGATGTCCAGTACCTCAAGTGGGTGCCCACGGCTAAGCGCGCAGGTTTTACGCTTCATGAGCTGGCCGAAATCTTTCGAAGTTACCGCGCGGGAAGTCCCCCATGTCGCACAGTCCTGGATTTCCTCCAGCAGAAACTCGTTGACCTGGATCAGGAGATTGACGAACTGTCGACTCTGCGCACCGAGTTGAGGCGGGTGTTTGTTCGATGGAAAGGACGACTGCGCCAAGCCGCGCCTGGGGAGTTTGTGCACCTCTTTGATGACCTGCATAACGTGCCTATCAGACAAACAACAGTGGGTGTGAAGCGGAAACGCCGGAAAGCAGGAGAGCCATGACGCAGTCGCAAGTCCTGCCGTTTCTTATACGTAATGGCGCGCTTCGGCTCATGGCGGCGGCCGAATTGACTGGTTGCCTCGAGGGAGCGTACCACAGAAGAGCGCCGCTTAAGATTTCAACAAGCTGGGAGCACCGATGACACGTTACCGCTTCGTACAATTGGCCGTCTTGGTCCTAGTCACCGCAGGTCTGGCGGGCGGCGCATGGCTATTTCTGTTCCAGCCGGTCAGCGTACAGGTCGTTGAGACGGAACGGGATGTGTCAATTCAGGTCTTTGGCTTAGGGACGGTCGAAGCGCGGGTCGTGTCGCGGGTGGGCTTCGAGGTGGCCGGCACACTCATCGAACTGCACGCGGATTACGGCGATCGGATCGCCCGCGGGACGTTGCTGGCACGCCTCGACAGCCGTGAGCAGAAGGCCCGCGTCGCGCAGGCGAAGGCCGTGGTCGCGCAAGCCGAATCAGCGATCCGCCAAGCCACCGCGACGATCGAGCGCGCGCAAGCGAACTTGACGCAGAAGGCACAGGCCAATAAGCGGCGCCGGGAGCTAGTCGAAGGGGGCGGTGTGTCGATCGAAGCCTCGCAGGATGCGCAAGCGGCACACGACATGGCGCGCGCCGATTTGGCACAGGCTCAAAGCGCCGTGGAGGTGGCACGCGCCAACCTAGAACAGGCAAAGGCTCAGGCCGCGTTCGAGGAAACGCGCCTGGCGAAGTACGCGCTCTATGCGCCGTACGATGCCATCGTGATCTCGCGCAATCGCGAATTGGGGTCGATGCTGGCCCCGGGCGAGCAGCTCTTCGCCTTGGTTGACCCAAAGACCGTCTGGGTGCTCGCCTATATCGATGAGGCGAAGGCGGGACGGATAAGCGTTGGTCAGCGCGCCGAGGTGACACTCCGCTCCCTGGCCGACCGCCGGTTCTCGGGACGGGTCGCGCGGATCGATATTGAGAGCGACCGGGTCAACGAGGAGCGCCGGGTCTATGTCCGGTGCGACGAATGTCCCGCCGAGTTCCATCTCGGCGAGCAGGCCGAGGTCGTGATCACGGTCAGCGCACTCGCCGAGGCGCGTCTTGTGCCGCAGATCGCTGTATCCGGCATGGAGGGACGAAACGGTGTCGTCTGGACGGTTGAAGACGGCCACCTTGCCCAGCGCGCCGTCAAGTTCGGCCAACGCACGCTGGACGATCGCCTTGAGATCGTCGATGGGCTACCCCCGGGCGCCGAGATCATCGTCCGGCCCCACGCGGGGCTGAGGACCGGGCGGGCGGTCACTGTGAACCGCCCAGGAGAGCGGCCATGAACCTCGCCTTCCGCGATATTCGCCACAAGCCAGTGCGCTTTGTCATGACCTGTCTGGGCCTGAGTCTGCTGCTTGGCGTGGTGATGACGATGGCCGGGATCTACCGCGGAATGTTGGCAGACGCGTTGGCTCTGCCCAGGTCGATCCAAGCGGACCTCTGGGTGGTTCAGGCCGACACCCACGGGCCGTTCGCCGAGTCGTCCCGGATCCCCGGAGACACGCGCGAGATGATCGCGCGCATCGACGGCATCGTTACGGCCGGCTCGGTTACCCTCCAACCCGTGCAGATCGAGCGCGACGGCCGGCGTCTGAAGTTGGAGGTCGTCGGCTTTGAGCCGGGGCGACCCGGCGGACCCGTAAACCTGGCCGCTGGGCGGAACATCACCCGCAGTCATTACGAGTTGATCGCCGATCGCAAGACCGGCCTTACGCTCGGGGACAGGCTGGAGCTCGGTCGAGACGTCTACACTGTCGTCGGACTCACCCAGGGGAGCGTCACGGCTTCTGCGGATCCCGTGATCTACATGACGCTGCGCGACGCCCAGGACCTGCAGTTCGATCTCACACCGGCGGAAGCCCGGCGGGAGACCGCGCGCGGTGCCCAGCGAACGAACACGAATATCGTCAACGCCGTTGTGGCGCGCGTCTCGCCCAACATCCCGGTCGAGGCGGTGGAGGTCGATGTTCGTCGCTGGAAGCACCTGTCCGTGCTCAGCGGGGGTGAACAGGAGGCGATTCTGGCCACCGTCGTCATCGAACACGCGCGTCACCAACTCGGCCTGTTCATGGGCGTCCTGACCGTCGTCTCGGCCGTGATCATCGCTCTGATCATCTACACGCTGACCATGGATAAGCTGCGCGAGATCGCCACGTTGAAGCTCATCGGCATGCCGGACCGCACCATCATCGGCATGATCCTTCAGCAGGCCCTACTGATGGGTGTGGTCGGGTTCATTGCGGGCGCCGCCCTTGTCTCGGCGGCGAAGGACCGGTTCCCGCGGCGTGTCGTCCTGGAGCCGCCCGACCTCGGCATACTGTTCGGCGTGGTGGTCGTCGTCTGCCTGCTGGCGACCGTTCTGGCTGTTCGCGCGGCGGTGCGGGTCGATCCGGCCCGCGCGTTGGTCGGCTGATGGAGACGGCGACCTTCACTGACCCGCTGGTCGAGTTGCGCGGCGTCTCCAAGCATTACGGCGAAGGCGAGGCGCGCGTCGATGCCCTGCGCGACGTGACGCTCAGCGTGGGAGCCGGTGAGGTGGTCGGGCTGCTGGGACCGAGTGGTTCCGGCAAGAGCACGCTACTCAATGTGATCGGCTGCATCGTAGAGCCATCGGAGGGATGGATGAGGCTCGACCGAGAGGTCGTCTATGATAGCCAATGGCAGCGCCCTGACTTACGCCGGCTGAGACTGGAGAAGATTGGCTTCATCTTCCAGTTCCACAACTTGCTGCCGTTCCTTGACAGCACCGACAATGTCGCGTTGGTCCTTCACTTGGCGGGCTGTCCGAAGGGCGAGGCAAAGCGGCGCGCGGTCGATCTGCTTGAGTACCTGCAAGTCGGCCATCGCAAACACGCCATGCCAGCCCACCTCTCCGGCGGCGAGGCGCAGCGTGTGGCGATCGCTCGGGCATTGGCCAATCGGCCGCGGATTATTCTCGCCGACGAGCCGACTGCGGCACTCGACTCCGAAAGGGCCGGAATCGTGATGGAGCTTCTTCGCCAGCTCGCGGTCGAGCAGCACGCGGCGATCATCGCCGTAACCCACGATGAAAAGATCATCGGCCACCTCGACCGGATTTTGCGATTGCGAGACGGACAACTGGTAGACGATGGGGATTCGGCGAGGGCATAGCGTGTGGAAGGTCAGGAGCCAATATCACTTACTATATCAAGCGCCGGAGCGCTTGATCCGGGACGCGAAGATTGAATGGCTCAACATCATGATCTGTTCTGGACAAGAATGAGGGGACCAATGGCCTATGTGAGCGGTGTTGCCCTTACCCTGACTGTTCTGGTCGGCCTGTTCCTCGCCGCCCTGCACCTGGGTTTTCAGGCTGAGGAGGTCCGACCGTGATCCACCGAGTGCTTGCTTCGCTCCTGACGATGGTCGCGCTGGTCGGCTGCGCCCTGGGTCCCGACTACGAGCGGCCTGCCGTGCCCCTCCCGGAGACATGGCGCACGCCCGCCGATGACGCCGGGTCGCTCGCCGACCTCGACTGGTGGGATCTGTTCCAGGACGAGTCTCTGCGCTCGCTCCTCCGCGCTGCCCTCGCGGAGAACAAGGACCTCCGGCTCGCGGTCGCCCGCGTGAGCGAAACCCGTGCCCAGCTCGGGGTAGCGCGCTCGGCCCAGTTCCCGACGGTGGACGCGGGCGGAGGCTTTGAGCGGCGACGCATCTCCGAAGTGGGGCCGGTCCCAGTCCCGGCTGGCGTGGATCCGGAGTCTGACTTCTGGACGACCCGTGGCGATCTGGCCTTCGAGCTCGACTTCTGGGGCCGCCTGCGCCGCGCGACGGAAGCCGCTCGGGCCGAGCTCCTCGCCGGCGAGGAGGCGCGCCGGACCGTCCTCACCACGCTCATCAGCGATGTCGCTCAGACCTACTTCGAGCTCCTCGCGCTGGACCGGGAACACCTGATCGCGGCCCGCACGCTCGCCTCTCGGCGCGAGTCGCTACGGATTATCGAACTGGGACACCGCGAGGGGTTGACCCCCGAACTGGACCTCCGCCGGGCGGAGGGCGAAGTCGCGGCTGCCGCGGCCGTACTGCCCGATCTCAACCGGCGCATCGCACAGGCGGAGAACCGGCTGAGCACCCTTCTCGGCCGGAATCCCGGCCCCGTGGCCCGCGAGCGGATGCTGACCGAGCAGACGCTTCCTCCGTCGATTCCGGCGGGGCTCCCTTCCTCGCTCCTCGAGCGGCGGCCCGACCTCCGGCAGGCGGAGCAGGCGCTCGTCGCGGCGAATGCGCGAATCGGGGAGGCGAAGGCCGCCTTCTTCCCCCAAATCACGCTCACCGGCGTGTTCGGCGTGGAGAGCGCGGATCTCGCCAATCTCTTCACGGGATCCGCGCGCATCTGGCAGCTCGGGCCGCGCATCACCCTGCCGATCTTTAACGCGGGGCGGAACCGGGCGCGCCTCTCGGCCACAGAAGCCCGGCGCGAGCAAGCGCTGATCCGGTACGAGCAGACGATCCAGCAAGCGTTCCGGGAGGTGGAGGACGCGCTAGTGGCGTACCGCAGGGCCCGTGAGGTCCGCGCCGAACAAGAGACCCTCGTCGCGGCGCTCGGGCGTGCCGTCGGGCTCGCCGAGATTCGTTACACCAACGGGCTCGCGACCTATCTGGAGGTGCTTGACGCGCAGCGGCAGCGCTTCGCGGCCGAGCTCGACCTGACCCGCACCCAGCGTACCCAGCTCGTGAGCCTGGTTGAGGTCTACAAGGCCCTGGGCGGTGGCTGGGAAGCGTCAGTGTGGCGGTCAGCCCGGTAGCCTGATCCACTATAAAGAGCGGCCCCATGAGTCGCTTGAAAACCTGACGCCTACCGAGTACCTGGCGTCAAAATAACCCATGGAAAACCCCATTATTACGCGGCACTAAAAAAGGGAGGTTTACAAAGGCTTGGCCAAAATGCTTGAAAAGGTGTTAACACCGGCCTATTATAATACATATGTATGAGCTGGAGCCTTACCAAAAGCGCGGCATATTGATTGGTGGCAAAGAAAGGGGGAAAGGAACATGTCGGAGGATATGATAGCCGGTCTTATAATTGTGGGACTTTGGTTTGTATTTATGGCCATCCTTATTATAGTAAATAAAAAAAGAAGGAGTGTAGATACCGGTGAAGCGGCAGAGCATCATCAAATCGGGATCGGTTTTGGAAGAGACGTTGGGAAAGATATGGATTTGCCAGGCGGAATCGGTCATCGTAAAGACAATTTTTAAAAAGTCAAAGGGCATCTAAAAAGCAATGAATGGCAGTCGAATGGCTATCCTATTGGCTGTTTACAATCCAGATATGAGATCACTTAAAGCAAAATGTATTGCATCGTTAGACTTTCTCACAACGATAATTGAAGGGGATAGGGTAATTTTATCGCCTATTTCTATAGAACATGCTAAAGACATATTCCATGAATTTACTGAAGACATAACGCGTTATATGATACCAAAACCCCTTAGCGATATTGCACAGACCCACGAATTTATCGAGACATGCAGAAAAAATATGGCAGCTGGGTCTGAAATGGTTTTTGCAATCACAAAAATTGACAACGGAGAATTTATAGGTATATGTGCCCTTCACGGAAATAAAAACACCCAAACCCCTGAGCTTGGAATATGGATCAAAAAGAGCGCCCATGGAAAAAAGTTAGGTAGAGAAGCCATACGATATATGACAAAATGGGCAAAGGACAATCTTGTTTTTTCATATTTCATCTACCCGGTTGACCAAAACAATATCCCAAGCCGAAAGATTGCAGAATCGCTAGGAGGGGTTGTTCTTCAAGAAAGAGTTCGCGAGAGCATGTCAGGAGCAACTCTGAATGAGATAGTTTATAAAATCGAAACACATTAATCTCCCACACATATCCCGGATTCGGTTTTGTTTCGCTCCTTTCCGTGCAAATTCCGAAAGAGTGAGATGAGGAGGATCTGGCCGACTCTAATCCGGTTTCTTCTGAATTTCTTCCACATCTATCGAATGAAATTTTTTATCTACCTTGTCGAGTATACGTTTAGCCGCGCCTACCGGTGCACTCGCCCCGTAATCGAGAGACTTCGCGTTTCTCGCCTGATCATAGAGACCTTGCGTAAAATCCCCTATTTTGCCAGCTACGTATTTTTCCGTTTCTTCCCTGTTAAGTCCCTTGTCTCTGGCTTCCGACACAGACTGACGTATAAGCTTATCGTATCCTGAAGTAAGGAGATTGATCGATTCATCTTCGACCGATCTTCTCCCTATTTTGCCATCAGCGCTTCCTTTGATTCCTCCACCGTTCCCGAGTATGCTCAAACCTACCCCACCGTGCACACTGCCACCTATACCGCCTTCAGAATATCCTACACTTTGCCCATTTTGCCTCAGCCACTTGCCCATATCCTCCCCGAGGTCTTTGGAGGTTTCAGCGATATTGGCGTTGAGTCTGGAATATCGTAAACTATACATACAAAAAAGCCTGAACGCTTTGCAAGAGAATGCAATTTTGAAAATCCGTAGTGGCTTTTACACTTCATTTGCCTGCTGAGGTCTGTCTATAATTTTTTCAGGGCCGTTTTAACCCATGCAAACCCGATTCTCTCCTGCTCAAGTCGCAGCTGAGTACCCAATCGGTCCTAATGCAGGTCGTCATACAATGCAGCCTCCGTGCTGTTCAATCCAGACAAATCACGCTTTTGCTCCTGCCCCACTGTGGTCGATGGGCCAGCATGGTGTCATGGTCCATCAGAAAAGATTTGATTTCAGGAAACATGGCGCGAATTTTGATCAAGGATGGCAAAACCATGTGTGTCGATGTCCCCCCAGCAATCCCGTGAGGGTTCGACCCCCGCCTCCGGCACCAAGATTTTCCTTTTTGAATTAATAAGTTACCGTTTTCACTCTCAACTCACTTCTTTCCCGCGCGGGATTTTTTATGCCGCACTTTGCCTTGCCCCGCAGGTTGACGATGATAATGATCTCTTGAGCCCCCTGAGTTAGATAGCTAAAAATAATATCTCGCCCTGAACTCGACCCTGTAGTCGTTTTGCTTCTCCCCGTATTCGCTCAGGCGGCCGCCTGATATGAAAGAAGCCTTTAGCCTGAGCTCAAGGTCTGTAACTCCAGCGTACATTACCTCCGGAGATATCGAATAGCTCATGTCGCTCAGGTTTACAATGGATGTAATCGCAGGGGTCCAGTAGAGTCTGTCAAAGGGGTCCTTCTGGCTGACCCGGACATACAGGTAATCTCTCATGGGATTTATCCTGCCGTAATTTTTATCAGTGACCGAAAAGGCTTTTCTTAAAAGACTGTCGTTTCCGGTTGATAGAAAAGTCTCGTATCCGTCATCTATGAAGGAAAAATAATCCCTCATCTCGGCAGCGGTGAATCCGGTCCCGTTGTGGTAGTATTCGATGATGTATGTCGTCTCCCGCTCGGTCAGGTATCTGATGCCAAGAAGGTAGCTCAACGAATCATGCCTGGACTCGGAGGTGTTGCCGCTGCGATCCAGCACGGCACTTCTGAAATCGTTTATAATGGCAAGCTCTCCATGCACCTCGAAGTTCGTGCTTATATTTGTGGCGAAATCGAACCCGTAACTCGTTGCCTTGCTGTCCCCGGCAAGTACAATCAGGTCTATGTCGGTGTCATAGAGTAGGAGATAGAGTTTGCCGGCGAAATTCAAACCTTCATCCCCGAAACCATCGTTCACTCCGCTGTAGACAGGTACAAGGACAGCGGTCACCGAAGCTGTCTTGAGGGGACCGGTAAAGCTCTTTATATACTCAACGGAAGCGGCTGTAAAACCCTCCAGGTTGAGTTCCGGGTCATCAGGGTCTTTGGGCCTGTCCACAAAGGCTACCGGGTTCCATGCGTAACCCTTGCCCCACCTGAGCGCCTTCTTTCCAATTTCAATAGAGAGACCGGATGCGGGCTGAAGCGAAAGGTATGCTTCGTAGAAAATAGTCCCCTGCGATTCGCCAAGATAGGATTTTTTATAATCTGTATTCGTCCTCGCAAAGAGGCTTACGGGTCCGCGCCCGGCTGAGAAGTCCAATTGGAGCCTCGCGTTGTACTCATAAGTAGTGGCCCCTTCGTCGCGTCCGTAGAACCTCAATTTATAAAGGGACGCGGCCTTGTCCAGACCGAAAAGCGCCGGCCTCGCCTCGATAAAGCCTCCTATGCTGTACGGTTTTTTCTCTATCTCAGGTATCTCGAAGGTATACTCTTCGGAGAAAGAAATTGCGGGGGACAAAAAAACGCTGAGCCATAAAGTAATGGAAAGGATAAATTTCATGACATCCTGCGCTTGAGTATCCATACGGACGACCCGAGGAGTATAAAAATGAAAAACAAAAGAACCGCAAGGCTTGCCGCCGGGGATAGAACCTCCGGCTGATAACCCAGCGAGGCCCTGACGCTGTCAATGCTGTAAGTAAGTGGCATTAAATAGGCAACTGGCCTGACCGAGGACGGCAGGTCGTGGACCGGGATGAAAACGCCGCTTAGAAATATCATAGGAAATCTGAAAAGGTTTGCCAGCGTCTGGGCCTCGAAGACCTGCCTTACCGAAACGGAAACGAACGCGCCGAGGGCCGCGAACGCGATAGAAGAAATAATTACCGACACAAAGAACAGTACGGGGCTGCTTACCTTTACTTCGAAAAAAAGGAAAAGCCCGAAAAACGCCCCGCCTGCTATCTTTCCGGATATGACGGTCAGGGTAGAGACCGGATAGAGCATCAACCGCTCCAGCGCGCCTGTCATCCTCTCAAAAGTGATGGTTATCGCCTCCATCGAGGTTGTGGCGAACAGGAGACTTAACGCAAGGAAACCCGGCAGCATTCCAGAAAAGTCCCCGGGATTTCTGACATAAAAGGCCAAGAGGAACGCGAGGGGGAAAAGTATTCCCCAGCTTATATTCGGAGGCTTGAAGTAATAGGCCTTCATATCCTTGAGAGCGATATAATAGGCGGCCCTTGTGGCGTTTACGGTCTCAATGCGCATGCTTCTCTTCGACCATAACTTCCCTGTGCAAACCAGTTATCTCCACGAAAGCGTCTTCCAGAGATGGGGTGACTGTATCGATAGACTCTATCTCAAGGCCGTTGTCCCGCGCAAGGGCTGAAAACTCCGCCAGAAAGGAGTTTATGTTACCGACATGAAATCTGTAAAAACGTTCTCTTCTCTCAACCTCATACGCGTTGCCTGCAAGAAGCCTTAATCTATCCTCCACTTCAGGGCCGGGTGCAACGATCTTGATATCGACGGCCTTTTTTGCCGCGATAGACTTCTTCAACCCGTCAGGAGTGTCAATGGCTATTATTTTACCTTTGACGATAATGCCAACCCGGTCACACAGCCTGTCCGCCTCATCTATATAGTGCGTAGTAAGGAGTATCGTAGTTCCTCTGCCCTTCAGGGATTGTATTATCTCTCTCAAGCCCCTTGCGCTCATTACATCAAGCCCCGTCGTAGGCTCATCAAGAAATAATACCGGCGGCTCGTGGATCAGCGATGCCGCCACCGTGAGCCGCCTTTTCATCCCGCCTGACAGGCTCCCGAAGGGGGCATTTCTTTTCTCTTCGAGGCCGAAAACCCTGAGCAGCTCCTCTGCCTTTGCCCTGGCTTCAGCGGTTTTCATTCCATAGAGCCTCCCGGCGAAAACAAGGTTCTCAAGGCTGGTGAGCTCGGGATAGAGGTTTGATGTTTCAGGGACCACGCCGATGAGCCTTTTGACTTCGAGAGTTTTCCTGACCACGTCGCGGCCCATTATCTTAACATCACCCGAAGACGACCTGGACAGTCCTGAAAGCATTTTTATGGTCGTTGTCTTCCCGGCGCCATTCGGGCCGAGAAGGCCGAAAATTTCCCCTCTCCCAATGGAGAAGCTGACGCCGTCAACAGCCGTAAATCCGTCATAGCTCTTTTTGAGCCCGCTTACCGCTACTGTATCCATTCAAACTATCTCAAGGTCTCAAGCCTGGGCATGAACGTAAGGGTGAAGACCTCGTCTTTAAAATCCCGTTTCTTTATCCGCGCCAATACCATTGCCGATTTGTATCCCTTGTACAAAGGGCTTTCAGTCTCAATGACCGCGGGCCTTACTATTCCCGCTCCGAAGTCCTTTATGTCTTTAAAGTACAGTGTCTTGATGAGCATCGAGGCTTCCGTCAGGCAATCAATCCTGGTCGGCACCTTCTTTTCCTTGTCAACCCACATCTTGAGCCTGTCATAGGCTACCGTTCTGGTCTTTGCCTTGAGATGGAGAAGGTAATTGCCATCTTCCTCCTCCACCTTCTCCACCGTGTATTCCACATTGTAATCGAGCTGAAGTATGTCGGAGTTATTGAAAACGCCTCCCACTACGGACTGCAGGCTGGTCGTCCTGATGGGTTTGCCCACGTTCGGGATATAAAGCCACATATTGTCCCCCAGCCGCAGGGCGCTCCTGCCCTTTTCGCTCGCAGGGGCAAGGAAGACGAAGGCGGTTTTGTCGAGGCCCTTTTTCATGGTAAAGAGCGTATATTCCTTCCTCCGACCGTCAGGTTCTATGTTGATGAGCTTCCGGTACGACTCGTAGGACTCGGGGTTCAGGTTCCTGTCGATCTGCTCTAATAAGACCGCACCATCCACCGCGAAGGCTTCGAAAGCGTAAAACAGGACGATAAGAAAAGCCAAAATAAATCTGTGCATAAGTCTCCTATACGTGGCGGAGCGCGTCTATCGGCTCCATCCGTGACGCCTTGAACGCAGGCTGAAGGCTCGCTATGACTGAGACGACTATTACTGTTACGGATATGAACAGAAGATCGTATGGGGTTATTTCAGCGACAAGGAGCAGCCCCGTTTGCTGACCGAAATCAAAGGTGATTTCCAGCAGATTGAGGATAAGGACGATCGAAACCCCCACAATATTCCCGATAACGGCGCCCGCGACACCGAGGCAGAAACCTTCTATCACGAACATGGAAAGTATCTTGCCCGGGAGCGTGCCTATGGCGGCTATGGTCCCTATCTCCCGTATCCTTTCATATACGGCCATTATCATGACGTTCATTATACTTATCAGGACAATGGCTATGAGCATCAGCTTGATAAAAAACGTCATTAAATCTATCATCCTAGCTATATTATAGAAGGGCGAGAGCGTTTCCCATGTATGCACCTCGAATACTGGCTTACCCTGAGAATTCAGGTCTTTCGAAAGCACGGCGCTCAGCTTTTCACTGAACTTGTTCAACCTGCCGAAGTCTTTAAGCCTGACAGCTACCTCGCTTATCTCCATTTCATCCATCCTGAGAAGTTCACGGGCATCCTCGATATGTATGTAGCCGTCCCTGCCGCCGGGCCCTGTGGCGCTCTGAAGGATTCCTCCGATCTTAAACTGTTTTCCGTTTACAGAGCCGTCCTTATTGGTCGTAACTACAACTACCATATCTCCGATATTTACATTCATCCCCTTCGCCAGGAGTTCAGGAACAATGATCTCACCCTGTTTAATATTTTTCTCACCATTTACGATTCTTGAGGAAAGCAGAGGGACCGTCCTGAATTCCTTTTCCGGGAATACCGCGTTGAGCCTTATGTTTGTCGTCTCGGCGAAATTGCTGAACCCGCCTCCGAACCTTATTCTTGGAGAGTAGGCCTCGATTTCGGGCTGGCTATCGAGCACAGCCTCCAGCCTTTCAAACTCTTCAGGCATTAAATTCATGGTCAGCGGCAGGTTTTCTATGGATGCCACATAGCCTTTCCTGTGAACCTGCATGTGGCCGAGCATCGAATCGGTTATCTGCCCTATCATCATGTTTTTAAACGACCCTGATACGGAAATAAATACGAGGACGAAAACAACTCCGACGGTTATCAGCGAGGCCGTCAGCATCGTCCTTCTTTTATACCTCAGGAGGTTCCTTACGGCTATCTTGAAGAGATTACGCATTCCGTGCACCACCCTTTTTAACGTCCTTCCCCTTCAGTTCTCCGTCCTCCAGTGAATACAATATCTCAGCTTCTCCCACTATCTTTTGGTCGTGGGTGGAAAAGATGAACGTGGTCCTGAGCTCATCCCTCATCTTTTTCATGAGCGCAATGACCATGTAGGCTGTTTTGTGGTCCAGATTGGCGGTAGGCTCGTCGGCAAGGACAAGCTTCGGGTTTGTGACAAGGGCCCTCGCGACAGCCACCCTCTGCTTTTGTCCTCCCGAGATCTGATCGGGATACTTATCCCTCTGCTCGGACATTCCAACTGCGTCCAAAAGGGCCGTAACCCGTTTTTTTCTCTCTCCGGCGGGGATGTTTTGCACCATTAGAAGCGGATATTCGATATTTTCGTAAACCGTAAGGACGGGTATGAGATTGAAATCCTGAAAGATGAATCCGATATTAGATCCTCTAAAAAATGCGCTCTGTTTCCGATCGAGACTTAAGACATCCGTATCCGAGACCTTCAACTTGCCGCCCGTAGGCTTGTCCAGGCAACCGATAAGGTTCAACAGGGTCGTCTTCCCGCTACCCGAAGGACCAACGAAGGAAACAAAGGAAGAAGGCTCTATCTCGAAGCTGACCCCCTTCAACGCCTCGACCCTTATCTCACCGACCTGGTAGTCCTTATGTATATTTTCAGCCACTATCAAAGACATATTTTTTCCCTTGGAAGCGTTATGTATTCACTTACCTTGAAGGTCACGCCTGCCATTAATAATTGGATTTGACAGTCTAAATATATCTCAATTTTAATCTTTCGTAAAAAAAACACTGCTTTGCATACTCCGACAGCAACCCTGAGATGCTGAATACAAACAGGCTTTTTCGGCCTGCCGTGTATTTATGATTCCTCAGTGCCTGTACCTTTCATGGCAGGCATTACAGTTTTTAATCAGCCTGGAAAGGTCTGCAAATGCCTTGTCTCTGTTTCCTGCCCTGGCAGCCTCCGCAAGCTCATCGGCCTTTGTGTGCATAGCCTTGCCATAGTCCAGAAACTCCTTCCCTGCTGACTCGCCGAAAACGGAGCACATTTTTTCCTGCGACTCGTTCCAGCCAAGGCTGTCCTTCGCGATTTTAGCGGCCTTTTCCCTCTCATTTGCCGCCAGGGCCGCGGCAATATCGCTTACGGCGTCCAGGTGGCTCCGCATTATCCCTTTATGCATCACCTTCGTGGGCTCGGGTATCTTTAACTCGGTCCTGGTATCCTCTTTGGGCCCGCCCTCTTTCATCATCATCTCGTGCATCTGTGAATGATCCAAAGCAAATGACGAAGTTGCCGCAAGAAGACCGATTATGGCCGCGGTTAATATCGCTCTTTTCATTGAGTTTCCCCTTTCAGATTACTGCTCAAAATGTTGTCTATGATAATTTTGCTCATCGGATGAGCACCCTGGATGCCCGCCTTTTTTCATTGACCTTTCAAGCAGATTTAAAAAACCATGCCGCTGGTCTTTGTCAAGCAACGCCTTCACTTCAAGAATATGGGCCGCCACCCGTCTTTGCATCTCTTTCTGCATTCCGCTTATGTCGAAGATCGCGGCTTCGATCCTTGCGGGATCGGCGTTTTCCTCGCGAAGGAGAGCGAACAATTCCTTTCTCCTCTCCAGTATTTCCTTCCTTCTCCCGTCTATCTCCGCGCGGAATGCGGTCGCTCTCTCTTTCATCATGGACGCCTGCTCCGGCCTAAGGGAAAGCTCCTCAAAGAGAAAGTGGTCTTTTTTTACGACGTCCCCGAAAGGAGTCACCCAGTAGCCGGAGGAATGCCTGTAGTAAACGTATCCGGCGGCGGCAAGAACCGAGACATTCAAGGCCAGGGAAGCGATGAATATAAATTTAAGGAGTTTACTTTTCATTTGAGCCCTCCATCAAAAGGTCCGCGCCGATTGCGGAGTCGCGTGGCGCCGGCTCAAAAACCTCGAGAGAAAGGGAGGCGGTCGCGAAGCCGTTTTCCAATGAGTTCGCGTTGGTTATAAGGCTTTTAGAGAGAAAGCTGCCTGATATCGCCCCGGCCGCTATCAACACTATCAAAGTAAATGCCCCGGCAAACCTTGTAAATACAGGGTGAATCGACCAGAGACCCTCTTCTTCTCCGACCGCTTTTCTCTCAGGCAGGCTTTTGATTATGCGCATGTCCAGATCGGAGGGCGCATGGAATCTTCTTGTCTTAAAGGACTCATGGATTTTCAAAAGCGCTTGATACTCGATTGAGCAGCTCGCGCATTCATTCAAATGACTCTCAAGCGATTCCCTCTCGTTAGGAGATATTTCTCCGTCAAGGTATTCTGAAAGAAGTCTTGTTGCTTCAGTGCAATACATATAACCTCCTGTATGCAATACGATGGGGACCTATTTTTGTTCCCTGAAGCCTGCCAGATTTTTTTTCAGTTCCTCTCTGGCCCTGGAGATACGGGATTTAACGGTCCCTATGGAAACATCCAGGACCCCGGCTATCTCTTCATAAGATAACCCTTCGACCTCCTTCAAGACTATCGCGGCGCGCAGTTTGGGTGATAGCGACCTGAGCCCGGCATCTATCTGAAGACCGAGTTCTTTTGATTCATATGATTTCTCAGGGGAAGGAAGGGCCGAGGGATGGTCGTATTCCGATTCCTCGCCCTCTTTGGATTTTTTCAGGAATGACAGAAAAAAAGGCTTTCTTCTGTAATCGATGCAGGTATTTACGGCTATACGGTAAAGCCAGGTCGAAAACGGGAAGGCAGGGTCGAATTTTTCAAAGTTCCGGAAAGACTTGAGAAAGGAATCCTGGGTGGCGTCTTCCGCATCCTTTGAATTATTGAGCATATATCTGCAGAGGTTATATATCCTGCCGTGATATTTACGGACGAGTTCTTCAAAGGAGAACTTGTCGCCTTCCTTGAATCTCCTTATAAGGATATGGTCGTGCTCGAATGTCATCGATATTATTACGCATGATCTCTGTTTTTGTTCCGTTCTGAAGCGACCGAATTAAATGAACAACCTTGCGGCAACGCGCGAGATATCCTAAAAAAAACTAAAAGGAATCTCCTAGCTAACGGTTATCGACCCCTAAGAGAACAGGAGCTTCGTATTTTTCAAATCTGACATAATTCCTCCGGGGGGACCGAAATTATTTTCTTCAGCTTTTTCACGTCTCGACGGACCTCTTCGGAATCCTTGGCGGAGGCCTTGACCCATTTAAGCAGCTCACGGACGTTTTTCGGAGCGTCACGGCCTGAAAGACTGTAATAGACCCATTTACCGCGTTTTCTCATGGTTACCAGCCCGGCCTCGTGCAAAATCGAAAGGTGCCTTGAAACGGTCGAGGGGGCCAGCCCCAAAACAGCCGTGATCTGGCAAACACAGAGTTCATTTGGACAAAGGGCAAACAGAATACGAACCCTCTTGTCATCGGCTACAGCTTTTAAAAGAGACATGGTCGATTTCATATCAATATGATACTTCGATTTATATCGAATTGTCAATTGACATTTCGCTAAATAACGAATTATAATAATCCTATAAGTCAGACGTTCAACATCCCGATATCCCGGTCTTGAACGGCCCTAACGGGAAACAAGGAGTACTCATGGACTGGAAAAACGAATGGAAATACCTGGCGGCCATCGTCGCAGTGTTCGCGGCTTTTTACTTCCTGCCGGTCGGGTCGTCAAGGTTTGACAACTCGGTCCTTGAGGCCTTTCACCTGGCCAAGTGGTACGCCCAGGAGCATGTGTTGCTGTGCCTCGTACCGGCCTTTTTCATTGCCGGGGCGATAGCGGTGTTCGTAAGCCAGGCCTCGGTGATGAAGTATTTCGGAGCCAGGGCTAACAAGGTGCTCTCGTACGGGGTCGCCTCCATTTCAGGCACCATACTTGCCGTATGCTCATGCACCGTCCTGCCCCTTTTCGCGGGTATTTACAGGATGGGAGCTGGGCTCGGGCCAGCCACAGCCTTCCTTTATTCCGGGCCAGCTATAAATGTGCTTGCGATTATCCTTACCGCGAGGGTGCTCGGCTTTGAAATGGGCCTGGCACGAGCGATCGGAGCGATACTCTTCAGCGTTATTATAGGCCTGCTGATGCACTTCATATTCAGAAAAGAGGAGGCCGGGAAGGCAGACGCCCAGGCGCTGATGCCTGAGCCGGAAGCAACAAGGCCGTTATGGCAGAATGCCGTTTACTTCGGCCTCATGATAGGAATACTGGTATTCGCTAATTGGGGAAAGGCTGATGCTTCCTCGGGCTTCTGGTACGATGTCTATTCGGCTAAGTGGCTTATAACCGGAGCCCTGTCGGTCGGGCTCGCGTTATCGCTCGTGGCCTGGTTCGGCCTCACGCCCGCAAGGATGCTCCTCATGGCGGCGCCGGCCGTAGTGCTTACGCCTCTTTTTTATGGAAGCCCGACGACTGTCTTTGTGACAGGACTTTTAGGCTTGTCCGCCATCATCAGCACGCAGAAAAACGAACTGGGAGAATGGTTCAGCGCCACATGGGGCTTTGCCAAGCAGATATTGCCGCTGCTGCTGCTCGGAGTGTTAATTTCAGGGGCGCTTCTCGGCAGGCCGGGCCATGAGGGCCTGATACCCTCCAGTTGGGTAAGCTGGGCCGTAGGGGGTAATTCGCTCTCGGCAAACTTCATAGCCTCGTTCCTGGGCGCGTTCATGTATTTCGCCACCCTGACCGAAATACCAATACTTCAGGGGCTCATCGGGGCCGGCATGGGCAAGGGCCCCGCGCTGGCGCTGCTGCTTGCGGGTCCTTCCCTAAGCCTGCCGAGCATGCTTGTCATCAGGAGCATACTCGGGACAAAAAAGACAATTGTTTTTGTTCTGCTGACCGTGGCCATGGCTACAGTCACAGGCATGTTTTACGGGGCTTTTTTCGAATAGGAGGAAATGATGAAAAAAATACAGATACTCGGCACAGGATGCCCTAAGTGCAAGAAGCTGACCGAGTCTGCGGAGCTTGCCGCAAAAGAGCTTGGCATCGATTACGAGATCGAGAAGATAACCGATGTCAACAGGATCATCTCGTTCGGCGTGATGATGACCCCGGCGCTCGCAATCGACGGTGTTGTCAAAGCGGCAGGGAAGGTGCTCACTCCGCAAGAAGTAAAACTGCTGTTAATGTAAAAAGCAAACCTGGAAATTGCAATTTTTTCGCGGCATTTTATGTATACTCCCGGATAGGCTTAAAACAGGTTCTAAAGCATTTAGCAAAAAAGGATTATATAGACTTGCAAATCAATCACTTAGCATCATTTTAAGACATGAGTTCTAAAGTAAACTCCTAAAAAGAAAAAACAGCCGCCCTTCCAACCTGGAATATACAAGAAAATCAAAGCGATATGTGATTCTGAAGGCTGAAAATTGCAAAATACTCAAAATCGCACAATTCCCTGAATCAAGCTCTCATATAAATATCCATATCAGGAAAAAGTCTAAATATTTCACCTATATACGGAGCCACATTTTTTTCTAAATAGTCCAGATCAGGCAGCCAATTTTTTGATAACAAATCAAGGGGTTACAGTATTTACTGTAACCCCTTGATCCATTTAACGGATGGTTAGAAGTATTTGTAACATGGCTGTACAGGCAGGCTTTGACAGAGCCCACCCTTGTATATTAGAGCCAGTGGATTTTAAAGCTGCTAACCTGCAAAAAAAATTATCCTGGTGGGATGCCTGGGTAATACGGCTATGCCTTGATGGCAAAGCCCCTACTTTTCCTCTTTTATCTTGGCTTCCTTTATAAGCTGGGTCACTTTAGAGTTCTCGGTCACAGGCTCTATTATCACCACATGCTTCCTGTTTATGAACATGGTGTCCGGGGCATGCCACTCCTGCCCCCTCTTTACGAGTATGCTTGAGACCGCCTTTGTCTCCTGGTCAACCCTGTTCTGGATGTAGAAGACATCGTTCAATTGAATGAATTCGCCGCCTGACCGGTTGAGCTTCCCGAAGTACGCCTGCCCGTTATCCATCAGCACGGCCTGATATTCCGTCTTGAATTCGAGTCCGTCCTTGGCCGTCCCCTTATTATCGCACCCTGAAAGGGCTATTACTGGCAAAGCGGCTATTAACAGCGCTTTAACTGACCTGAGTTTCATCTCTCGGTAACCTCCGGGTATTTTAAATTCCTTTTACGACATCCGTCTCGGAAATTCAACCTTGAAAAATCCGAAGCGCAAAAGCCTAAGGGCAGGCCCTGATGGTCTGCCCTTGGCGAAACAGCCGATTTTCACCTGAATCAGGCGGATATCAGGCGGTTTTTCTTCTGTTCATGCGCCGCCTCAGGGCGAGAAGGCCCAGGCCGCCGCCCGCGATGAGGACGAAGGTGGAAGGCTCCGGCACAGGGGCCGAGGCAGGCTCGAATACGGGCGTGAGCCAGCCCCCTCCGAGCAGCGAGTACGTGGAGCCGTTCAGGTACGAGTTGCCTGAGACATTCGCCATATAGTAGATGTTGAAGCCGTTGCCGGTAACATTGTTTACGTCAGCGCCAGTTATGTCGAGGCCGAGTATCTCGGTTAAGTAGAGGGCGCCGCCGTTGGTTGAGTTGCCGTCGGCGAGGGCCAGGAGGTTGCCTGCGGCAAGGTTCATCGTGCCCCAGGCGAAGTTGTCCGCATAGCCGCCCATGATGGCCCCCAGGTCCGCGCCCGCGAGTGTGAAGTCGTGGAGGAGGTCTGCCCCGTTAATAAATTCGAGATAGGCCAGGGCAGTGTCCCAGCTGGCGTTCTGGGCGCTGCCGTTCAAGAAGTCGTTGCCGACGAAGAAGTTGTCGCCTGCCCCGCCTACGAGGTAGCCGCCTGAGCCTATGATAAGGTCGTTGAAGTAGTTGTCGGACGGGTCGCTTATGTATGTGCCGTTCTCGGTATAGCTCCCGGCGAAGGTGACGGTGGCGTTGGTGGTCTTGAAGAGCCCCCAGTTGGTCACGTCGCCCGTGAAGACTGCGGGGCTGTGGGCCGCCTCTATCTTGCCCGAAGCGGCATTCGTGACCGGGCCGTTTACGGTGGCGGCGCCTCCCGTCAGGGTCATGTCGCCGTTGTTTGTAAGGCCGCCGGTCCTCAAAGTGCCATAGCCCGTAATCTGGCCGTCGTTGGTCATGGTCTTGTTATTCGTGTCAAAGGTGCCGCCCGCGAGGCTTATGAGACCGTTATTGGCGGCCAGTCCGTTCATCGCGAGGACCTTGTTGCCTGAGGTGGCCGCTATGGTGCCGCCCGCGGCGTTGGTGACGGCCCCGCTCAATGAAAGGGTGCCACCGGTGGCCTCTATGACCCCGGTGTTGTTTATAGCGTTCCCTATGTTGCCCCTGCCGTCGATAGTGCCGGTATTCGTTATGGCCCCGCCCGCGACGTTGGCGGAGGTCCCGGCGAGGTTTATAAGGCCGCTGTTCGTGAACGTCTTTGTGAAGTTGAGTGTGCCGCTCGCAAGCTCCACTATGCCGTCATTTGAAAAGTAGGTCGAGACCGTGCCCCTGCCGGAGAGGACCCCGCCGGCGGCGTTGGTGAGCGTGCCCGTGCCGCTCAATAGTGCGCCGTTCATGTTTATGGTGCCCATGTTATCGAGGGTCGTGCCGTTTATCTTGAACTGGTTGCTCGCGAGAAGGTCCATGTTGCCGTAGTTGGCGTTTGCCCCCGTGTTCGAGATGGTCGTCATGCCGCCCGACTGGGCAAAAAGGCCGTTATTGATGAAGCCGCCCGTCCCCCCTATTGTGCCATAGCCTGACAGGTAGACGTTGTTTGTAAGGCCGCCGTTTATCGAGCCTCCCGCGAAGCTCATCGAGCCGTTATTCTCTATCGTGCTGCCGGTCAAAGATATGCCGGTTGAGAGGATTATCTCCGTGTTGTTGACCACGGCGCCGCTTACGGTAAGGGATGAGCCTATGCTGGCCGCCCCGTTGTTGGTGAAGTTTCCGTTGAACGCGCCGCCGGAGTAGGTGAAGGAGCCGTTATTCTCCATGTTGCCGTTGTAGGCGCCGCCGGAGAGGTCATAGGCGCCGAGAGCGCCGATGATTACCGCGCCGTTGTTCGTGCCGCCGGTCTGGTTGAACGCGCCGGTGCCGCTGTAGCCGATGTACTCCTCAACGGCTGAGAGGTTTCCTGTGCCGCTTAAGTTATAGGTGCCGTTGGAGCCGGACGAATTACCGAGATAAAGGGTGCCGGTCTGGTGCGTGCCCCCTGAGTGCGTGTATGTGCCGGAGCTGGTGCTGTAATATCCGACATAGGTTGTTACTGCTGCCGTATTCGTTCCGCCGGTCTGGTTGAATGCGCCTGTGCCGTAGCGGCCGATGTACTCATTATTAGCTGACAGCGCCCCGGTACCGCTTAGGTTATAGGCGCTGTTGGAGCCGTTCTGGTAGCCGAGTATAAGGTTTCCGGTCTGGTGTGTGCCCCCTGAGTGCGTGTATGTGCTGGAGCTGCTATATCCGACAATGGTTGCCGATGCGACCGTATTTGAACCGCCGGTCTGGTTGAACGCGCCTGTGCCGGAGTTTCCGATGTACTCATTAGTGGCTGAGAGGCTCCCTGCGCCGCTTAAGTTATAGGCGCCGTTGGCGCCGGATGATCCTCCGAGCGTCAGGATCCCGGTCTGGTGTGTGCCCCCTGAGTGCGTGTATGTGCCTGAGCTGTAATACCCGACAATGCTTACCGATGCTACCGTATTCGAGCCGCCGGTCTGGTTGAACGCGCCGGTGCCGTTGTAGCCGATATACTCATAACCGGCTGACAGCGCCCCCGTGCCGCTTAGGTTATAGACGCCGTTGGAGCCGTTCTGGTAGCCGAGTGCAAGGTTCCCGGTCTGGTGTGTGCCCCCTGAGTGCGTGTATGTGCCGGAGCCGTTATATCCGACATAGGTTGACAATGCTGCCGTATTCGTGCCGCCGGTCTGGTTGACCGCGCCGGTGCCGCTGTAGCCGATGTACTCGGATGTGGCCGTGAGAGTACCTGTACCGCTTAAGTTATAGACGCCGTTGGAGCCGGACGAATAACCGAGATAAAGGGTGCCGGTCTGGTGTGTGCCCCCTGAGTGTGTGTATGTGCCGGAGCTGTAACGTCCGACAATGCTTGACGATGCTACCGTATTCGAGCCGCCGGTCTGGTTGAACGCGCCTGTGCCGTTGTAGCCGATAAACTCACCACCGGATGACAGCGCCCCGGTACCGCTTAGGTTATAGGCGCCGTTGGAGCCGGACGAATAACCGAGATAAAGGCTCCCGGTCTGGTGTGTGCCCCCTGAGTGTGTGTATGTGCCGGAGCCTGAGCTTTCTTTTCCGACAACGGTTGCCGAAGATGCCGTATTCGTTCCGCCGGTCTGGTTGAACGCGCCGGTGCCGGAGTTGCCGATGTACTCATTAGTGGCTGACAGTGCCCCGGTGCCGCTTAGGTTATAGACGCCGTTGGAGCCGGAATAATAACCGAGATAAAGGTTTCCGGTCTGGTGGGTGCCCCCTGAGTGCGTGTATGTGCCGGAGCCGCTAGAGCCGACAATGGTTGCCGTGCCCACAGTATTCGTGCCGCCGGTCTGGTTGAACGCGCCGGTGCCGGAGTTGCCGATGTACTCATTAGTGGCTGAGAGGCTCCCGGTGCCGCTTAGGTTATAGACGCCGTTGGAGTCTGGGTTGGATCCGAGAACAAGGTTCCCGGTCAGGTGTGTGCCCCCGGAGTGCGTGTATGTGCCGGAGCCGTAGTTTTCAGATCCGACAATGGTTGACGCGCCCACTGTATTCGTTCCGCCGGTCTGGTTGAATGTGCCTGTGCCGTAGAAGCCGATATACTCATAACCGGCTGACAACGCCCCTGAGCCGCTTAGGTTATAGGCGCCGTTGGAGACGTTACCGTAGCCGAGATAAAGATATGGTGTTGTATTCGTCCCTGTGCTTTGAGTATGGGTGCCTCTGCCTGAATCTCCGACTAATTCGACGGAAGAAGACAGGTTGAAGTTATAAATCTGCGAAAGGGTCATCATCCCAGCGCCGGTGGAGTCTATGGTCAGGTAGCCAAGCGTGTCTCCCGGGTTCGGGTACAGGGTATTGTAATAATAAACGGTTTTGTCAGATGCCGTGTTCTGGGTCAGGTAGGCATCATCCCCTGGCGCAGGCTGCCCGGCCCCGCCGGGTCCGCCCGGGGTCGATGACCAGCAGTTCGAAAAGTCCCACCAGCTCGAACCGCAGACCCAGTATTTGTCTGCCGCCACGGCCTCTTTGGCCGGCGCGCCTGAGAGGACCGCCCCCATCAATAATAGATATGCCAGTTTCCTTTTCACTATATATTCCTCCCATCTGAATGCCTGCCGATCGAATTGGCCCGGCAGGCGAAAAAAAAGCCCTTCTATAGAGAAAGAAGCAAGTTTCGCTCCATTTACATAACTTATTGTATTAACAAGTACTTTGCTCTAATAAGGGGCCCTCATTCATGCAGGAAGGTGTAACATGATTCGGCAATTCGTAAACTATTCCGACAAGGTTTGGGGGCGGTCTTCCCCGGACACACGGTTAATGTCTCACAATGGGACCTGAAATCCCTCGCCTTACAGGCGAAGACTTCCAGTGCGTCTATGGATATTCCTGACCCCTCTTTCCTAAAGAGGGGTCAGGGGAGATTATCTTTGAATTGTTTATAATCCCCCTTAGTCCCCCTTTAGAAAAGGGGGAGATTTCAGTCGGGCTTTCAGCCGACAAACTAAAGAACCTGCCGCCTGAAAGGCGGTAGTGGTTCAGTCTACATTTGCCTGTTCGAACACGTGAGGCGAGCGGTATCCAGGCGACGAGCGCCGCCTGATGCGGTTGTATAGCGGCTCGACGTACTCGAAAATAGCCCTCTTTGCCTCTGCCCTTGTATCGCACCTCTCGAAGTAAACAAGCTCAGTTTAAGAGTATGAATATGAACTCGAAATACATATCTATTTTGTTCAACTAAATCGACCGGATTCGAAAAATAATTGGATATAAATAACTATTGAATCATAGCCCCCAGCCAATTTTACAATAGACAAGGGGGTTGGCTATTTAGCCAACCCCCTTTTTATTTCAGCCGGATTTGGTGGGCACAGCCCACCCGCGCTGATTGGCCACTCAGAGCCAATCCTAATTATTCCTAATCAACTCAATAGCGACAAAACATTCTTCGGCAGCGAATTCGCCTGTGCAAGCACCGACGTGCCTGCCTGTACCATTACCTGGTTCCTGGTGTACTGGGCGGTCTCGAATAAGAAAACAGCGTCCCTTATCCTTGATTCGGCTGCCTGGAAATTAAGGTATGTGACCTGGAGGTTAGTGAGGGCCGCCGTGAGCCTGTTGGTCCAGGCTCCGTGACCGCCCTCGCGTCGTTTATCACCTTCATGGCGGCGCTTGTGGCATTTCTACCACCAAGGCCCTCCCATTCATCATTCTGACAAGCCTCAACGCCCCTATGAGCAGACTGTGCATTCTTTTTTGGACGCCTGCCTATCTTGCCTGACCGGCGGTTCAGGCTGTAACGGCCCCAAAGCCATTGAAATGACCTCAGGCCGCCGATCTACCTGCGTCCTCGCGCGACAAGCCTTTGCCAGAAGCCCGCTGCTGCACCCTGAACTCCGAGACAATGCCCTGCAGGCGGTTGGCAAGTTGCGACAGGTCGCCGGCGGCGTCGGTCACGTGCTTTGAGGCTGACGCCGCGTCATTGGTCGTAATCGCCACGCCTTCGATGTCGCGGTTTATATGGTCCACTACCGCTGTCTGCTCTTCCGACGCTGCGGTTATCTGCTGCATCATATCCGTCAGTCCGTTCACGTTCGCGAGTATCGCGGAAAGCGACTCCCCGGCCTCCCTGGCGAGCTCCTTGCCGGCCGTGACGGCCTGCTTGCCGGATTCCATGGACTCGACAGCCCTCTCCGTGTCTCGCTGTATCGCAGCTATCATCGAGCCTATCTCCTTGGTCGCCCTCACCGTCTTTTCCGCGAGCTTTCTTACCTCATCAGCGACTACAGCAAAACCCCTGCCCTGGTCGCCGGCCCTCGCCGCCTCTATCGCGGCGTTCAGGGCCAGGAGGTTCGTCTGGTCGGCTATGTCGTTGATGACCTCCACTATGTTGCCTATCTCGCCGGAGCTTTGACCGAGCTTGGCGACGACCTCGGAGGTCTGCATGACGCTTGCCGTGATGTCGTTCAGCCCCTCTATGGTCCTGGTGACCCTCTCCTCGCTTTTTTTGGCGGTCACGTTGGCGTCCTTCACCTTTTCGGTCGCGTCCGAGATGTTCCTGGCCACCTCGATGACGGTCGCGGTCATCTGGTCGGAGGCGGTCGAGACCTGTGAGGTCTTCATGGCCTGTTCCGCCATGCCGTGTGCCATCTGCTCGGAGTTCGCGGTCAACTCGATGCTGGCCGAGGCAACCGAGTCCGCAGCGGCCCTTACCTCCTCAATGATGGATTTGAGCCTCTCGACCATGTTCTTCATGCCATAGAGCAGGCTCGATCTGTCGTCATCCCTAACGGCTACGTTCATCGTAAGGTCCCCGTCCGCAACCCTGTGCGCGACCTCCATGGCGTAGTCCGGCTCTCCGCCGAGCTTTTTAAGGAGCGTGCGCGAGATCCACAGGCCGATAAGGAGGGAGGATATGATAAGGAATATGCCGGCTGCGGCTATCTGCAGTTTCGCCTTTCTTGCCTCGGAGGCCGAGATGCTCGTTATGGCGTCGCTCCGTTTCGTCTGCAGGTCTATGAGCTTCGCAAGGGCGCTTACGGATTGCCCGCCGGAGATGAATATGGTCTTCGATCGGAACTCGGCGGCCTCTTCGGCCTTGCCGGCCTCCATGAGATCGAACCACCTCGGACGCGCCTCTTTATATTGGTTATATGCCGCCGTCATCTCGCTCAGGACGGCCCTGGCATCGTCAGTGAGCTTGCCCCTGGAATAAAGATCGAGGTTCTCGTCTATTATCGCATAGTACTTCGGCCCGTCCTCGATTATCTTCCTTCTCGAAGCAGGATCGGGGACCGCTATGTACTGCGATATCCCGTAGCGGAGCTGCCACATGGCGTCCTGGGTCTTTGACAGATAGCGCGTCGCAAGCACGCCGCTGGAACCCATGTCGCTCAGCATCGAAGTGAGGCGCACGGCGCTGAAGTAGCCTACGAGCACTATCAAGACCGCGAATAGCGCTGTTAAGCCGACCAGCAGACCCATACGCGCGGTGACAGTCATGTTCTTGAACATCCTGAGAATCCTCCTTGCCGAGTTAAGATTTTGTACGGTATGGACAAAAGGGCGCGGCAGACTGGAAATATGAGTTTTCAAATATCTTTAATTGACAGCCCGCCATTACCATATCCGCATATGTCTATATCGGGCCCCATTAAAAAAAACTTTACGCTTAATTCATTAAGGGCCGGCCTGCTTCCCTTGAACATTCTCATGAGCGGATGAATTGCTGATAAACGATTTGGCTCGCGAATAGATCATAAAGACCAGAACACCCGCTGTTGTCCCGGCTGTGTTCAAGACGAGGTCTGAAAGGGATGAATGCCGATCGGGAAGCCAGAGCTGGATCGACTCTATCGAGAAACTTAATATACCGCCGGCCGCAACCGCGCTGAAAAATCGCCAAAAAAACGGCATCCTGTCCGACAAAACCGCCAAAACAAAAAAGCCGAAAGGCATAAAACCGAGCAGGTTTACGACCACGTCAGCGATGTCGAAGCGCTCTTGTTCTATTTCATTAAAACCTGATGACAACAGCTCCCTTTTAAATGCCCTGAAAAATGACGGGATCACAATATGCATCGAGTCCGAGGACATGTTCATCGCAATGTGTCCTGAACTTTCGTTAAATGGGTAGGCCGCGATAGTATCCGGCCCTCCTGGGCCGGCCGTCATCCACGCCTCATCCATACCCCGTTCCACGGCGTTGCCGCTGAAGAAGGCAAGAAAGGAAAGTCTTCCCTCCCACGGATTCCGTCCTTCCGGGGAATTACCGATTGAAAAGCATTCCGGTCCGGCGGAAAGAAGAGATGACCGGTCAAGCGAGCCCCGTTCCCTTCCATTAATGTAAATATTAACGCTTGAGCGGAGCGATGTAACAGCAAGCATAGCCTCATTACCCGCGGATAAAGCGCCTGGGATGCCGTATTCCAGGATACGTGAGCCGTCCCTCACTTTTACAATAATGGCCTGTTTCCACTGTATGAGCCGGAGCAGCCAGCGGCCTTCGCGGTCATGGAAAGAGATAATATCAGCCAGTTTTCCAGCAGGCTCGTCATAGGGGAGAAGGGACATTGCCATGGTAAATCCGTCTTTAAATGGAAAGTCTCCCGCGTTTGCGCATGAACCGGCGCTTGCCTTGCCTCTTAGCTCCAGGCCGTGGCCAGAAAGGAGAGCGCCATTATCGACCCTTACGGAAAAAGGCCATAGACCAAAAGTCAGATACCCTGCGATCAAAATGGAAAACCAGGCGGTTATGGGGACCCTTCTTATAATATTTTCAGGCGCCATGCTTTTCTATCTTCCATGAACATTTGATTGATCTCTAATAAACGCGGCGGGGTTTATAGAAGAAGCTCTCAATGTAAGATATGGGCCATGTAAAACCCACCAACAGTGAAGCATCTCACGCGGCCTTTCTCCCCGAACCTCTTCTGTTATTATAATACCTGTCTTGCAAATGGCCTGACACGAGCAATAAAAACATAGCCAGAACCGCTGTGAGACCTGCCTGGTGGTCAGGAAAAAGTCTGGTATACTTATCTTGGATATGTCCATACAATCAGGAGATTAACAGGATAGTGGCCGACCGTATCTCAGATAAGCTTTTCATGTCCAAAGGGCGGGCGGTTGAAAAACAAGAAGCCGCGCCTGCCGATGAGAGCCTTTGTCCTGAATACGTACCGACACAAAAGTACGTCCTCATAACACCCGCCCACAACGAGGAATCCTATATAGAGAAGTGCATAGGGTCCGTGATCTCTCAGACGCTTCTTCCGGCAGAGTGGATAATCGTGAGCGACCGTTCGTCCGACAATACGGATAAGATAGTCGAAAGGTACGCTGCCGAATACCATTTCATAAAACTTGTCAAGCTGCCGCCTGGACAAGGGCGCGATTTCGCCTCAAAGGTCATAGCCTTCAAAGCTGGATACATGGCCCTCTCTGTCAGGGATTACGGATATGTCGGCAACCTGGACGCAGACGTATCCTTTGCGCCGGATTATTATGAGCGTGTAATCAAGAGATTTAAGATTGAGAAAAAGCTTGGGATAGCGGGCGGCGTCATACTTGAACTGGTGGGCAAGAAGTTCAGGAAGCAGATATCGGGGCTTAACAGCATTGCCGGGGCTGTTCAGCTTTTCCGAAGGGAATGCTTCGAAGATATCGGCGGGTTCGTCCCCATAAGGTTCGGCGGCGAAGACTCAGTCGCTGAGACAATGGCGCGGATGAAAGGCTGGGAAGTAAAGGCTTTTCACGCGCTGGGAATACATCACCACAGGCGCGTATCAGGGAGCGCAGGGTTACTAAAGGCGCGCTTCAAGAGCGGCATAATGCACTATCAGCTTGGTTACCATCCTCTTTTTCAGCTCGCCTCGACTTTCTACAGGCTGATCGAACGTCCTTTTATAGTCGGAAGTCTCCTCACGCTCTTCGGGTATCTCTGGGCCTCTATCAAGCGTTTCGATAAGCCGGTAAGCGGTACTTTTGCTCAATATACCGCGGCAGAGCAGTTATCAAGACTCCGGCCCCGCGTCTTATTACCTAAAATCTTCCGGGAAAATACGAATAACGGCATCTGAGAAAGATTACCCTGGCTTTAGTCCATGGTATCCGAAGAAACAACTGTTCGACCCCTCTTCAAGAAAACCTTGTCTCAGGCATTGACAGGCGCTGGTGCGCCTCTTATTCATTTTGACGCCGGGGAATCTCACGATCAAGGGCAGCGCCGCATCCAGGGGTTTCATGCTCGTCAGATTGACAGGGCCTAACCGGGAGACCATAAGAAGGAAGGCTAAATCACATTCATTGACCCAATCCTAAGTATGCGATGTAACATGGTGATTTAGGTCACATTTTTTGGAGATTACCTGATATATCCTCTCATTACAGTTTCAGCACCTGTAAGGAGGTTGACATGAAGAAAGGCTTTATCGTACTGGCGCTAATGCTTTTGGGGGCCATACCTGGACTTGCCGATGCGGCTGTCCAGTATGTAAGGTCCGGCGCATCTGGAAACGGGTCCAGCTGGTCCAATGCCTACGGGCAGTTACCCGCCACTCTCGTGCGTGGCGACACCTATTACATAGCCGCGGGGTCTTATGGCGGCCGTACATTCAATGATGCCCAGTCCGGTTCTACCTATATCTACATAAAAAAAGCGACCGCTGCGGATCACGGCACCGACACCGGATGGAGCTCGGCCTATGCCGGGACCGCCACATTCGGCTCTCTTGTCTTCAGTAAAGGGTACTACGATATAGACGGCAAGGTTGGAGGCGGGCCTGGCTCCTTTACCTCGGGGCATGGGTTCAAGATCGCTACCGCGGCATCAGGCCTCGGGAAAGTGATAACCATAAACAACGTTACGGGCATAAGGATACGCCACGCGGAGATATACTTCAACAATCTCGGCACAACCGGCCAGGTCTCAGGACTCACGGCCACAGGCGACCTAATCTACGCAATATCCGGCGGCAGCGACCTTCTCGTCCAGTATTGCTGGCTCCACGATTCCGCGAGGACCATCTTCTATCCTATCAACTGGTCTAACATTACCTTTGAATATAACAGGATAGAGCGTAACGGCGTCAACTGGAGCTCGTCCAATCACTCCGAGCTATTCTCCTCCAGACAGGTCAGTAACGTCACGGTCCGCTATAACTATATCCTCGACTGGAAAAGCACCGGCGGGCTCATATTCGGCGGTGTTGTATCTTCAGCCGCCGCAAGCACTTCGAGCAATATCTACATTTACGGCAACATCTTTGAGTGGACCAAGAACTGGGGTAACACTGCCAACGACGGGGTAATAGGGGGTTGGAACCATTCATGGATGTATGTCAAAACCGTCCGTATCTTCAATAACACCTTCGTCAACATCACCGACTCTAACCCCTCGGACGCCGCTTCGATCTTCCCGATCATCTCTCATCTTTCGGATGTAGTTGTTCAGAACAATATCTGGTACAACGCCAATCCGCGGATCATAAACGGGAGCCATAATTATAACTGGTTTAACAGTAACAGCCATAGCGAGTCCAATGCGCAGGTCTCCTCCTCCAACCCGTTCGTAAACTACTCAGGGAAAAACTACAAGCTCTCTACAGCTACTGCGGGCGGCGCCACTCTTTCCGCCCCCTATAACTTCGACATGGATAATGTATCGAGGGGACAGGATGGTAACTGGGACAGGGGAGCCTATGAATTCGGAGGCACATCCTCAAACCCGGTCCCTTCAAGCCCCAAAGGCCTTACCGTAAACTGAGCCCGCAGTCCTCACATGGGCAGCCTGTTTGAGGCGGCTAGCGCAGTTGCTGGAATATAACAAAGGGGTTACGGAGAAATCCGCAACCCCTTTGTTATATCTTTAGCAGGGTGTTGAAAAACAGCCTGCCAGGCAATCCAAGGACGGATTGCCATATTGCGAGACTTGAAAAGTAATCCCATTTCAGCAATACAAGGGTGGGCTTAGTCCACCGATCACCAAATTCTTCCAACCACCATTAAAAGCGGTCAACAGGCAGGCCGCGCTACACCTACCTGATGGCGGTTTTCTCCTTGTACTCTGCTTCTGACCGTAGTATTATTATCAGATAAATAAAAAGAGAATGAGGGCAGCAGGCCTTTTTTTTGAAATATATTTCAGACCAAAAAGGTCTTAATTATCTAAAATAACATGGGACGAGAGAGAATGGACTTTCCGGATAATCTACCCATAGCGTTCTTCATGATCGATTCAGAGCACCGGGTCCGCTGGATGAACCACAAGGCCAGGGAATGGTTCGCAGCAAACAAGGCTGGCGAAAGGCGCCAGTGCTACAGGACCCAGGTCTTTGGCAGCGGCTTCTGCAACATCTGCCCTACGGCCAGGGCGATAGAGAACGGCACGGTTGTGCGCTACGAGTTCTCCACCCTCACCTCTGAAGGGCAGAAGAAGTACGAAGTGACGGCGATACCATTGCCGGGCTCGACCGGGTCGCCATCCGATGTCGTCGAGATGGTGATGGATGTGACCAAAAGGCCTGTCGTCGTCCAGGAGGACGACCTGATGGCGCAGCTGGAGAAGATGGCGGCCATCGGGCAGCTGGCGGCAGGTGTTGCCCATGAGCTTAATACACCGCTTGGCACCATATCTCTCATCTCAAAGGAGATCGAACGCTCTCTGTCGGAATTGCACGGAAAAAGAGAACAGCGTGAGGCTATACATGAATATCTGGCGGATATGAACGGGGAGATAGCCAGGTGCAGGATGATAAACCAGGACCTGCTCGATTTCTCCCAAAAAGGCATGATCTGCCTGATGGAGACCGACCTGAACACGCTCGTATCAAAAACAGTCGAGTTCATAATAAAGGGCGCGAGGCAGTCGGTGACGATCACCAGGGCCCTCTCCGCAGGCCTGCCGACGCTCATGACAGACCCGTACAGGTTCCGCCAGGTCCTTTTGAACCTCATCAAGAACGCTGTCGAGGCGGTCGATGAGAATGGGCAGGTAGAGGTGGCCACCTATGTGCAGGACAACTTCGCCTGCGTCTCCATAAGCGACAACGGCCCTGGCATCACGGAAGCGAACCTGAAAAGGATATTCGAGCCATTCTTCACCACCAAGCCCATAGGCAAGGGTACCGGACTGGGCCTTTCGGTAAGCTACGGGATCTTGATGGACCTGAAGGGTGAGATAGTGATAAAAAGCAAGCCCGGCAAGGGGACCAGGGTGCTCATCCAGCTCCCTATCGATTACAGGTCCGCGGTGGCGAAAGCAGCGCAAAAGAACTGACAGGCTTCTGAAAAAAGCCGGTCCGCGTCCCATCCTTCGAAAAAAAGCCTTCACAAACAACGTTCAAACCACGCCTGGGCTCTCCAACCCTTATTGCACCCCTCATCATGAGACAAAGATGCCTCATGCGTCATCTTTGCTCACACCTTCGATTTTTAACAGCAAAACAATAGACCAGACAGAGCGTCCCTGCCCTGCCTGTTACAATCCTGCCGCATCCCCCCACAAACCGGCCTTTGACATAACCTCTTGTATTTACAAGATAATACTATCTGGCACCCCTATTGCAGTCTTAATAAGGCACAAGCAAAACAAAAGAAAGGAGGCAAGAGCTGAGGCCCCGGTGCGTCGTCCGGGTGGCGGCTATCCGGGAATCGTATTGCAACCACATCCCTGTTGGAGGTCGTAATGCTGAAAAAACCGTTTTCGTTCTTTGTACTGTTTTTCGCTATCCTATTCATAACAGGTCCACTGGCAAGTATTGGAAACGCAGGCGACAATCAGGTCTTCTTCAGGTACGGTAAGTCAAATTTCGCTAACGACAGAGGCGGCCAGATATTCACCGATACCCTCAACGTCTTCGGAGAGGGTGAAAATGACGACACCAGCGGGTGGAACGTGAGCGCCGGGCTCGACCTGGCGATGGTGAAAAACCTCGGACCTGGCACCCTCCTCGGCGAGGTCATGCTCGACTACGCCAGCTACTCGAAGAACGTGGTGACGCAGACCACCACGACGCTCCTTGAGCTCGACGGTGTCGGCACGCACAATACCAAAGAGGTCACCGTCTCCGAGCTTATCGTGGTAGTCGCCCCCAAGTACAGGTTCGACAACATCGCCGGCGGCAAGGTAAGGCCCTGGATAATACCGGCGGGCCTCGCGTTCATGGTCAACTCACCGCCGTCTGACGACACCACCTATCTGGACATCGGCTATCACGTTGGAGCCGGGGTGGAGTACGTCATAAACAACCTGATGAGCGTTGGCGTAGATTACCGCTACACTATCGCCAGCGGCGAACCGGACATAAAGAACAGCTATTCGACTGCGTCCCTTTACCTGGGTATAAACTTCTAAGGCCGGGGGACTTTTAAGACTCTCCGCACTGGCAACTCCGAGAAAGCCAGAAAATGTAGGCCCTTTTCAGCCACCTCCTTTACCGCAAAAGTGATTGTAGCTGAAAAGGGCCTACCCCTCCCTTGCGTTTCGAGCGCCATATATGTGAATACCCTTCCCGTATTATAAGAAAGCGAAAAATCAATACCGCCGCCACTGCTCAGAGCTTCCTTATAAAAAATGGGGGGTTGGCGACATCGCCAACCCCCTCGGATTAACTGGTTACTGAGAGCCACAAAAACCAGGCTGCCTAAAAAGGTCAAAACGGCGCGGATTGGCCTTTTTGAGCGGCCTGTTATTTAACCCATATGCACGGCAAAGGCAACCAGCTTTTCAACAGCCCTTATGCCGCGGGACTCGCCTTTTTCGACGAATACCATCTTCCCTGCCCTGACTTCATTTTCCTTCCCCTCGACGGTCATAATACCGCTGCCGCTCACGAAATAGAATACGCCAGCCCCGCTCTGGTGCGGCTTTATCTCCTGGCCCGGCTCCATGCAGATAAGGGGCACCTTGTACTCAGGCCTTACCCTCAGTATGCGCGGCACGAACTCAGCGGCAAACTCGGTCCTCTCGAACAGGTCTATCAGCTCCATCAAGCCCCTCCCCGGTATTTTTCCCTGGATCTAACCATCCCGCGGCAGTTACATCAATGACAATAATCAGATTTTTGCCAGGGAAAAAAGAAACCGACCGTAAAAGCGCCTCCTCTTACTTGTTATGACAGGTCCTGCAAAGGCCGGAGCCGGAGTTGCCGCCGACCCTTCTAATGAACAGTCCGTTAGATTCAAGCTCCTGCTCGGCTACTACCGTAGAATAGGTATTGTCGATCTCGTTCCACGACTTATTATTGAAGTGCGGGTCGTGGCACGAAGAGCACTCGACCCTGAATACGCCGTTGTGCTCGCGCAGCAGGTCCTGGATGCTCGCGGTGTCGGATATGTAGCCCTTGACCGCCCACAGGTTCCGCTGGAGGTTGCCCTGGTCGAATGAAAGAGCGCTCACCCCGATATCGGTGGTAAGGTCTATGGCAGCTATGACGCTTTCAATCGGCCTGAGCCCGGCTACAAGCTCCCTGTAAGGGACCGAGACCGGGTGGTCGTTTGAGAGGTCAGCACCTATATTAAGGCGCTGGGCTGTCATGAAGTCCTGAGTGACCCCTATGGCGTCGAAAAATGTCCAGCCCATGTCCGACGTACCGTTCAGGGTAACACCGTTCTTGCCCGGCGCGTTTGCAAGGTTGTCGAAGGTCGATACCCCGTCATGGCAGCTCAGGCAGGCAAGGGTCGTGGAGCCGATGTCGCTTGTGGCTATAGTGGTGCCGGCAAGGGTCGTGCCGTATGCCGTATAGGCCGCGAGGTTGGGCGAGGCCCTGTTCCACAAAGGCCTGATGTCGTTTTCTGTGTTCGTGTGATGGGGCGTATGGCAGAATACGCAAATCTCCGTCGTGCTCCCCGTCCTCGTGTACCTGCCGGTCGACCCGAGGTTATGCCTCGTTGTGGCGATCCCCCCGGCGGCGTCACCCACCTCGTACGTGTTCACGACAGCACTCGCTTCAAAAGAGATAAAGACCGCTGACACCACGATTGTAAAAGCGATAAACCTTTTCATCCCATTGCTCCTTTCATAATGGTTTAGTGAGCACGGAATACAAAAAAGAAAGTCGCTCCACAAAAAGATCTACGGCTTCATAGCGGGTAAATTCTTTTTTACGGAATCGGTACGGAAGAGGGACTGCGCTTTCGGCCGGAAGACATGCAGCGGACTTGCTGACACGATCAACTTTGATAATTGATTTTAACACATAAAAAGCCGCCGGCTTCCTGCCCGCGAGTTATTTTAAGCTTGCGGCGCGCCATGTAAAACGCTTTAACACCGATTGGTTTCAGTTGTTATATTACAAGGCGCGTAACGGGGTTTTTGAAAGGCTGGAGGCTCCGCCCGGAGAGACTCCGGGCGGAGCATGGCTATTGCGAAAGGCTACAGGACTTTACGCTTAAGAGAAGTACTCTTGCATCGCTCACCACATAATAGACGCCTTGCGGTATCGGGGACGGACCTTCTGCGCCTCCCACCTGCTCCTCAAGAGCCGCTTTCTGGCTGGAAAGTCCTTCTTCGAAGGAAACGAACTCATTCAAGTTCATCTTCCTTGCCATTTTCCCTCTCCTTGAGTTTTTTTGTTTGCGGCTCTTATTTTAGTATATCAGAGAAAAAGTACATACCATGCCGAGCCATAGACCTTGTTTTCCGGATGTGGTATCCTTATCACAACATGAAAAGGCATATCATCTTTAATGTACTGCTTGCCGCGCTTTTCGCGCTCTTATCGTCGGCGGATGTACAGGGCGAAGGCCTTGCCGATGAAGCGTCCCGCCATTCTATAAAGGTATCGGTAGATATCGCCTCCGGGACTATCGAAGGAACCGACAATATAACCCTCGGCAGGGACGCCTCTGAGGTCAGGCTGCTGCTCCGGTCCGGCTCAGAAACACTCCGGGCCGAAGCGGACGGCGTAGGACTCAAAACAGAGGTAAAAAAGATCGATAACGGCCTCAACGAGATCACCATCAAGATGCCCAGGGCCGGGAAAAGGCTTTCCATTGGCTTTCGCGGGAAGTTCCAGACGCCGCGTGAGGCGGCGGAGGGCTTCAAGCGTGGCGTGGCCTATGTGAACGACGGCGTCATCGGTGAGGAAGGGGTCTATCTCCCCTCTTCCGCGACCTGGTTCCCTCAGGAAGAAGGCTCTCTCGTGATCTTCGAGGCCGAGGTGACCCTGCCAGCCGGATATTCTTCAGTAATGGAAGGTGATCTCGCCTCAAGCGTGACAAAAGGCTCTATCGTAGTGGAGACATGGAAGGAATGGAGGCCCGTTGACGGGGTCGACCTCATAGCAGGCAGGTACTTCGTAGAAAAAGAGAGCTACAAGGGCATAGACATCTACACCTTCTTCTTTCAAAAAGATGAGCCACTGTCAAGGACGTATATCGAGAAATCAAAGGGGCACCTGGACGCCTTCCAGTCGATCATAGGCCCGTACCCCTTTAAAAAGTTCGCCGTGGTCGAGAACTTCATGCCGACTGGCTACGGCATGCCGTCTTTCACGCTCCTGGGCTCTTCGGTAATAAGGCTCCCGTTCATACCGGATATCTCGCTAGGCCATGAGATAGCGCACAACTGGCTTGGCAACTCCGTATTCATAGACTCATCACTCGGCAACTGGGCCGAGGCCCTTACCACATTCATCGCCGACTACAGGTTCGATGCCGAGAAAGGGCCTGTGAAGGCAAGAGAATTCATGGCGGCCAAGCTCCGGGGCTACAAGAACTTCACCAAGGACGGCGGTGAGATAGCCCTCAAGGATTTTACCGACGCCACAAGCACCGCGTCGAGGGCGGTCGGTTATAATAAAGGCGTCATGGTCTTCAACATGCTCGAGAGGACCATCGGAAAGGAGCAGTTCGGGGAAGGCCTCAGGAGGTTCTACTCGGAGAACACCTTTAAGCGCGCGTCCTGGGCGGATATACGAAGGGCCTTTGAAGGCGCTACTGGACGTGACCTCGGGTGGTTTTTCGTCCAGTGGCTCGACCGCGTTGGCGGGCCACGGCTCACCCTTGAGAAGGCGAGGTCTGAAAAGACGGATAAGGGTTATGCGGTTACCTTAGCCTTGAGGCAGTCATCGCCAGCGTATGTAATCGACCTTCCTGTCCTTGTAAAGACCGCCTCCGGCGAGACCTGGAAGACGTTCAGGATGAAAGATGAAGCACAGGAGTTCACGGTCGACCTCGAAGCCGCCCCGCTTTCGATTGAAGTCGACCCGGACTACCGGATCTTCCGCGTACTCTCAGACGAAGAGATACCGCCGACGCTCGCCGGCCTACTTGGCGACAAGGAGGCTGTCATAGTCCTTCCGAACAGCAGCAAGCCCTATGACAAGTACCTCCGGGCGGCGGACCTCGTCTCAAAGGACTTCGAGCTGGAGATAACGACTGACGCTGAAATAGGACGTAAAGATTATTTAAAGGACCACTCCCTCTTTATCCTGGGCGGGCCGGGAGAGAACAGGCTCTATTGGCTTACGGGCCAGTACTTCTCAAGGCAGGCGCGGATAACCGGGAGCTCCTTTGAAATCGGAGGCAAAACCTTCCCGTCGGAAGGCTCCACGCTGGTACTCGCGGTTAAAAACCCCCATGACCCCTCCAAGACCCTTGCCCTTATGACAGGCGGCAGCGACAGGGACGCGATGATGGAAGCGGCAAGAAGGGTCCGTTATTTCACGGACTTCAGCTACCTCGTCTTTACCGATGGCCGTGTAGAAAAGGGGCTCTTCGAGGGCAAGCGCACGCTCAAACACGTTTTCTGACAGGCACCTTTGACGTACACCTCCGGGATCGCAAAAAAAAGGAGGTATCCATGCTTAAAATCATCATCATTTCATTGGCCCTGCTCTTCGCCTTCCAGCATACGTTACAGGCGCAACCCGGCGAAGTCAGCGCTCAGAAGAAGACCGAGCTCAAGATGAAAAGGTCTATAGAGCTTCTGAACGCCGCCAGGAAGATAGTAGCTGAAGGGTCGTCAAAGCAGGCGGAGTCGCTCATGGCGCTGGCTGACGCGGCTGCCGACCAAGGGGCAAAGGATTACAACGCAGGCGAATACGATGCGGCGGCACAAGGCCTCTCCGACGCGGTCGAGGCCGCCGTCAACGCCATCATGCTCTCCAAAGACCTCACGATAAGGGAGCTTGTCCTTGTGGAGGAGGCCGATGCCAGGGGCGTAAAGGATATCGAGAGGAAAGAGGAGCGGCTCCGGAAGGCCAAGGCAGAGGTGGAGATATTCATGAGGACCGCCGAAAGGCTCATGGCAGGGGCTGAAGGTCTCCAGGCAGAAAAGCTTGCCGAGGGCAGAAAGCTTTACGCGTCATCGGTAAAAAAATCCGCCAGCGGCGACCTTGACGGAGCGATTAGCGAGATGAACACCGCCTACGCGCTTGCCACCTCGGCCATAAAGGAGTATAAGCGTTCGCAAGGCGAGATAATAACGTTCCCGAAGAAAAGACCAGCCGACCAGCAAGAGCTGATAACCTATGAGCTTAAAAAGAACGACACCTATGAATACCTTGCCTCACTCATGGTAAAATCCGGCGAACAGAAGACCGGAGGGCTCATGGACGCGGCGCTCTCGGCCAGGGAAGAGGCGCAAAGGTCGCTTGGTTCGGGGGACAGGCAGCGTGCCATAGAGCGCTTCAAGGCCTCGACCGAGCTTTTCATACAGGCGATAAAAGTGTCCGGAGAGTAAAAATAGGTTAAAAACCGGTTGACAACAGGACATCCGATATTGTATCGTTTCGTGATATTATTTCTTTGGTCCTATCGTCTAGAGGCCTAGGACGTGGCCCTCTCAAGGCTAAAACCGGGGTTCGAATCCCCGTAGGACCGCCAGTTAAATCAAGGGGTTTCGCTATGCGCAGCCCCTTTTTCTTTTCCAGTGTCACCAAATTGTAACCGCTTTTGTTCGAGCACCGCCACAGCATGCCTCAAGCACTCGACAGAAAGATTATTCCATCGGTTATGCGCTTGAGTTCCGCGAAAGTTCTCCAGAGCATCCTCGCAATTTCCGGAAGCTTATCCGGACCGATAAAAACAAGGGCTGCTATCAATATCCGGAATAATTCCGTGACCCCAGGTTCGAATCCCCTCGTCCACCCCATTTTTCTCTTCGGAATCAAATAACTTACCTTTTTAAACACCCCCAAAACCGTGTCCCCGGACTGTCCCCGCGATAGGAGACAAATGTCTCAAATTGAAGCGGCAGGTCAATTTCTTTCAGCATAAGGAGGCCAGGTGTCCATTCTGCTTGCAGCGTCTTATGGCCTCTTCGCCTTCCCAGTAATAGCCGTTGTCAACTTCTGTTCGCTGGGACGTGAAGATACAGAATAAAAGCGCGGGGAACACACCCTGCGCTTTTTTATTTTGGGGGGCTTACGATAAAATCCATTGAAATTCAGGCCCCTCATATGTATACTTTTTTCAGAAAAGCCTCATCCCGTTTATCCTTTGAAATAAAACCTCCGGCGACCCACTCATCCCGAAAAACCTGTCAGTTACGATATTTTCTCCCGTCGCCTCCGACTATTGTCCGCCGGATAAACAGGGCTGGTTAAAAATGTATTCGGAGTGGCGCGTGGACAATCTGAGAGCATATGTTGATTTCGCGAGTCAATTTTTCGGCGATGACGGATTTATGCCTCATGGACACTGCTACTTGTGGAAACCGGGCCTGCTCTGGCTTCACGTGGTCTCGGACCTCCTCATCGTGATATCATACTACTCCATTCCCCTTGCGCTGGTTTACTTCGTATGCACCCGCAGGAACCTGGCCTTCCGGTGGATGTTCGTCATGTTCGGCATTTTCATCCTGGCGTGCGGGACGACTCACCTGATGAGCGTCTGGACCGTATGGACGCCGGTTTACTGGCTTGACGGTTACATAAAGGCCGTTACAGCCGTGTCCTCCGTCATCACAGCCGTGCTGCTGTGGCCGCTTATTCCAAAGGCCCTATCGATGCCGAGCCCGGAGGAGCTTCGCATCGTCAATGCCCGTCTTGAGACACAGACGGGCGAACTGGAGCTGTCCAACGAGGCTTTGCGCACCGAGATCGCGGAACGCAAGCGGGCGGAAGAGGAGATAAAGGTTCTGGCGAAGTTTCCTTCGGAGAATCCGAACCCGGTGTTGCGCATCGCGGTTGATGGGACGGTGCTGTACGGGAATGGTGCGAGCGCCCCTTTGCTGAATGAATGGGGCTGCGAGGCAGGGCAGTCAGTGCCGGAGGCCTTGAAGCAGACTGTCAAGGGCATCTACGACTCTCAAAAAAATAAAATGATAGAGTTAAAGAATAAAGACCGGATATTCTCGATGGTATTCTCGCCGGTGGCGAACAGCGGCTATGTAAATATTTACGGCATCGACGTCACGGAGCAGCGGCAGGCGATGATCGAGATCAAAAAGCTTTCCACGGCGATAGAGCAGAGCAGCAACATTGTGTTCATAACGGACTGCGACGGAGTCATCGAATACGTAAATCCCGTTTTCGAGCAGGTCACAGGCTACACCCGGCAGGAGGCTCTGGGCCAGACGCCCCGCATCCTTTCTTCAGGGGAGACCCCCGATTCCCTGTACCAGGAGTTGTGGGGGACCATCAAAAGGGGCTTGACGTGGCGCGGTGTGCTTAAAAACAAAACAAGATACAGCAGGCATTACTGGTGCAATACGGTCATAAGCCCGGTCAAGGACCAGGACGGAAATATTATAAATTACCTAACTGTACAGGAGGACATCACTGAAAAAAGAGCCTCGGAGGAAAAGATCAAATATCTCGCCTTTCATGACGAGATGACCGACCTTCTGAACAGATCGCGTTTCATATACCTTTTTGCCGAGCGGCTTTTAAGCAGTCATGAAGACAAGGAGCCCGGAGTTTTGATGATGCTTGACATCGACCACTTCAAATCCATAAACGATTCGTACGGCCATGGCCTCGGAGACGAAATACTGAGAAGCGTATCCAGGCTGCTTAAGAAAGCCCTTCATGACGAAGAATCCATACTGGGGCGGCTTGGCGGAGACGAATTCGCGATCTACCTGCCGTCAATCGATGAAAAGAAGGGTATCGTTACGGCCGAGAAAATAAGGGAACAAATAGAGGGATTCCGGTCAGGAAACATCCCTTTCCGTTTGTCCGTAAGCCTTGGCATGGTCATCTATCCCGTCCACGGGTCAACCGTGAGCGAACTCTTCACAAAAGTTGACGCGGCCATGTACCGGGCCAAGGAGCTTGGGCGCAACCGGTGCCACCTCTATCGCGAGGAAGACCATATCCTGGAAGACATCCACTCAAGGCTCAAGTGGAAAGAGCGAATACTAAAGGCCCTTGAAGACGACCGCTTCGAGGTATGGGCTCAGCCCATCCTTGATCTGAAGGACGATAAGGTCATCCACTATGAGTCGCTCGCGAGGATGCGTGACGAAGACGGAAGCATACTTCTGCCGGGCGCCTTTATCGAGGTGGCTGAAAGGTTTGATATAATAGGCGCCGTCGACAAGCAGATAATAAGAAAAACTCTGGAACTAATGTCAGCGGAAGGCCGTAAAGGCAAAACTTTTAGCATAAACCTGTCTGGAAAGGATCTGATGGATGATGAGTTTCCCCTGTTCATAAGGTCGGCCATATCCAAAACGGGGGCCGACCCCGACCGCATAGTCTTCGAGATCACTGAGACGGCGGCGGTCATTGACATCGAACGGGCCGCTAAATTCGTCAAGGCGCTGAAATCGATCGGATGCCGTTTCTCACTCGACGATTTCGGCGTAGGCTTCACGTCCTTTACCTATCTGAAAGAATTGGATGTTGACTACATCAAGATAGACGGCACTTTCATACGAGACCTCGGACACAACAGGAACAACCAGCTCTTCGTCAAGGCCATCGCCGACGTGGCGAGAGGCATGGGGATAAAGAGCGTTGCCGAATTCGTGGAGAGCGAGGAGACGCTCAAGATCATAAAAAAACTTGGCGTCGACTATGCACAGGGATATTTTATCGGCAAGCCGGAGCCTTTAGTGTTCTGATCGGAAGGATACTGCCCGGCTACTATGTTCTTGAGCGCCGGGTTTGGAGGGATGGGCTTAGCAGACAGGGGGTTCCTTATCATCGTACACGGAGCCGCCCACCAGTATATCCGCGTCGGCATGGCACCAGCCCCAGGCCGAAAGGACGACGGCCAGCGCAAGGCAGGAGCTTTTCAAAAAACGCAACAGGCGCATCGCTACCGAAGCCTGCACGGATTACCCCCATAGAGGGCGCGATAGGTGCTGTCGTAATCCTCCACCATCCTTGCCATGTCAAACCTCATGCGAACCGTCCTTCTGGCATTTGCAGTGATTTTTTCCCGTTCCGGCCCTTTTATCAGGACCTGCATTGTATGATCCGCCATACGCTTAATGTCGTTCAACGGGACCAGAAAGCCGTTGGCGCCGTGCTCTATTATCTCGCTATTCCCTCCTACATCGGTCGCTACTACCGGCACCCCGGCGGCCATAGCCTCAAGTATCGAGTTCGGGGTGCCCTCTTCCATCGAGGTCAGCCAGAAGGCGTCGAAGCACTTCAAAAGTTTCGGGACGTCGTCCCTTCGCCCGATGAAGCGCACCGCGCGTTCCAGGCCCAGAGACATAGAGTAATCTTTCAACTCTTTTTCCCTGTCACCTGAGCCTGCCAGGACAAAGACGAGGCCTTCGGCCCGCGTAAGCACCTCCTTGGCGGCCTCGAGGAACATCTTAAGGTTCTTTCTCCCTGTAAGGCTCGCCACAGTGCCTATGACGCTTTGGCCTTCGGGCACTGGAAAGCCAAGAACACTGGACCTGTCCTCAATAACGGGGTCGAACTCAGTCCAATCGATCCCGTTATAGATGACCTTTGCTCTGCGCTCTGGCAGGCGGTAAAGCCTTTTTTCGTACATCAGGGCCTCGGCCGAGTTGTATATCACAAGGTCGCTCAGCCTGTACAACGCATTATTCGCCAGATAAACGGCGCTTTTGCACCTCTCCTTGCCCCTTATGGTTATTATCTTTATGGGGACCGAGGCTAAAAGAGCGCCGCTTATGCCGTAGGCAATCGCCGAGTAACTCCAGCACTGTATGATATCGGGCCTGAAATCCCTTATGAGGCTTACAAGCCTGGACAGCCTCCGTAGCTCGATGCGTCCTTTTCTTTCGATCTCCACGCACCTGGCGTATCTCGATATCTCTTTCGTCCAGAAGCAGCCTTCGGAAAGGCTCACCACCATGATGTCGTAGCTTTGACTATCCAGCCTCCTTACAAGCTCGAATAACTGTTTTTCCTGCCCGCCCTTGTTAAGAGACGGAGCGACATGGAGGAGCTTTATCTTTCCCATACCTTTAACCTGTTTTCGCGGATGAAGCTTATCTACCGCTCACGAAATCCAAATACATTGTGTAGGCACGGGTCAGGTATTCGCGCACCACCACGTGCTTTTTAGTCTTTACGTACAAAAGGAAGGCGAGATAGCCCAGGAAAGGCACAGGGAACCTGCCTGAGAGCATCTTTATCGAGGCCTTCCTGAGGTAGTTGTAATCAATCCCCTTGATCCTTCTGTAGTCAGGCGCATAAGTGTACATCTCATCCGGTGAGTTCACAAGGGAAAGCCCGTGCTCGGTTACGTAGTCGTACAAGGCGGTGCCTTCGATGGGCGTGTAGAAAGAGACGGAAACGATATCCGGCTTCATCTTTCGCACGTGCCTTACAGTCATGTCCACGTCCTGCCTGCTCTCGAACGGCGTGCCAAGCATAAAATTGGCCACATTCACCACCTTGTACTTCCTGAGTATCTCTGCGGCGGCCAGGTTCTGCTCGGCGGTGATCTTTTTTCCGAGCGATTCAAGGACACTGTTGCTCCCGGATTCGTAGCCGACGATGGCTATCTTTAGCCCTGCCTCGCTGAGGTCGCGGATAAGGTCCTGGTTCTTCACGATAAGATCGGCGCGCGTCTGTATGGCGAACCTCTGGTCAAAGCCGTTATCCCGGTATTTGCGGCAGAACTCCTCTACCCAGCCCTTGTTTATCGTGAATGTGTAGTCGTAGAACTTTATAGACCTGAATGCGTATTTTTCCCTGAGGTATTTGAGCTCATCGATCACCCTGTCCACAGAGGCGTACTTCAATTTTCTTCCGAAAAGCGCATCGTCGCTCGACCTCTCCGAAGGGGCGCAGTACCTGCATCCGTACGGGCATCCTCTGCTCGATATCATCGTTATCATGGGGGCAGGCAGGAGCCCCGGATAATTCGGGTGTTTTACGCATTCCGCAAACGGATACAATTCCCTGTCCACGAAAGGAAGGGAGTCCATTACCATAGGCTCGCCCCTTATGACCTTCTCGCTTATGAAGTTAAGCCCCCTCCGGGCTCCGTCGGAAAGATGTGACAGGAGCTTCGGGAAAGTCCCCTCGCCCTCCCCTGCCACCAGGTAGTCGTAGTTCGGGTCTTTCTGCAGCCTGTCCCAGGCTATCCCGACGTGTACGCCTCCTACGACGACGAAGGTCTTAGGGTTTATCTTTTTTATCCGCGCCGCGATGTCGGAAAGGAACAGCTCGTCGCAGGTTCGCATGCTCAGCCCGACGACGTCTGGTTCTTGACCTGCTATCACCCTTTCAAGCTCGCCGTAGCCGTTTACCTGCCTTACGTCTATCAGGCAGACCGAGTGGCCTGCGCCCTTGGCCGAGGCGGACAGGGCGCAAAGCCCGTAATGGGGCATGGAGGTCCAGTAGGATTTACCGAAGGTATTGAAGCTCTGCGGACCCTGGCCCGCGTCAAACAGGGATACTTTCATGTCCGTCACCTTATAAATGAACTACCCCGCCGAAGCACTCTTCACGGGAGGGGGGAGAAATAAGCGCCCCTTATTTGAGCGACCTCACTATATACGACATCTTCCTTAGTATCCTCTTCCACATGCGCCAGTTTATGCGTCCTTTTCTGAAAGCGAAATACCCCTGCATCAGGAAACCCAGTAGCCTCTGGCGCGTCATCGTCCTTTCGCTTACGCCGGGGATGCGCATATTGATGTCCCACACGCCCTTCATCTCCTTCTTCATCAGGTCGTGTCTGACGGCGATGTCCCACAGGCGCGCCCCTGGCATGGGCGTTGCGAACTGCCAGGAGATATAATCGAGAAGGCCCTCCTTTGAAAGCCTCCATGCCGTTTTCAAGGTATTGTTGACCTCTGCGGGCGTCTCCCACCTGAGCTCGTTGTTCTCCTCCCATACCTGATAGAGCATCATATAGCCGAATATCTGGATACCGTATCTCTTGAGGAGCCTGCAGACATCCGGTATCTTATCGACCTTGTACCGTTTGTCGATGCCGTCTATCACGCGCTGGTTCACGCTCTCTATGCCGAGGTACACGAGCCAGCAATTGATATCAGCGAGCGCCGAGGCAAGCTCGTCGTTTATCGTGTCCACCCGGAGATTGCACTGGAAGTAAAGGTCCTTCCAGCCCGCCTTCCTTATCTCGTTGCACAGCTTGAGGCACCACGACATATTCGGGTTGAGCTCGTCGGCGCGGATGTATATCTCGCGCACGCCCCTGTCGTACAGGTAGCCTATCTCCTGGACAACGAGCTTCGGGTCTTTCATCCTGAACCATGGCTTGTCAGTCCTCCAGATCGGGTTTGAGCAGTAGACGCAGTTGAAAGGGCATCCCCTGCTCGAAAGAACGCAGGTGGCGTACCCTCCGGACTTCCTTAGATGCGGGCCCGAATAACGCTGAATATCTATCATGTCCCATGCCGGCATGGGCAGTTTGTTTATATCGCAGAACTTCCTTTTAGCCGTCCTTACGATACGGCCGTTTTCCCGGTAGGCTATCCCGTTTATGTCGCCAAGCGAGGATATTTCGCCCCGGAAGTAGGAAATTATCTCCACTAGCGTCTCCTCTCCCTCACCTATGCACACGATGTCGGCCCTCGACTTTTCGAGGACGTCCTCGGGCATGGCGGTCGGGTGAGTACCCCCGCAGATGACGGGGATATCAGGAAACCTGTTTTTGACCTCGTTGATAAGGGCGTACGGGTTTTTCTTGTATGTGAGAGTGTGGGAGGCGAAGGAGATGCCATAGACATCCGGCCTGATCTTCTCAACCATCCGGATGTGCATGTCAAATGACATTGTCTCTATGTATTCTACGCTCACCTTGTCCTTCATCTTTTCGCGGATGTAACTTATGAGGGACAGCAGCCCCATGTTCGGATAGCCTATTACGTTACCCTGCCTGTTGTTTGACTCTACAGGATTCGCGAGCGCTATCTTCATATCCCTCTTCCTTCCCGTTCGGAGATAGAATCGCAAAGGGTCTGCATCAATCTCTCAAAGTTCTTTTCTATGTCGATCCGCTCAACGGCTATCCTGAAGTTCTTCTGCGCCATCTGGCCGCGAAGCATGTCATCGCGCAGAAGCTCCACGATCTTTTTTGCGAGCGCATCGGGGTCTCTGCGAGGGACGACGTATCCATTATCCCCATCTTTTATCCACTCCATCACCGCAGGCACGTCGGTGACTACCACCGGAAGGGCGCAGGCCATGGCCTCAAGCAGCGAAAGGGGAGTCCCATCGCTAAGCGAGCTTGAGACGTATATGTCAGCGGCGTTAAGGAACGCGGCAAGAGTGCCATTCTCTACGTGTCCGGCGAAGTAGGCGTATCCGTCGATATTGTGCCTCTTCAAAAACTCCATATGAGCCTGCCTGTAGGGGCCGTCGCCGCAGAATATCACCCTGACATCCGGAAAGTCCCTCGTGACCTGGACAAGTGCTTCAAGAAAATATTCAACCCCGTATACAATGTCTATCAGCGACCTCGTCATGATTAGGATCTTCTTTCCCTCCCAGCCAAGCTCTTTCACTATTTCCGCCTTTGGAACGGAAGGGTTGAAATTATCAAGGTCCACGCCGGGAAGCAGCGTGACCTTAATCTTCTCCCCGGGATATTCAGGGACAAGGTCAAGGACCTCCTTCTTGATTATCTCGGCATCAGCAAGTATTATCTCGGATCGCCTTACGGCGAATTGGATAAAAAACCTCCTGAGCTTTGATTTTCTCGCGCTTATCTGCACGTCCGTCCCGCCGGGCAGCAACACCAGCGGCCTGGCATTTGCCAGAGCGGCAATGAATCCGTATTTATCGATGATATGACAGGCCAGGACGACAGCTGGCCTTATTTTGCGCACCACCCTTCTTGAATAAACAACAGCCCTGACCATGTTCAGGAAGTTATCTATTGCTGATGACCCGGTAAAACTTTCAAGCGGCAGGTTATGCAGCTGCGCCCCCATGATCTCAGGCAGCCTGTTTTTCATTCTCACTTCTTGAAGCCCTCTCTGGAAAGACACTATGTGAAGCTCGATTCCGGAGCCGGCGAACATATCAAAGAACCTCTGGTCATGTATCGTCTCCCCGTTAGAAAAATAGGCTACTCTCATCCGTCTCTTCCTCCGCCAGTGTGCGCGCAAACAGCCCTGAAATCCGCAAATCCGTAATTACCTTGTCACGGGCCCAAGGCCCGATTCAGCCCCGCGAGACGCGTTAGGCGATGACTGCTTCATCTTAATAAGGTCGTGCATGTATCTTCCCGCAATTCCCGTGAACACCCAGAAGGTATGATGGAAGATCGGGTAAGCTGATATGAGTGAAAACCATATCGATACGATCAGCCAGGAGATGAACATATTCACGTACAGGGCCCTTTGCCCGCCTCGGCCCTCCAGCCTTACACAGGCCCTTCTGCACTTGAAAACAGTCCATAATATCGATGCGAAAAGGGCGATCACAAGAAAAGCGCCGGTAAACCCGGTGCCGAAGAAAAGATAGGACAAGAGATTATGCGGATTGTCGCCCGGAGCGAAAAACTGATATTTTTCGTGAACCATGTATGTGTAATTCTTAAACCCGGCCCCGCTAAGGAGCACTACCACAGGCTCCATGAACAAAAGAACGAAAACATCATAAAAATAATCCACCCTTTGGAAGCTCCCAGTCATCTGCCCTTCCGAGAGACGGTGCCCTACCGCCGCCGGTAGATATTCCAAAAAGGGGATTTTGACAAGCGCAAAGTATACGGTCGCCGCCAAGACGAGGCATGACGCGCCAAGCCTCAAAAAACCAATCCTCTTGACGCACAGCGCCAATGAGACTACTGTGCCCAGGGCAAAACCCGTCCAACCGCCTTTCGAGAAGGTGAAAAAAGTCACGCCCATAAGGAAAAGAAATGCCGGAAGATAGACGCCCCATTTTTTGAGAACCGACCTCTCCTTAATGAAAAACATGAGGACTATCGTGCCGCCTATGCTTGTCTGTATAGTAAGGGTATTGGCGTTAAGCAGGCCCTCGTCATGGTGCGCGATGCGGTAATAATGCCCGGCCAGCAGGTGTCCTCCTGTGGCGTGAGAGACCTGGTATAGCCCGAAGGCGGCTACCGCAATAACGCCGACGGCAAAATACCAGAAGGCGTCTTCCACGAGCCTATCATCAACAATCAGGCTAGCGAACACCATGAGCGAGAACAGGTATAGGAACTTGATGAAAATAACCGTCTCCATGTCGAGGTTGGGATATCCGATGACAAACGTGACGATGATCGTGGTCAGATGGGCCAGTATGAAAAGGCCCGATAAATATAGCCACGGCCTGGGTATCATCACCTTGACCTTGAACCCGGTACCGGCGATATAAAAGGCCATCATCCCGAAAAAAAGAACGTCATAGACGAACAGTCCCTGGGAAATCTGCAGGAACTGCGCGTCATAGGTGAGCCCCAGCATCAAGAACGAGAGTTTAACGAAAAAACTCAATTCCTGCTCCTCAGCAAACTGTTGAATTTGGCGGAGATCACGAACCATTCGTCTTCATCTATGGCCTTAAGCAAAAATAGTGCAAGGATGTACAGCGTGACACCTGCAAGGCACGTTATGACGATGCCGTAGCCATGGAGGATGAATAAGCCAGTCATCATGACGACTGATGAAAGCAACGGCTTATAAGCATATGACAGAATGCTTTTGACCAAAAAATCCTCTGAGGGAAAACAGAAGGCCTTTATAAGAAGGGTGTACAGTATCTCGACGGCAAGCATTACGAGCGCGGCGGCGACTATCCCGAACCCCTCTACCAGGAGGTAATTCAGGCCTATCTTCAAGCCGATGGCAACAAGGGTGACGAAAAAAAGGCTTCTCTCCCTGCCCGTCGAATAGGCTATCCGGATCATAAAAGATTTTAAGAACACGAAAGGTATCGTGAAGAGGAATATCTTCACGATCTGCCCGGTTTCAATGAAAGACCTCCCGTAGATAAGCGGTATCAGCCCGTCTATGATAAAAAGGCCGATGAATGGAATCGGGACGCCAATGATCAGGAAGAACTTGTTGCTCTTTCTGCATATGAGCTCGAAATGGCCGCTGTCCTCATGGTAGATCCTTGATATCAGCGGATAGACCGACGAGAAGTAGGCAAGGGAGAAGGCTATAGACAGGTCTATGAAAAGGAAGGCCGCGCTGTATATGCCGACCTTCTCGTAGGGAAGGAGATCCGAGATAATAAGCTGGTCTACCTTCCAGTAATACCCGAAGACGATGACGGATAGGACAAACCAAAACGAGCTGTTCAGGTTCTGACGCAGCCACCCCCAGTCCATCCTGAAGGCCAGAGGAAAAAACCTTGAGCGGTAGATCGCGGCCCCGAAGGCAAAGACGAGAAAATACGAAACCGAGATGCCCGCGACAATATAGCCCAGCCCCAGGTCGAGGTAGACGGCGGCTATGATAAAGGAACTCTTCAACACGCTGTAGGCTATGTCGAGCATGGTCACGTATTCGAGCCGCTCATAGCCGCCGAAAAATGAGCATATTGTCTTGTTGAACGAATAAAAAAGGTGGAACATGGAGAGGAGCAGCACCAAGACCTTGATCTCCCACGCCTTGTCGGACAATAACATCCACCCGGCTACAATGCCGATGAATACCGGGACAAGAAGGGCCCTGAGCGTCAGTACGTTCATCAGTATAGGCTCACCCTTGCTCCTTTCCCTGGCTATCTCCCTTACCATCAGGACGTCGACCCCGTAGCACAGTACGGTGTCGGCCATTATCACAAAGGCCAGGATGAAGGAATACCGTCCGTACCCATCGGCGCCGAGATACCTTGCCAGAACGACAGTAAGGACTAGCCCCACAGCCTTCTGGATGGTGGTGGATATCAGAAGATAGGTCGTGTTCTTGAAAAGTGTTTCGCCCGACCTCATGAAACAGTCTCCAGTCAGTTTGAGCGAGGAGAGGATTCTGGATGCGTTGGTTGAGAAGTCAAATGGTCGCGATTTCCGCAGAGGCCCGGCTTGTCCTATTTAAACGTCTTAAGCAAGGATTGCAGATGCTTTTTTACCGAGCGCCGTCGCATGTCGAGCCATTCGTAGAGGCGGTAGTCGTAAAGCTTCCCGAATCTCAAAAGCCGCCATCTAATCCTGGTGGATATAAGCCAGGGGCTTAGCGCCAACTTCAGAAGGGCCGATTTTACACAGCCGAATCCTCTGAAGTGGTCGTCTATGTAGCGGAAGAAGATGATATACCAGAAGTATTTGACAAAATCCGGCTCATCGAGCCATGCGAACTTTTCCGGCTCCGACTGCTGCTCGAACATATTCCCGTATTTGGACCGCGCCCAGCCCTCGAAAGACTCAGGGAACTTCATGCTCCATTCACTGTTCCCGGCTATCATTTCGTAGAGCTTGCCGCCTGGATATATGTAGTAGGCGAAAGGCCCGAGGATAATATGCCTCTTGTCTATCTTCTTTATCTTGCCGATAAGCCTTACGGTCTGTATCCTGTCCTCGCTCGTCTCGGTCGGATATCCGGAGAGGAACGAAAAGGATCCGCGTATGCCTATCTCGGCGCAGACCCTTGCGGCCCTCAGGGTGTCCTCCACCGTGATCCCTTTTTTGAGGAACTTGAGGCACCTGTCAGAACCGGACTCTGCCCCGAACCTCAACTCCTCGCATTTGCTGGCTATCAGAAGATCTATTATCTCCCTGTCTATCTTGCTCCTGAAGTCGCTGGCCCTGCATGTGGTGATCCATGTAAACGGATAATTTTTCACGGCAAGACCCGAAAGTATCCTTGCCACGCGGTCCCTGTCAGCGAAGAAGTACTCGTCCCTGAAATAGAGCTTCTCGAAGCGGTACTTCTCGTAAAGGCGTCCGACCTCATCGAGGACAACATCGGCCGTCTTGCCCCTCCACCTGTTTCCTATGGCGCTGTTGTAGCAAAACGTGCATTTGAACATGCACCCGCGCCCGGTCAGGTAGCAAAACTGCTTTTTCATCGCCTTCATAATGCCAGGGTCTATGACGCCGTAGTCGGCGTCATAAAGCTCCTCATAAGGAAGCGTCTCGAACGGCTTTTTGAGCATCTCTGTCGCATTGGACCTGGTGAGCACATTTGCAATGTTGTCCGTACTTCCGCCTGAATCGAGGGCATTACAGAGCGCCAGGAGACTCTTTTCGCCGTCGCCGGCCACGGCGAAATCTATCAGGTCGGATTGTACGGTCTGGCCCGGATAGAGCGTGACATGATGCCCGCCCACGACGATGAATGGCCTGAGTCCCTTGTCCCTGAGATGGAGCATGCTCCTGCAAGTGTCCCCCACTTGAGGCGTCATCATCGAAAAGCCCACTATATCCGACGAGCGGGCCTTTTGCTCAAGCAGACCCAGATACTCCCCGTAGGTATGGATGGACCCGTCGAGGATCTCGACATGATGGCCGGAGTTCTTTTTTATGTAGCTAGCGAGCGCAAGCAGACCGTAATGAAAATTCGCGTTCGTTGGCCTGTAAAACGAGCGTGTAGCCGTGAGCAGTATCCTCGCCATTTCAGTATCAGCTCTCCGAATTAACTCTCCGGCCAGTCCTTCCTCATCTGTCGCCCGGCACCGGATAATAGAGATCGGGCTCGTACAGAAAAAAAGTGTCGCATTGTTCGCATATAAGGCCGCCTCTGTCGCCCCGGAACAATTTTGAGCGTATCATCTTGTAGCGCCGGCTGTTCCATATCTCCAGGAGCGAACTCGTTTCGACGTCTCCCACGACCTCCTTGTGAAAGTAATCCGCGCTGCAGATAACGGCCTTGCCGTCATAGGTTATGTACATCTGCACGAACGGATAGATACAGAATTCCTTTAACGGCTCCTTAAGCACTTTTGTCTTGAGATTGCCTGCCCGGTTCGTGTAATTCGTGTAAAACCTCGTAATGGAAAAAGAGACGCGGGCCATGCGCTCGCTCTCCAGCCTGAAGAATATCCTTAAGTATTTTTTTGACGTGTCGTCAAGCGTGAGCAAATAATAAGTCCCAAGGAAGACAACGCTCGACCATCGATGCAATACGGCGTTTCGACGGCTCATCTTTACGACAGACGCAAGCGCATTGATCAGTGGGAATACCAGCCGCTTTCTCGCCTTTGAATAATGGTTGATCGCTATCCTGTCGGCGCCGTTCTCAAAAAGCTCCACGAGATACCTGTATGAAAGGACGCTCCCGTTGGTGATTATGAGTATGCAGGCGTCATTACAATATTCCCTGGCAAGCCTTACAAACCTCACGAGGTTCTTGCTCAAAAGGGGCTCGTTCATCAGGTGGAACGAGATCCGCCCGCAAAATCCCATCTCCTTAAGGTCTCCGAGCACCTTCAGGTAAAGTTCTTCGGACATCGCCCCCTTGGGCATGGATGAGCTTTCCTCCTGGCCATGCGGGCAGAAAGGGCATTTGCTGTTACAATATTTGTGGATGCCTATCTCTATGTGGGAAAAAGCCCTTTCAAGGATTGGCGTGCCGTTCACCATCGGTTGTTCCGCGTCACCATGGGCTATGGAGCTTAATAAGCCCAGGTCATCTGTTCGCGATCCAGTCAGCCCCTCTCTTGCCATATCAAACCCCGGCGCGAACGGTCTCGTCTTTCGCAAACGGTTTTTTTGCACCCTCCAGCACGATCATGCAGGCGTCCTTTTTTTTGCACTTGGGGCAAGGCGCAACATGACACTCTCCTTGACCCCCCTTCGGCCACCTGTAAACGGCCCCATCCCCCTTACTTGCGCCCACTGCCTCCAGATAGCACAGGAAATGGAAAACGCACCTGCACCCGCTGCATTCGACATGGCACTGCCTCATGCTGAGCGTATGCTCGGATCTGAAAAAATAAGCCCTTATCTTCGTCCCGCAACATACGCATATCTCCCCTTCGATGAAAAGCTCGCGTACCTTCCTCGCAAGCCTGTTCATCTTGTTTAGCGGGACGCTCTGGTTTGAGGCACTCGGAAAATCAGCAAGCCTGAATCTCACCGTATCCTCCTTTTTCCATGCATCGGCGCACCTTCAAGACGATCACCTGGATGCCGCCTCCGGAAAACTCTTTTATTTTTTCTATTCCGAGAGCAGATTGCTTTTTCTTTGATTCTTTCAGGAGGCGTTCAACGGCTCTTATGTCATCCAAGACGGCGTAATCAGCCCCTGTATCTCTCAGCAGACCAATTATCTCGCCTTCTTTTTTCAGAGGCCCAAGATAAAAAAGCCTGGCTCCAGCATAGAATGAAACGACCGGCAATGGCGAGACGATCTTAATTCTTTCCTTCTGCTCAATTCCCCGTATGAACAGACCGACCTCCTTTTGGAGCAGCTCATCCCTGTAGGTCTTTCCGTCAAACATCGGCTTGACTGCCCATGGCGCAAAGACAATTAGAAAAATAATCATAAAAACCCCGGGCAGATGCCTATGTCTCTGCGCCAATCCATTCTGAAGGAGCGCAAGGCCCCTGCCGGCAAAAACGGAAAAAAACGGCGTTACGCACAGAAAATACCTGTTATCTGTCGGATACTTCATAAACGGAAAGACGAACGCATAGATCACAGGGATCAAGAGAAGCAGCATCTCTTTTTTACCAGCCCCGGCCCCGATCCCTGCTCCGGCAAAAAGCATCAGAAGCACAGGAAAGACAGCAGGCAGAATGTAGTGCACGGCCTTGTACAAGCCCTCCGTTCTTTTTGTCAAAAACGCCCTCCACTGAGATCCGCTCTTTATTATCTCTTCGCCTTCTATATAGCCGTAATCCCTGATAAGCTTTTCTTTCGCGGCCTCGGGCGCCGCAACGGGGGTTACATAATAATTTAGCTTCTTGCTTATCGTAATCTCTCCGGTCTGAATGTACAGGACCGCGGCATAAGCCGCGTAGAGAGTTAATGCGGCAAAAATCAAAACGAACATGGATAACAAATTTGCCCGCAAAGCCCCTGAGTCGATAGCGTAATAGAGGAAAGGAATCGACAATAGAAGCAAAATGCCGTCAAAACGCACAAGGTAAGAAAGCCCCAGGAACAGGCCGGTCAGAAAAAAATATGCCCTGCCTCTTCTCTCTATCGCAAGCGCGCATGAATAGATTACTGCCACGGCCATGAGCGTATAAAAAGATTCCTTGAGAACCGTCACGGATGAGAGCGCGTGCAGGGGCACCAGCGACAATATGAGAGCCGAATAGATGCCTGTTTTCTGTCCGTAGAGCCTTTTAGCGAGCATGTAGACAAGATATATCGTGGCTACTGCTGAGGCGAGCGAGACCAGCTGGCCGCTTCTTACGTAATCCAGTGGAGTCAATGCCGAGACAGCGAAGATCAAAGCAGGATACAAAGGCTCATGGTGGTGCTCCGGCACGTCTACGGTGAAGAAGTCTCCTGCGGCGAATGTCTTTGCCATCTCTATAAGGACGACCCCGTCAGGCGCTACCACGTCAAAGCCGTAAAGAAGAAGAAGCCTTGCCCCCAGTGCGATAACGACCACAACCGCAAGCGAAAGCCCCGGGGCGCTCTTCAAGCACAAGCTCATGCCCATAAGAAAATCATCCTTTATGCCTTTTCATAAGCTCGATCACCGCGACGTCCCTCATGGCCCTGGTTAGAAGAGGACCTCCGACGACGACGTACTGGAAGGTCACGACGAGCCGGTTGAGAAGCGTTATAACGGCCGCATCAGCTGCTGGTACCTGCAAGTACACAAGAAAGGCACCCATACTGACATCCCTTACCCCGATCCCGCCCGGTAGCCCGGAGAGCCTGCCGAGTATCATCGAACTCCAATAGCCTATGAACGCCGAGGAGTACATCAGCTCAACGCCGCAGCTCCTGCCAGTGAAGTATAGCGTAAGCGGGAGAATCAAAATGACGGAGACAATGTACAGCGAATAGCGGATCAAAAAACCGTTGTCGAGAAATGCCCTTAGGCTCTGCTTGAGCGACTCGACGTCCTTCCTTTCCGACACGCCAAACTTTGCCATGGCTTTCCTGAAAAACCGTGGAGCCCCTTCGCCTTTGTCTATGATATAAAGGAGCGCCTTCTCATATTGGGTCATCGATAGCGTAAATATGCCGAGTATTGAAAGCCAGGCTGCGATGGTTACCGTCCTTACTCCCTCAAGGAACGCCCCTCCCGCGAACAGGAGTATCGATAAGAGCAGGAACAGGTCCCAGTACAGGGTATAAATCTGCTCGAAAATGACCGCCAGCACGGTCTTTCTGACAGGGACCTTGCTGTAGAAGTACGTCATCATCGGTTTTGAGATTAAGGCCCCTGTCCCGAGCGGCGCCACATACGCCGCAAGCTGCACGGTGTTCGTGATGAGAAAGGAATGTACAGACGAGATGGGCTGGCCCAGCTGCGCCAGGATCGCCTGAAACCTCTTTGCGAAGATGATTATCGCCACTGAATTAACGATAAGCGCGACAGCTATGTTAAAGATGAACCCGGACGAATATATGGTCAGACGGCCAATCAGCTCTTCCATCATATCCGCTCCATGTACAGGCATGTCTCGCAAAGCGAAAGGAGGTTATTATCCATTAGCCTCCTCCTGAAGCCGGTATATTCGGGAGAGTTCCATATATCGTATAGAGGCTTTTCAAGGACGCTGCCGAAGCTTCTGCGGATGGCGTAGCAATGAAAGACGTTGCCTCTCGAATCTATCCTGCCCTTGAATATAGACCTGCAAAAACAACTTCCCTTGGACCTGTTGTTTTTTGAGTAGTGCGTTTCGGCTGAGGAGGTGAAATCATCCGGCAGGTAGAATATCCTCATCCCCAGACTTCCGGCCCTTTCCTCTGCGGCCTTAATCCCCTCCATGAGAAGCGCAAACGGATAGCCCGCGTCTTTCGACTCGCTTATCCTCAGCTTGAAATCCGACTCAGGGAATCCCAGGACTTCGGACGCTTCCCTGAGGTCCTGGCCCGTGTACTTCCGCTCGAATTCGAGTATGAGGTTGTCAAGGCCGAGGCCGTGAGCGGTATCAACTATCTCGGAAAGCCGCCTGATGTTCTCATCAGAGATCACCGCGACCATGAACACGAAAAAGCGTTTGCGCGCAAGCTTTATGCCGCGTGCGGCGCGCTCAAAGGCATGGTCCCAGTTTCGCATCCTGTTATGCAGATCCTCGGGACCGTCGATAGAGACACCGATAGCCTGTATGTTGGATAGCATTGAGAGCTTCCCGCAAACCTCCTCATTTAACAGCGTACCGTTTGTGGTTATATGCACAGGGACTTTCATTGAGTCGAAAAAACCGATCATCTCGAAGACGTCCTTCCTCATGAAGACCTCGCCTCCGATGAGGCTTACCTTTCTAACCCCTTTTACGCGTGACGCGAATATGCTTTTGATCTCCTCGATGCTCAGCTCGTTTGAGGTCAAATCAGCGTTCCTCTCCTGATAGCACATCGAGCACCTGAGATTGCATCTGTACGTCGGCTCAAAGACGATGTTCGACGGGGGCGCAAGCACATAATCCTTCGCTATCTTCCCAAAGGCCCTGCGGCTCTCAAACCTGGAGCACCTTATGAACTGTCTGCGTACCGTGTTGTACGCCCCCAGCCTGGCCAGGCCTTTCAGAAGCGTTCCGCCGAACCTTCTGTTTATTATCCCTTCTAAAAACACTTGAGCACCTGAGAGTCCGCGTCACTGCACTGAATTCTTTTGGCGCACCTGTAAAGATCGATTATCACCTCGAGGGCCTTCAAGGCCTCTTTGCCGTTAGGCTCGGCCCTGTTTGAGATGATATCCAGGAGCTGGTCCCCGAGCAGGCCCTTCCTCCACGGCATCATTGAATAAATGAGAGAAACCGCCAGCCAGCGCGCCCTGCTCCCCTTTGCGTCGGCCCCAAAGCTCCATTGTACGATGCGGTTGTTCTGTACCGCGGCAGCCCCCTTTGTGCCGTACACCTCGAGCCTGTCCGGCTGCCTTGAGCTGGCTGAGGTCGAGGCCTGGAAAGATGCGACGGCTCCTCCCTTGAACAGTATCTGCCCTGAGGCTGTGTCTTCCACTCCTATTTGGTGAGATACCGTGCGCATCTCGCAGCCAAGCCCCTCTGCTTCCCCTCCGAGCCACAGCAAGACGTCTATCCAGTGAATGCACTGCATCATGAGCACCCCTCCTCCAGCAAGGTCCGGCCTTTTACGCCAGCCCCCGGAGCTGTCGTAGTAGGCCTGCGGCCTGTGCCAGTTCATGGAAAGGTTCATGGCGTAAACCCTGCCGAAACTGCCAGCCTCAATCTCTTTTTTTATCTTCCTCAGCGCCTGGCTGTAGCGGAACTGGCTTATCACATAGAGCCTTACCCCTTTCTTCGCGCAAACATCTACAAGCCTTCTGGCGGCCTCAAGCTCTATGTCGATGGGCTTTTCCACTATGACGTTCTTCCCTGCCTCGGCCGCCATGATCCCGTATCTGGCGTGCTCGTTATGGCGGCACACAATGTCCACGAAGGACACCTCATTGTCGTTCAGGCATTCCTCGAACGAGGAATAGCTTTTGACGCCGTATCTACGGGCGAACTCGTTTCTTCTTTCCGGGTCGCTCCCGTAGACCCCGGCCACCGCCGAACGAGCATCGCCCGTCAACGCCCTTGCGTGCTCCCCGGCAAACCCGCCTGTCCCGACTATCGCGACATTGACCTTTTTCACCGCGACTGACACCCGATCCTTTTCAATAAGCGCCTTAGCTTTGGCACGCGGTATATCCCGCCTTCACCTGCATAATTGCAGTTTACGCAAAGGGGTGAAAACGCCCTGTCTCCTCTTCTGAGCTTTTCCCTTATCTCCTCGAATTTTTCGGAAAACCAGATGTCCTTCACGGACGAATCACCGACATTGCCCATATAGTTAACATCGTCATGATCGGCCACGCAGGAGACCACCTTGCCGTCCGGCTTTATGTAAAGCTGCTTGTATACGCGCTCGCAGAACATATTGACCACGGGCCGTAGCATGAACAGGCCTTTTACGTGCCCTCCCCGGTTGTCATGGAAGAAGAACTGGTCCTTCCCTTTGTCCTGCACAGTGCAGTAGTATCTCCTCCTGGCTACAAGCTCCTTTGACTTTTGCAGAACCCGGTCGTCATAGCACGACATTATCAGGTGGTCCAGCCCGTTTGTGAAAAGCCCGTCGAGGAGCTCAAGCGTTAGAAGGTCCCCGTTGGTGTTGAGGAACTGGAAAGCCTTCGGGAGCTTCTTTTTCACGTATCCGACAAAGGCGCATATCCTTTCATCAGAAAGCGGCTCGTTTATCTCAAAAAGGCTGACCCTGCCCGAATAATCGAGGCCCTCAAGATCGTCAATAATCTTTCGGAAAAGCCCCTCGTCCATCTTGTGTTTGATGCGCGCCCTTGCAGGGTCGCCCAGGGCGCAAAAGCTGCACCTCCTCGTGCAGTAAGAGGTGGTCTGGATGTTTATGTGCGAAAAAAGCGGCGTCTTCCTCCTGAGATAGGGGTAATAGTGCCTCCTCAGTCTGTTGACGTTCAGCAAGAAAACCCGCTTTAACCTTCCGACCTTCACCTTTGACACAGCCATCTTCAAAATGCCATTCAGCACGCTGACCGGTCTCTTCCGGCAAACGCCCTTTCGTACAGGCTTACGTAATGCCCTATCATCTTTTTTACTGAAAAATTCTCAACTATGTTCCTGTAGCCAGCCTCTCCCATTTCTTTTGCTAGCCCAGGGGCATCTATTATCCTCAAGACAGCGTCCGAGATCGCCTCGATGTCGTTCTTCTTGACCAGGACTCCGCACTGCCCGTTTACGGCCTCGCTGTTGCCTCCGACGTCGGTTACGACCACGGGCGTCTTCGAGGCCATGGCCTCAAGGATTGATTGCGCAAGGTTCTCGATGTGGGCCGGAAGGACGAAAACGCTTGCCACGGACAGCTCGCGCCTTACTTCTTCCGGCGCAAGGTAGTCGTGGAAGATGAAATTATCCTTGAGACCGTCCCTTTCGATGAGCCTTGATATCTGCGTGCCGAGCTTGACGCCTATTTTGCCGACGATGACGAACTTGACGCCTGTTTTCCTCGCGACGACCTTTCTGGATGCCAGTATAAGGTCGAGCACGCCTTTTCTCTCCATGTTTGAGCCGATGAACAGCACCCTTGCGCTCAGGTATTTGCCTTCAGCAGCGAGGTAACGATCTACGTCCTTGCCCCTGTGTATCACTGAAACCCTGTATTCAGGCAACCTGTAATGCTCCAGGAGCTTGTTTTTAAGATATCTTGTGTTGGACACGATGAAATCAAACCTTCGAAGCGCAGCCCTGTTGAGAAGGTACTGGGCCCTGTAATGGATGGCCCTCATAAGCACGTGGCCGGTCTTGTACGGGAAATTGAAGACGCTGCCACCCTCGAAGCAGTAATAGTCGTTTACGGAGACAACCAGCGGTATGCCCGTCTTTTTGATCCTGTCGTCCACAAAATGAGAGTCGTTTACGTCAAGCACGTGGACCAGCGAGAAAGGCGAAAGCTCCAGGCGCCTTGCGAAGACCTTCATCTTCAAGGCGAACATCCATCTGTTGTCGAGGACGTTCGGTATCATCCTGTCAAGAAAAGAACTGCCCGGGACAGGTACACGGATAATCTCGAGCCTCCCCGACATCTCATGGCGCTTAAGCCCTTCAGCACAAGGCGTTATGAAGGTTATCCCGTAGCCTTCCCCGAGCAGCCCCTCTGCCAGCGCTATGGCGAAAGAGCCATTTCCGGAACGGACATTTCCGTAAAACTCATGCCCGATGAGGCATATGGCTTTTCCGTTCCCCAGGCCCCTTGCAGCGTGTCTCATCCAAAAGTCCTCTATGCGGCGCGCGCCGCTCTGTGTTTGCGCCTGATGAACGGCTGCGAAAGATATAACACAAGCGCCACAAGCGTTACGGCTGAAATGACGGCCCCGGCCCTGAATACCTCTGGTTCATACTTGAACTCGACCTTGTGGGCTCCCACGGGCACTGATACAGAGCGCATGACATAGTTCGCCCGGTATATCTTCGTCTCGTTCCCGTCTATATAGGCCTTCCACCCCGGGTAATACGAATCGCTCATGACCAAAAAACCCGGCCTTTCGCACGCCGTCTCCAGAGTCACCCTTGATTGCGAATAAGCGGTGATTACCGGCATGGCGCAGGGCTGTCCTTCGCCGTGCTTCTCTGGATTCGTTCCGGCTGGCTCTTCTAATATAACGACCGATCGAGGGTCGAAAAGCCCTCCCTTCATGAACTCAAGGACTTTTTCCTTCGCAAGCACTACGGAACCGTCTACGGTAAAAGCCCTCGGCATGACCTGTTTGTTTTCGTAGACCTTAACGCCGTCCGGCCGGCTGTAGACCAGCTTCAAGTCATTAGAGTCGAGCTCCCCGGTCCTCACAAGGTATTTGACGTTGAGCAGCGAGAGGGCCGATATCGCTGACCCGGAAGGGCTCCCCTCCATGTAGCCCCGTTCAAACGCATGGTGGAAATCGTTCTGCCTCTGTATGCCTATGGAGGGCTTGCCGTCCGCGCCCTTCCATATATTTATCCCTCCGTACACAAAGGACGTAGCAAGTGTCTCCCTCCATTTATAGTACGCCCCGTCATCCAGCCTATAAGACTGTATCCGGTGCCTTTTCATGTATTCATCCCCTATGGCGTAATTTACCCTGAAAAGAGAACCGTCTTTTTTTATGAACATGGCTGTCTTCGGATAGGTACTGTAGAATTCACTGTCAATTGTATTTACATACCTGCCGTTCTGCCCTATGAGGTCTAATAGTACAATTAAAATCATCAGGTATCCGAAAGCGGCGCTTTTTAAAACGCCCTTTTTCCAGAGGTAAAGGCAAACCAACACGGAGGCGAGCATTATAAGCTGCCTGCCGATGCGCTCGTTCACCAGCCTCTCCGGGAACGAACCCGAACGGAGCAGTATCCACAGGGCGGTCATGACCGCACCCGCGTGAACGACTAAAATAAGGCGCCTGTCCCCGGCGATCCTTTTCCTGTGCCGCATGAGAAAATAGGCAGCCGCCGGCAGAACAAGGACGAGGAATTGCGAGGATAAAAGGAACCGGGGCGCAATCTGCCTGTAAAAGCTCCTGGAATATAGCGACTCCACGGGTGCCGTGGCGAACATTTTAAGCCCGGTCTCATAAGAGCTGGAAATTTGGCCCATGAATCTGTTTAATTCCGCGGCGTAAGGCGCCAGCAGCCATCCTGCAAGCATAATCGCCGTGGCCGTGGCCATCAAAAATAACGTAAGATGACCTGCCAGCCTCGCTGTTTTATCCTTTTGACCCTCTTGACAACCGTCCGTGGCCGCGCCGATGCATATGCCGGCAAGAACGGCCCCGGAGAAGCTGAACAGGTACAGATACCTAAGCGGTATCTGGAAGTTTCCGAAGCCCGGGACAAGATGAAACTGAAAAAAATAGAAGGGCAGGTCTCGCCCCATCGCGAAAATCAGGGAAAAAGCCGCGGCATACCCAAAAAACTTTTTGTGCCCGTTTTTACCGGACATAATCGCGGTTGCGGCAAAAATCAGGGCCGCAACCCCTATATAGCAGTACCTTTCTGCGCTGTATTCCGAGTTGAACCCCTCGAAGCCCTCGGTCAGATGCGCTCCGTATAGGTCAGGAAATACCAGCAGGGGCAGATCGGAAAGTTTCATGCTGTAATATGACGACGTTAGAAAGTCCAACCCTCCGGCGGAGCTTTCAACCCGGCCTCCCTGGCCTGAAAGCTCAAGTAGCGGCAGGAATTTTATTGCCGCAATTCCTATCCCGGCCCCTAGAACCAACGCAAGCCCCCTGGCGGCAAAAACAGCCTCGCCCCACTTGCTTTCCGAGCGGCCACCGTCCATGGATGCCGCCTTATAGACGATAAATAAAGCTGCCATCAGGAATGTGTAGCTCCAGAATTGCACATGGCCCTGAAAGAACTGGAACCCGTAGACTGCCCCGGCGGCGGCAAAGAACCTGGCATCGCGTCTTTTATAAGCCGTGTTTATTAAAAGAAGGATAAGCGGCAGCCACGCCATCGCGGGGGAAATGCAATACTGGTCGGACTGGCTCACCATGACGGAGGAAAACGTATATACAACCGCAGCCATGTAAGACCCTATGCGGCCTATCCCGATAGCGAGGGCGAAAAAGTACATGAAAAAAAGGCTCATGGCGTAGTGCGCGACCAGGAGATAATTGACAGCCGTATAGGCGGGCAGGAACAGAAAAAGGATGTTTATCGGATGGAGCCAGTATGAAAAGGCTGGCTCCGCCATAATAGGATAGCCGAGGTCGATCTCGCTGCGCCACAAAGGAAGGACCCCGTTTTTCAGAGAGCCGAAGGCAAAGTCGTTCACCGCAATCCCCTGGCTCCATATCTCAGGCCCGATAAGGGCCTTTCCGAAGAAGATGGGCTCCCTGAACAGATAGACGAGCGCCACGGTGCCCGTAATGCTGATGAATAACCTGTGGGCGGTAATATAAGGCGTCTTGCCTCTCATATGTCCGTTCATGATAGTCATGCCTTGATACTGCGTTTGAAGTCTCCCAGTTTGCGCGTCCCTTTTGCTCGCCCATTAACGCCAGCCAATATCTCAGTCATAAACCGTGTTTTTGACAGATCCGGGCCTACGGTCAGGCGTATCCAGTCCCTGCGGTCAACCGGTATCCTCGAGTCCGTCTTGAAAAGGACATTGTGTCTTTTCAGCACGTCAAGGACCTTGTCGTTCTCATCTCTGCCGTGCATATGCAACCAATTCGTTTTCGACGGGATCACGTCATAACCCGCTCCCTCAAGCAGAGAGACGAGAAGCTCGCGCTCTTTTATGGTCTTCTCCGCGTAATCGATGACCTCGGTCATGTTGTCGAGCATGTAAGAGGCGAACTTGACCGCGACCTGGTTGATCTCGTACAGAAGGCGCCATTTCGACAGCTCATCGATGATCTTGAAGCTTCCTGCCAGATATCCTGCCCTGAGCCCTGCCCCGCCGAAGGCCTTTGAGAATGTCCGGGCTATGGCTACATTGTCGTATCTCTCTATAAGGCCTATGGCCGAATCTGGCGCGTATTCGCGGTACGCTTCGTCTATCAGCACGGGTATCCCGTAGCCGCCGCATTTCCTGACGGCCGACTCAAGAACGCCTATCTCTATGAAGTCGCCCAGGGGGCTATTGGGATTCGCGATGGCCAAAAGCGCGGTATCCCTGTTTATCGAATCAAGGAGCCTGGAGAAGTCCAGCGTGTCCCTCGTAACATAGGGGACCTTTACGGCCCTGGCGTTGAAAAGATCGCTGTACACCCTGTACATCGGGAAACACGGCTCGGTTATTATGACCTCGCCTCCGGGAGATACGTATGATTCGAAAAATGCCTTTATCGCAGCGTCAACGCCGGGCACGAGAAAAAAGTTGCGCTCCTTCAGCCCGTGATGGGCAGCAAGCCTCTGCACAAGCCCTGTCGTTTCAGGGTAGCACAGGATGTCTTCCTGCGTTATCGAGCTTATGAACCTTCCGAAAAACCCTTCTGCAAACCGCGTCAGCCTCTCGCTCTTGTCCAGCCGGGCCTTGTTTGAGTGCCTCTCCACAACTGCGTTAGGGACCCTTACCACAGAATCAAGCCAGGGTTTGCTCCTGCTCATTTAAACCTCCGTTCAGAAAATGTCTATTTACCTGTGCCTGGGGCCTCTGAATGAGGTATCGTGCTCGAAGTAGCATCTCCTGAAGCCCTCGACCGCGTTGGCGTCGAGCTTGCCATAATAATTGTTTATGACCGTCCTGTTCGCCTCGAAAAGGAGCCTGTAGAACTCCTCGTCAGGTATGTCCGTGAAATTCGCGGTCATCCTGTCGGAGTTGACGTACTTCGAGTAGAAGTCCTCCGCGTCTTTAAGAAGCCCCCTTTCAACCGCAAGCTTGAAGAGCGCGGTCCCCGGATACGGGGTCACTGGCTTTATGGTCCTGAGCTGTATGCCGGTATTGTACCTGTTGAGGAAATCCACCCCTTTCCTTAGCGATTCCGCCGTATCCCCGGGGCTGCCCCAGATAATGTTCAGCCCCGGGTGCATGCCTGCCTTTATAGTGTTCTCCACGCCCTGATACGCCTCCTCAACAGTCTGTTTCTTGTTCATCATGTCGAGGACCTTCTGGTCGAGGGATTCGACGCCGTAGTTTATGTAAACGCAGCCGGCCTCCTTCACCCTCTTGAGGATATGCGGCCTTGCCACCTTGAGCCTGCCCATGCAGTTCCATCCGAACTCCAGCCCATGTTTCCCGATGCCCTCCACGAACCTGAGTATGTGCTTTTCAGATACCATGAGATTCTCGTCGGCAAACGTTATATGGGTAACGTTGTAGTCCTTCCTGAGCTTCTTTATCTCCTCCATCACGTTCTCAACGCTCCTCAGCCTGTAGCCGGTGTCCATCCTGTAGCAGAAGTTGCACCGGTAGACGCATCCCCTGCTTGCAAGCACAGGGAAGCACCTGTCCGTGTGGGAAGCGGCTATGTGCCTCTCAAGGACGTAGTGCTCCATGGGGAAGAGGTCCCATGCCGGGAACGGGACCGAGTCGAGCTCTGTTACGAGCTTCTCCCTCTCGTTGACCCTGACTTCAACCCCATAGCGGTAGGCTATGCCCTTGACCCCTTCAAGAGGCCTTTTGGACGAAAGCGCGTCGAGAAGGTTGCAAAAAACCGTCTCCCCTTCGCCAAGGACAGCGATGTCGGCCTCCAGCTTCCTGATGAAGTATTCGGGGGCGGCCGTGGGGCCGTGGCCTCCTAGAACAACCGTCGGCCTGTGCTTCGACGCGTTGACTTGGGCGAGGAAGCTGACGGCCTTTATGTACTGCTGGTAGCCGTATATCCCGACCCCCAGCACGTCGAACCGCTCCTTATCGAGAAAGTCTTTTATGGCCTCGTCCGGATAGTGATAGACCTCCTGGTTGTATATGGTTATGTCCCTGTAACCGCGCATCCTGGCCGCGGAGGCGAGATAAGCCGCCGCGAGCGGAAAGAAATTGACGTAAGATCCCTTGTCGAGAACGATAAGAAGTATCTTCATGCGCATGCGCTCACTCTCTGAAGATCCTTTCAAGCACGCTTGAAAGCTTCTTGTAGTCGCACCTCCTGCAGTGGACGCCAGGGCTGTCCAGCCTGCATTCCTCGGCCACCTGAAGCCTCTTAGGCGAGCCGAGCAGCTCGTCGAGTGAAGACCTGAATATGTTGCCCACCGGGCTCGACGACGTATTCAGGCAGCATATCCTCACGTCTCCGTTCACGTCCATGTAGAAGCCGCTTCTGGGCCAGAAGCAATCGTGAAAATCCCAGGGCGCCTTGCCTTTCACGTTTGTTTTGTACCTGATCAGGGTCTCATAAAGATTCTCTGTGAACTCCACCCTTATGTCCTGCCCCTCGCCCCACCACTGGGCTATATTCAGCCTGACCTCCTCGATCCAGGGATACCTCTCGCGCACAAGGAGATTGATCTTCTCTATGTCCCGGCAGTTCCTGTCGGTAACTACGAAGTTTATTGCCATGCGCGTCTGCCCCCTGTCGACGGCTGAGAGCCCGTCCAGGAACCTCAGCAACCTGGCCCATCTCGCGCCCCTTCTTTCCCTCTCGTAGTTTTCAGCATGCCCGTCCACCGAAAGATAGAGCAGCCCTATGAAAGGCAGCGCCTTGATGAAGTTGCCGTTCAATCCATGCTGGCAATTGGTCGCTGTGATGGTAAAGGCCTCCGGGAAAGTCTCCTTGAACCTGCGGCATATCTTATGAAACTCAGGATGCAGGAACGGCTCTCCGAGGCCCATTAGCTTGGCCTCCCTGATCGGCTCCGAGGACAGTTTATCGAGCACGATATCCCACTCCTTGAGGCCCATGTGCCTGGGCTGCCTGACGACATCCCTTCTGTTGCAGAACCTGCAGTCGATGTTGCAGAAGTTCGTTGTCTCCAGGTATGCGTACGTTACCGGCTGCCTGCCGCCCAACTCCTCCTCCTATTCTTCAGACAAGGCGTACTTATCAAGCTCATCGCCGTCGCGCGGGATGCTTACGGCCGAGCAAGAAGGGTACGGGTTTGTCCTTGCGAAGTCGTTTACGATTACCCTTTGAGCGTGATTGCAGCCCATGACGATGGAGTGCCAGCTTATCCCGTGCCTTTTAAGAGAGGCTTCGAGCTTCTCCCTGTACCTCTCCGGCCTTGAGGTGCACACGACTATCTGCGCGCCCTGCTCGGCCCATCCCTTGATGACCGAGATGTTATTTGCAAGGGGCTCGTCCTCGCCGTCCCAGTTGTCCAGCCCGTACTTCCCCTTGTTCCTGAAGATGACCCCGTCCACGTCTATGAAGTAAGTCCTTTTGCGCCTCAAGACCCTGTACCAGTCGCAGAGAAGCCCCCAGTCCTCGTAGTCCTCCGCTTCAAGGAACGCGAAGGCGCTTTTTCTGCGTATAAGGCGCGAGACTACATGGCTGAGATATATCTCGCCTTTGCCCTGCCATGAGCCGTCTATCTCATCGTAAACATCAAGAAAACCCTCGGCGGATTCAAACCCGTAGACCCCTGTGCAGATAATGTTCGAGCTTGCCGACTTCTCCACTATGTCGGCAACGCGCCTGTCCCCGTCGAGGACTATAAAGCTCTTCGAGCCCACGTCCCTTACCTCACGTCTTTTCCTTATATCCACGCCGACCAGGAAGTTGCCCGGCCTTTCAATGCCCACTTTCACGAATCCGTCAGAGTCCTTCGCCACAAGCGGGCCGCTTACCCCCATCTTCCTTATCGTCATCGCAATCGTCTCGCTCTGCGACCGGGTAAACCCGTCGAGGACGCAGACCTCGGCCTTGCCGCCGAAGGCCTGGGCAGCCACCTTATCAGCCGAGTATCTACGGCAGTGTTCATCTACCACGGTCACGATCACCCTTGCAGCGAAAGGCAGACTAAGGCCTTCCACCGCCTTTTCCGCCATGAGCTTGCCGTCGGGATAGGTGAGCATCCACTTCGGCCTGACCATGGGAAACCTCGTTGAGCGCCCTGCGCAAGGCACTATCAATGTGCCCATCTCAGCCCCTCGACCTTTTCAGAGTTTTTTTCTTTCGTGCACTGCGCATAGTATTCGTTGAAAAGGCGCACACCTACCGAATAGAAAAGCGGAAGCGTATGCTCGTTCTGCCTTGCCTTGTAAGGCAGCATCCTGCAGTAGTGTACGCCCTCATGAAAAAATAGCGACCTGTAGTCCTTCGGCGCCAGTTCTCTTCTCATCTTCCGGTCGAGGCTGTGGAAAAGGTTCTGGTACCTGTTCGATAGCTGCTCCTTGAAGCTTATCCTATGGCCGTCGACCCTTACCTCGTTTATATCGCAGAGGAACTCATACCCTGAGTGCAGCGACTGGTACAGCTTCGCTATGTCAACCATCGGGTCGGAGACCGCGTTCTCGTCATTAGGGTCAAGAAGTATGAACCTGCCGTCATTTACGATTATGTTATCTACCGTTAGGTCTCCGTGTATCTGGCATTCGCGAAAGCTCGAAAGCTCCTCTAAAATCTCCTTTGAGTCCATGATCTTGCGAAGGATCGAATGAAAGTTGTCGTAAAGGATCCCGTTTATCTCTATCTGTTCGAAGCTTAGGAGCCTTCGCATTACGGGGCTCATGGCGGCAACATCCATGACCTTGCCCACTGCCTTGCGGCTTATGTATTCGCTCATCGTCTTTTCAGACCGTACCTGCCTGCCGTTCAGATAGACCCTCCTGTTCATGAAATCGAGTATCGATTCGAGCACCTTTACGGAACTGGCAAGCGGGTTCTTGTGAATGTAATCGAAAAACGGCGCGTACTCGCCGTAGTACTTGAGGTCGTAGCAGTAAAACCTCTCGTTCTTCGAGCAGGAAAGAGGCTTGGGGAACTCAGGAAGGTCGTAGGACCGGAGCCACTGGTACTGCGCCCTCAGTTTTCCCTCGTATTGGGGCAACGCTATTTTGCGGACGAACTTGTCCCTGTCCTGGCCACACATCAAGAGCGTCACCGCGTTCGAGCCTCCCTTGAAGACCGTCATCACCTTCGAGGCCCCTTCGGTCTCGAACCCTGTGACTATGCTGTAGATCATGTTCTGGGAAAAATATTCGTCCAGGAAGTGGCTTAAGTCGGAAGATATGTTGTCATGTCTCATGAGCTTGTTGAGGTAGAGGTCGTTTCGGTCGAATGGCGATTTCTGCCTCTTGTACAATAAAAGAAAAATCCCGCCCGATGTAACAGGCGTCATGACGATCAGGCCCCATATAAAAAAAGTGAACACGACATGGCTTTCGGCCCCTCCCCCCCCTGTGACAGGGCGAAGGATCTCAAGAAAATAATAGTTGAATGTCCCAAGGAAGCCCGGCCCCGACGGGACGGCCAGGCACAGGAAGCTTGAGAACGAAAGGAAAAGGGCCTGCCACGGCTCAAAAAGATAGAAGGCCTTGACCGCGAAAAAGGCCCCGGAGACGTACAGTAGCCACATGGCGGCCGCCTGAGCGACATACCTGCCCAGCCTTGCCTTCAGGAATATTGTGCGTACTGAGCAGATGCTTCCCCACAATGCGTACCTCAGCCGGTCTCTGATTGCGTCATTGAAAAGGACAGTGGACCTGTATATTGCTCTCAGCAGATAGCGGTTCTGCGAGGCCATGAGGTAAAGAACGACCAAGGCCGCGAGGAAAAGCGCCAGCAGGTAGGCGTAGAGCAGATAAAATGACGGGGAGTTCAAAAAGGCCATCTTGAGAAACAGCGAGTTGAAGGCCAGGAGGCCGGAGAGGAAAAAGACGAGCACGAGGAGGTCCGCCATCCTTTCCACAACTATGGTCATTAAAATGGAGGTCCTGCTGCAGGTCAGCATCCTTCCGAGCACATATGCCCTCACAAGCTCTCCTGTGCGGAAAGGCATGAACACGTTAAAGAGCGACCCGAACGCCTGCGCCCGGAAAAGGTCTGCGAACCTGTTCGGTGCTATCAGGCCGACGAGTATCTGGGAGTTCTTTACGCGGACGAATTCTCCGGCAAGGAAAAAAAGCGCCGCGTAAAGGGCGTACTGCAACCTCAGTGTCGCTGGAAATGCGGCCATGGCGAAATGGTTCTCCTTGAAGAAGAAATAGAAGTATGCCCCGCTCACAAGGACCCCGCCGCCGAAAAGGATTATGAGAAAGCGTTTATTCATAGTCTCTTAGCAGGATGCTGAAAAAGTCCATCCATGGCTTTTTCAGCAACGACTTGGCCGAAGTGAATGGCAGAACTCCGTTCTGCCCGGCAGGAAAAATTGCTTTTGCATAGCTCGCCTTATCACTTCGTGAGACGGCGAGCACCCAGGGGCAATCGCCCATGGATTGCTTAACAGGTTGCGTTTTTACGCAACCTGTCAGATGATGTCGTCTTCCGGATTTTTAACGGCATCTTGTTCCCCTGAAAACTCCCTGAACCTCGCGAGCCCCTTTTTTGTGAGATAGAACTTCGTAAGCGAACCCACTATGTCGAACCCGAGCGTCCAGATGTTGAACTTCGCCTTTTCGTAGGAGAACGCATGCCACACGTGGGGGACCTCCCTCATCACCGCTCCTTTAAGCGCAAGGCTCATCTGAAGCTCATTATTAAAATGCCTCTTGCTGGTAAGGTTACGGTACGGGATCGTGGCCAGCGTCTTCAGATTCACGCAGAAATGGCCCGTGCCGGGATCCGACATCCCTTTGCCGGTCGCCAGGCGCTGAAGCCCTATCACCAGGTAATTGCCGTACCTCCTTAGAGCCGGATAGTTTGTAAGCTCGCTTCTGTTGAGGAACCTGCTGCACCCCATGAAATCGAAGAGGTCTCCCGAATCGATGATCCTTATGAAGTTCTCCGCGTCCACGCCGGCCTGTCCCTGGCCACGGCCGTGGACCACGATGAGATAGTCGAATGAGTTGCCTATGAAGTAGTCGAATCCTGCCTTGTAGCTCCCTCCGAGATCGAGGTTCCTCCTGTTGCAAAGAAGCCTGATCCTTCCGCGGGACATCTCGCTGCGAGTACGCAGCACGGCCTCTCTTGTCCTGTCCTCGCTGTGGTTGTCTATGACAAGAAGCGTCTCCAGCCTTTCGTAGACGCCTTCCGGTATCCCGCGCAGCACGTCCGCAATGAAAGGCTCAACGTTATAGCACGGGATCATGAGCCCTATCTTTTTGCCGCTCCGGGCGCTCCTCATGGATGTCCGCCTACAGTGTCCAGACTTCGGGGAGGTTCATCCTTATCTCGATGTTCTCGAACCTGGGGCTCTCCCTGCATCCCGCCTCCTTGACCCATCCGGCCATCTTCGCGAGCCCTTCCCTCAGTGCGGTCCTTTTCCGGTCCCCGAAGAACTCCCTTACCTTCCTATGGTCGGAGTACGCGTGCTTGACCTCTTTCCTCTCGGCCAGGTAATCTATCGAGGTTTTTGTCCCGATGGCCCTGAACACCTCTTTCGCAAGCTCGTTTACCGTGTAGACCTCGTCGGCGCCGATATTGAACACATGACCGTAGCACTCGGGCTTAAAGGCCGAAGCCGCTATCACCGGGGCCACGTCGCCCACATAGCTGAAGGCCCTTGTCTGCTCGCCGTCCCCGAAGACCGTAACTGGACTTCCCTGCGTTATCTGGTTCATGAATATCCCGATGACATTTCTGTACCTGTCGCCCGTGTTCTGCCTTTCGCCGTACACGTTGTGGGGCCTGAAGATTATGTAATCGAGGCCGAACATCTCTTTCGACACCTTCAGCTCCTGCTCTACCGCGTATTTCGCTATCCCGTAAGGGTCCTCGGGCGTAGGCGTCAGATCCTCGCTCATCGGGAGCTGGTTTTTGCCGTACACGGCGATGGACGATGTGAAGACGAGACACTTCGCCCCGAAGTTGACGGACGCGTTTATGATATTCACGCTTCCCAGAAGGTTGTTCTGGTAATTGAACCGCTTGATGAAGTGGCTGAGCCCCTCGGCGGCATAGGCCGCAAGGTGGTAAACGTAGTCGAATCGGTGCTCGGCGAAAAGGCGGTTTACCAGCCCTTCATCGAGTATGGAACCGCAAACGAACTCCGCTCCGTCAGGGACATTCTCCTTGAAGCCTCCGCTGAGGTCGTCCAGCACAACGCAATCTATTTTTTTCCTCAATAGCTCCTCCGCCACGTGGGAGCCGATGAACCCGGCCCCTCCCGTCACCAACGCCTTCATCCGCCACCCTCCTTCTTCGATAAACGGAAGCGAGAGAACCAATTCTCGCTTCCAGGCAAATCGACTTTGAGATTGCCCTGTCTCCAGACCTCGCGATGTCATCAACCGAGAATCTTTCAGAGTTTCACTGAATATCTTGCGTTAAAACATCTGCGGGTTACAGCACCCGGGCTTTTTGCCCTCTACGAAATCCGCGTCTTTCTCCGCCACCCTTCGCCAGTCGAGCCGCTCGACCCTTTTTCTCGCCGCCGCCCTTTGCCTCTCAAGCTCCTCTTCTCTCTTGCCCATCACCCTCAGGACGTCATTGGCAAACCGAGCGGTATCTTCAGGATGCGTGAAGTCGATCATGGTCTCGTCGGCGACCTCCCTGATGCCCGGAAGGTCGCTCGCTACGACGCTAACGCCGGCTGCCATGCTCTCCAGCAGCCTGAAGGTAATGACGCCGAGGGTGGCAGGATGCCTGGGTATTGGCACCACATTAAGGTTTGTCGCCGCCATGAAGTAAGGTATCTTCTTGAAATCCACCCACCCCGTGAATATCCAGCTCCTCTGCGTGCCGTTGTCTTTCACGGTCTGCTTTATCCTGTCGAGGTACGAACCCCTTCCCGCCACCAGGAACTTTGTGGCCGGGGCCTCCTTGAGGATAGCGGGCGCGGTCCGGGCAAGGAACTGAAGCCCGTCATGCGGCTCTATCCCGCCCTGGTACCCGATTATGTACTCGTCTTTCAGGTTGTATTCCTTCCTGATAACGCCCGAGTTGAGCCCTGGCCTAAACAGTTCCGTATCAGCGCCATCCGGCACTATCTCGATCTTCTCGTGATACCTGCCGTCCACCAGGTTCCTTAACGCGCCGGTTATCATCAGCACCTTGTCGGCCTTTCGTATCGTCCGCTCCTCCAGGGCTTTGCCCATTCTGAAGGCCATCTTGTTCTTAAGGCCATCCGGGTATCCGTACTGGAAGTACCGACTCATGAAATCCACGTACATGATCCTTTTTCCGGCATCCTTCTTTGACACAACAACCATGGAATTTATGAGGCTTATCCCGAAGATAACATCGCAGTCGATCACGGAAACGGCGCTTCGAGCAGCCATGACGAAGCGGTAGTAGCTTTTCATCTTCTCCTTGACGGTATCCCAGCGGTTTATCTTCAGCCCCACGCCGATCGACCGGCACCCGAAGTGCCTTCGGGTGTACTCGGCCTGCTCCTCTGTCGAATGGACCACTGTGACATCGTGGTTCCTGCCGATAAGCTCATTCAAAAGGAAGTAGACCCGAAGGTTGCTGCCGTCGAGCTTCTCGAATCCCCAGCACATGACAATACATATCTTCATTGCCGCCTCATGAAGCGGTTGAAGAACGAGACAGCCCCTCTGGAAACCTTCTTCATGTTGTCTGCAGAGGATAGCGCCTTCTTCGCGTTCCTCATGATGAAGGCCGGCCTCAGATAGAACCTGCGCCAGAACTCGACATACATCTGCTCAAGCCTCTTCGCATCGATGGTCCCCGTGTCTATCATTGTTTCGCAGGACGAGTACCTTTCCCAGTCGGCCGGATATTTCAGGAACTTCTCCCGCACGCCATCGCTGTGCATCTTCGTGCCAGGGTACGGCACGGCGTAGCTGACCTGTATGTAGTCAGGGTCGAGCTCTATGGCCAGATCCATGCTCTTTCTTATGTCCTGCTCGGTCTCGTAAGGGAACCCGATCATGAAGTCGCAATAGATCTCAATCCCGGCCCTGCGGCAACTCCTGACCACCTGCCTTGCCTTTTCCAGGTCTATCGGCTTGTTTATCACCTTTAATATCCTTTCGGACCCGGATTCCACTCCCACGGCTATCTTCGTGCACCCGGCCTCAGACATGCGCTCATACATCTCATGGTCCGGCTGCGTGATATGGCCGAAGCAGTTCCATGTGATCTTCCTGTGAAGGCCGCGTTTTATCATCTCGTCGCAGCATCCGATGACATACTGCTTGTTGAGCGCGAAGGTGTCGTCGTCAAAACGTATGTGCTTCACCCCGTAAAGCCCTATAAGCATCTCGATCTCGTCGCAGACATTGCCCGGGGACCTCCTCCTCTGCCTGTGGCCGTAGAGGACCTGAGGCCACAGGCAATAGGTGCACTGGAAAGGGCACCCCCTCGTCGGAATGACCATGGCGGAAGGTCTCACGTACAGGTGGCTTTCGTACTTCTTAAGGACGAACTGATGCCAGGCTGGAAACGGCATGTCGTCAAGATTCTCTATGGGGCTCCTGTCCGGGTTCGCATTGACCTCTGTCCCGTCACGATATGTCAGGCCCGCTATGAGGGGATACTCGAGCCCGCACACTATGTCCCTCATGGTAAGCTCGAACTCCCCCCTTACCACTCCGTCAAGCCAGGGGTTTTCCTTCATCAGCTCCCTGTGGAAAACCGTCGGGTGCGCCCCTATCAGGAATACTCTTGAGCCAGTAGCTTCCTTTATCGACATAGAACTTTTAAGATCCTGGTCTATTGTCGGAGTGGACGATTCGATGAAGCAATACTCAGGAGCCTCTGCCTTTGCCTGTTTCACCAGCTGGCGGAGCCCCAACTCCTCAGCCACCGCATCTACGACCTTTACCCTTACCCCTTCCCTTTCAAGGACCGCAGCCGCGTACGCCAGGTATATCGGAAAAAGCAGGTATTTGTCCTTCCTTATGTGGGGCCAGCGCGTATTGCTCCTGCAACCGGTGCCATTTCCGCGGGTATCCCACACAGGGTTTATTATCAAGGCCTTGGTCTTCGCGTGCTTGCTCATTTATGGCCTTCCTGCATGTCAAAGAGCATCGCAAAAAGCAAACTCTGAAAACCCATGATGACCAGCATGGCGCAGAATATGGCCTGCGGGCCGGAGACCCCGGTTTGGAAGACAAACTGCTTTGCCACGAGGTACAACCCGAACAGAACGCCGGCCGGCAAAAGCAGTAACGAGAAGTAATAGAAAAACACCAGCGGATGGAAGTCCCTGTATATGTACCTGAAGTTCAGTCTCCAGAAAAAATTGCGCACCAGCATGGGCGCGACCTTTAGCGCATAATTCAAGCCCTTTATCTGGGATTGCCTCTCGCCAGGCAGGTAGATGGCCGTCCTCGGGATATCAATTATCCTGAAACCGTATGCGTTCAGGCGTATCAGGAAGTCCATGGGATATCCGTAGCCCCTCCACGCGTTTGACCAGTTGATCATCAGGATCGCTTCCCTTGTGATGCCAGTGTACCCATCTACCACGTCCATGGTCTTGTAGTAGCCCGATGCTATCTTTGTAAGAGACGTGATCAGCCAGTTTCCAAATAGCCTCGTCCTGGGCATCTTTTTGAGCGTGTCGTCTACCTGAAGGAGCAGGAAGCGGTTCCCCTTGGTATAGTCCGCCCTGCCGTCTATCAACGGGTTCAAAAAACGCTCTACTTCCTCAAGCGGCATCTGATTATCCCCGCCGACCACGATGGAGATGTCAAATCCGTCCTTCGCGGAGCGCAGATACCCGGTTATGATGGCTCCGCCGGGCCCCTGGTTAACCTCGTGCTTAAGAAGCTCTATCCTCGGGTCTTTCTCCGCGTATCGCAGAACGACCTCGTTCTGATTGTCCGGACTGCAGTCATCGACGACATAGATCTTGTCTATTATCCCGGGGACCCTTTCGAGTGTAGGCCCGATCAACCTCGCTTCGTTGTATGCCGGTATGACAAGTGATATCCGTTTTTCCCTGTACATGATATACCACCAAAAAGAGTTGACGCGCTAAACTGCGGGGCTTTTCTTAACGAAAAATCAGTGCAAGCTTATACGCCATTGGTAATTCATATTTTGAGGCATTCCCTTCTTTCCGAAAGCTCTCTTATCCCTTCTTCTATCGGTATCCTGCACCTCCAGCCGAGTATCCGCTGCGATTCTTCGATAGCGCTTATTGCTCCGTGGTAGTCTCTGTCGCGTTTCGGGCCGGCAAGGGTTATCTGAACGGCAGGGTTTACTATCTCTCTGACCAACTCCGCCAACTCGACTATCGAAACGCTTCGGTGATTGGCTATTACAAGGGTCCTGTTCCTCGCCTCCTCCGTCTCAAGGGCTTTAACGCTCCCTTCGGCCAAATCCCTCACATGTGTGAAGTTTCGCCTCTGGTCGCCCCCGCCGTGTATCTCTATCGGCCTTCCCTCTACGGCGCTTTTTACGAACAGCCATACCGCGTCCGCCTCGCGGCTTCGCGGTCCGTATACGGTTGCATACCTGAGCAATGTATAAGGGATACCGTAAAGTGTATTGAAGTCCTCTATGATCTTCTCGGAAGACGCCTTTGAGGTCGTGTACAGGTGGCCGCCTCTGTCGAAAGCATACACGGAGCTTGCGTAAATAAAGCGCGCATGTGGCGCGTATCTCCTGCACGCGTCCAGAAGATACGCGGTGGAAAGTATGCTCAGCTCTATTGCTTCAACGGGGCTCTCCTTGACGAAGTCGATATTCGAAAAACCCGCGATATGAAATATCGCATCGTTCCCCTTGACCAGGCGATTGAGCAGATGCCTGTCGAGCATGGACCCGCTGACATGCCTGAAGCCATCCCTGTGCGGGGGCTTGACATCCAGGCCCGTCACCTCGTAGCCTCCCTCCAATAACACGTCTACAACGTGGCTTCCGATAAATCCGCTGCACCCTGTGACAAAGACCTTCATCGCGAATCCCTCACTGTTAGCCGAAAATTTCTTGAATAAAATGAAGAAAAAAACTTTGGTCGCCAATTGCGAGGAGCTGTTTTTCCGCGCAGGCCATTTGTCTATTTATTTTTCCAGATGCGCGCCACGCCGAAGTCTCAGACCCCTTGCCTTGCGGTTGCCGGCAAGCTTGCCAACGCACTTCCTCAAAGACACGGCCACATACTCGACCTCGTTAGCGCTCAAGCCCGGATATAGCGGCAGACAGATATGCCTGGCGCATACGAAGTCGGTATTAGGAAAGACATCTTCCGTGTTCATGGCCTTTCCCGGATATTTTTTGAAAACCGGCTGGCTGTGGCATGCATCAGAGTAAACCTCTCCGGGCATGAAGATATCGTATTCGGACCTCATCATCTCCTTTAGCTCGCCTCTGTCAATCCCGCCCTCTAAGAAGGCTATGTATTTGTAATACGACGGCTCTATGTTTGACGGAACCTCAAGGAGCCTAACGCCTTCCATGTCTCTGAGAAGCGCCGTATACAACCGGGCGATTTCTCTTCGCTCGTTCAATATCCGGTCCGCCTTCATCATCTGCTGGATGCCGAGCACGGCGTGAAGCTCGCTGAACCTCCAGTTGTCCCCAATCTCCACATGGATGTTGTAAGCCGGATCTCCCTTGCCATGCTCCCTCAGAATGCGCGCCTTCTTCAATATCTCCTCGTCGTCCGTCGTTATCATGCCGCCCTCGGCCGTGGTCATTACTTTCGTGGGATAAAACGAGAACGAGCCTGCCTGGCCAAGAGATCCGGCCTTTTTCCCGTCTATGGACGCTCCGTGTGCGTGAGCGGCGTCTTCGATGAGAAATAGCCCTTTCTTCCTGCATATCTCCTTTATCCTTCCAAAAAGAGGCGTGATAATGCCGCCTATGTGCACCACTATGACGCCCTTGGTATCTGGACGAATCTTCATTTCGATGTCCTGCGGGTCTATTTGAAGGTTCTCCCGGCGACAATCCGCGAATATCACCCGCCCCCCGGCTTTGATCACGGCAAGCGGGGTCGCCATATAGGTATTTGAAGGGACTATGACGGTAGAGTCTTCTACCCCTATGGCCCTGAGTATTATCTCTATCGAGCTGGTACCGGTGTTCGTCCCTATGGCGTATCCGGTCCCGCAGTAAGCGGCGAACCTTGACTCGAACTCTCTGACCCGGCCGGACATGGTGAGATAGTTGCTGCGAAGTACCTTTTCTATCTCGCCCTTTATGTATCTTATGTCCTCTTCGTCATAGGCGAGACGCAGTATCGGTATCTTCATGACTCAGACCCTTTCCTTGTTCCTCTCGTTCAGCCCGAAAAACTCGTCGATCACCTGCCTTGATATCTTCGTGTTCATAATCATGGCCCTGCTCTGGTGGAAGAAATATTCCCAGTTGTTTTTGGCGAACTCGAAGCCATCCTTTACAAGATTCTTGTAAATTCCGGTACCGTAGTACGGCGCTACGACACTTAAGCTGTTGTAGTCGGCGTCTATCTCCCGTGCGAAGCGTATCGTCTTTTTTACGTCCTCGTCGGTCTCCCCCGGAAAGCCGATCATCAGATATATGGTAAGCGGTATGCCGGCCTCCTTTATGACCCCTACCCCCCTTCTTATTCTTTCCACGGTCACGCCTTTTCTCACCTTCTTGAGGATCTCGTCGCTGCCGGACTCCACGCCTATCTTTACTCTTATGCACCCGGCACGCTTCATCAGCTTCAAAAGTTCCCTGTCAATCCTGTCTACCCTGGTGTCGCAAACCCACTGGAAGGCGAGCCCCTTTCTCAGTATCCCCTCGCATATCTCGGAGGTGCGGCTCTTGTTAAGAGTGAATGTGTCGTCCTGAAAGCGGACAAGAGAGATATTGAGGCGCTTTGTCATGAATTCAAGCTCGGAAAGGACGTTCTCAACGCTTCTGTATCTCGTCTTCTTGTTTGAAAGCTCTGGGCTGGCGCAGTATGAGCACTGGAACGGGCAGCCCCGGCCGGTGATGATTGCCCCGGTATCGGTGTTCCCATTGCCGTTGAAAAGCCTATCCCTCGCGGGGAAGGGAAGCGAATCCAGGTCGTCAATAAAGTCCCTGGGAGGATTGCTCACTATCTTGCCGTTATCATCCCTGAAGGTTAGACCTTTGATGCCTCCACGGTCTTTGCCTTCGAGTATCTCCGTAAAGGTGTATTCGCCTTCCCCCCTTATCACATAGTCATAGTGCTCGCACTTTATAGTGCCGAGCGGGTCGAGCGAAGGGTGCGTGCCGCCTACGACTATCTTGACCTCAGGGTTCAGGGACTTGGCGATGGACGCTACCATCTGGGCGCTTTTGAATGTGCCGGTGTACATCTGGATGCCTATGTACTCTGGACTTGCTTTTCTTATCATGTCAGCGACCTCTTGCCAGACGGGTTGGGCAGGGTCGTTCAGTATCTTGATATAGACATCGAAGTTGTCAAAAAGCTCCTTCTGGTTCGAATATGTCACGCTGTCAAGAAAATCCGCGTTATATATCTTTGTGTCGTAGCCTTTTTTATTCAACACAGAGGCTATGTAGCAAAGTCCCAGGTGGATGCCGTTATAATGGCTCCCCATCAGGCGGTAAAAAGGAGGCGATATCAACAGGACTTTAGCCAAAGCTACCCTTTTGCTTACGATTCGTTTTGTCTTCACGCAAAACCCTGAGCGCCTCGGCGGATCACATGAGAACTGGACCCGGCACCTGTTTCGCAATGCTAACTCGGGAGCGGATTCGAAACGCTATGACTGAGCCCCTGATCGCTTGGAGTGTTTTCGAGTTGAAAAAGGTCTGACAGGACTTGGCTGGAATCGGAGATGAGTTTTCCTGGAGGAGTGCCGCCTTTTAACCTTGCTGCCGGTCTAACGCTTGCTTCGGTTCATCCCTTGCCGGGCAGTACCTGAAACATCAGAAAACCACTATCAATACACCCGCCGTCACTGCTATCTGGTAGAGTATCTGGGTTAAATCCTTTATCTCGCGGAGCCAATGGATTTTATCGAGCTTCTCCGGCACTATTATCGTGTCCCCGGGGTTGAGCTTCGCGGACATGAAACCGCCAGAGAACCAGCTTTTGCTGCCCGAATCCCAACTGCTTTCTTTCTTGCTCACCGCGGTACCGTCCACCTTCAAGATGAATATCGCATCCTCGTCCGCATTGGCGGTCGTGCCGCCAGCTTTCTTGAGGTAGCCCTCCACAGTCGCATCCGGGGTGTAAAGGAAAGCGAGCTGGTTATAAACCGAGCCCATGACCTGCACCTGGCTTGGCCTGCTGGGCACCGTAAGAACGTCCTTGTCCTCAAACTCGAAATCATAGGGCGTGCCTTCAAGGTGTTCCTCAAGCGTTATGCCTATCCTGCCCTCGGCCCTTGAGGCCCTCATCTGCGCGATCAACGCCTTTTTCTGCTCTATGGCCGCCTGAGCCTGCTTCGCGGCCTCCGGGCCCATGGCGCCCTCAATTTCCGAAGGCGCCGAGGACAGAAGAACCTTTTCCAGCCTGCTTGCCGCCTCGTCGATGTTTTTCTGCTGAAAGTCCCTTATGGACTCCCTGGTGAACACGGCGCCCTTGAGGTATGCCCTTGTGGTAAAACCGCCGGCCCTCTTGATGACCGAGCTTAGCTTCTCTCCCCTTTTTATCCTGTAGTTGCCGGGGTTGACGAACTCTCCCTTAAGCTCCACGAACAGTTCGGACTGCCAGTTGCGTACCTGCATGACGAAAAGACTTGCGTAAGGCGGCACGGGCAGATTGTGCTCAGGGTCCCCGGCAAGAGCCTTGGAAAGATCTATCTTCCTGTACTCGAATACGTAGTTCCTCGAATCAGCCACCGTGCCGATGGCAAGCTCCGCGTCTTCGAGATACGCCGATTCGTGAACACCTCCGGCGGCAAAAACCATGTCCTTTACAGTCATGTTGGAGGCATAAGGATATTTGCCAGGCCTGTTCAACGCGCCGTGCAGTGTGACATAGCTCTGAGGGGTAGTCTCCCGGACCGAATGGACCACGACCCTGTCCATGTCCTCAAGCATGATATTGTCCCGATTGTCCCCTGAAAGGGCGCTCCCCAGGCTCAGCTTGATGAGGGTGACCTCCTTGTTCCGCTTGTCCGTCCTGTATATTTCTAACCACTCCAGGGACGCGTCTTTCGTAAGGCCGCCCGCCTTATGGACAAGGTCTTTTACAGTCAATCTGTTTTCGAGCTCGAAATAGCATCCCCCCGCGTCCTGCCCGCCGTTCAACTTATCGCACCTGACCTCGCCGAAGATGCTCACGGTCGACTTGTCCATGAAAGCCCATCTGGAGAATATCTGTATGACGTCTCCAGGCATAAGCGAGATATCGTCTTTTTCAGAACCGCTGAAAAGGGCGCCAGGATTGAACGGCATGAGCATTACGGCGTTCATGGCCGGAGCTGAAAACCTTTTCACAATGGCATAATCAAGGGCCGATTCCTCAAGGAGATCCCTCTCGTCCTTTATTATGTCCCTGACACGCATCCCTTTCTTAAGCTCGTATTTGCCGGGCCTTTTTACGTTCCCCTCGAGGTAGACGGCGTTGGAGTCCCTGTCCACCACCGGGAACACCTTGATAAAGTCTCCATCAAGGAGAATGAAAGACCTCGCGGCTGCCTCTTGCGAGGCATCTATGTCAATGACGACCTTCTTGAGGTTGTCCTGCACCCTTTCGACCTGCAGCCTCTGGGTAAAGGCGGTGGGAATGGTCCCTCCGGCAAGCCTGAGGGCGGCTGCAAGGTCTGTCGATTCCTTCAGCTCATATACCGCGGGCCTCTTGACATTTCCCGCTATTCCCACTATCGGACCAACGACATTGACGAACACAACGTCGGAGTCGTGGAGCCTTAGATCAGAGCTCTTGTCGCCGCTTGTGAGAAGTTCATAGAAATCTATCGACGCTACGGTCATGTTGCCCCTTTTCAGATCAACTCGCCGAAGCGACCCTATACCTGAAGCCCCTCCGGAAGCCATGAGAGCGTTTGTGACAGTCGACATAGCGCTTATCTCGTAGGCGCCGGGCCTTTTTACTTCCCCGAGGACAAAGACCTGAATGCTTCTGAGCCTGCCCATGGTGACACTTATCTGCGTGCCGACGATTTTACCGGCCTTGGAGGAGAGATATGACTTCATCTTCTCGAAAGTCATGCCGGAAACCGTCAGAGGGCCGACGTTCGGGAACTGAATCGTACCGTCCCTGTTTACGGAAAGGCTGTACTGTCCGGTGACCCTGCCCCACAGGAGCACCTGTATCTCGTCACCGGGCCCTATAACATAATCCTGCGACACGGGCAGATTCTGCTGCGAGGCCGAGCCAGTGGTGAATATATCGTAGCCGAAAGGCTTGAGGGAGGAGGCCTGCACGTCCCACTTCTGAGTTGCCGAGATGTATCTGTCGAACAAAGACGGCTGTGGAACTGAAGATTGGACGTCGGTAGTTTCCCGGGCCTCTACAGCCGAAGATATTTCGGCAGGTTCTACCACGGCCTTTGTCTTTCCGCCGAGCTTATTTAAAATCTCTGCTTGCGCCCTTTCTTTTTTCATTATCTCCGAGGAGACCTTTTCGCACTCGTCTTTCGTAAGCACTTCCGACTGAAAGCCGGTCAGGCCCTGGGGCAATACGCAGCGATTCTCATCAGCGGCGGCTGTTCTCATACAGAGCGAAAGCAGAAAAAAAACCATGGTAGATAGTACTCTCATCCGCGAAGAAGCCACCCGTGAAAATATTCTGCCACGGTCATATGGCGATATACCTTTAATCTTCAGAAATACTGTCCTTCCATGCGGATTTTGACGAACAGCGCGCGGCCAAGTCACATGTTGCGCCGAAAATATAGCGCTTACGGCTACATAAGAGCTTAACTGCGTTAAAAGAATCAATAATGAGTTTCAAAGGTGAATTTGCTTTAGAGCGGGCGTAATCCGCCAAAAAACGGCCGTGGCTGAGATTTCTGTTCGGCTGCCAGAGTGGATAAATCCTTGGCAAAAAAGGCGTAAAAAACCATTCCGGGGCTGCTTTGAAAGTCCGCCTTCGTGCCTATGATGATTGGGAGTTTTCCGTTTTTGGTTGCGGCTGGGTGAGTTTCCTGAAGTGTACGGAAGTTATTACAACTATACCTATTCGGATTTTTTTGTCAAGTATTGATTAATAAACCAGATGGCAAACTGAACCAACCGCCCTAAAGCCGGTGGCCCAAAGTTTTGATCGGTGGTTTTCGCGGCCAGACAGGCAATGTGACCCCAGGAGTTCACCTGTTTCATGCCTTGTACGCGTACATATCCGCCCGATTACTTCACGCAAATGCAGAGCCTCTTCGCCTGTTCACAGAGAGCTTTCTGTATTTGTTAAACTGACAAAACATAATCTTTACCTCAATGCGGCTTTGGGCGGTTGTGCGGCAATGTTCTCCGATTATGCGGTAGTATAGACCTGGAAGGCATGGGATTTAGATCCCATTATGAGACATCCATTTGGTTCTCTGCCATATATTCTCTGCCATATTAAACGAGATTGTTCAGCCAACGGTGGAGTTCCTTTCCCTCTGGACTTCGAGCTCAAAGGCCCCGTGCCCGGACTTCATGGTCTTCGAGGCCTTGCCGTTTCGCCTGTTCTTGCCCTCGGGGGGGTTTTCCCTCAAAGTGGGGCTCAAGCTCTCATTAAAACCTATTTACTTTCTTTTTTAAACAGCAACCAGTTGACAAATGATTCCGTTTTCTGTTTAATATGTATGGTCGTACCCAACCTTGTCACCCAACCAGAGCATATACCCAGAGAAAACCAGTCCATCAAAAGCAGAAAAGAGGAGTCTTAGGCCGCGCGCGGCTTTTTAAAAGGCAGGCATTCATGCCGCTCCTTATAAACACAAATGGATTTAAGATCAACGCGCGAACGGATCATTTTTTCGGATCTTAAGGGATCCTGAGCGGTCGCTTCATCAGTTTGGGAAGAACGGGCATCCCGGCACCACTTCTCTCAAGTATTTTCCCGCACCTCACCTTTCCAACAGACAAACATCCCTGTTATTTCTCGAAAAGCCTGGCTTCAAGCGCTTTAAAAACGAATATTCAAAATCGTTAGCGTGATACAAGGCTCATTCAGCCATGGATTTTTAAAAGGTATTAAAGCCGCAAACCCTGAGGTTTGCAAAAACCCCATGCCCGGGAGATTGAGCGCGATGACGAGGAAAATAGATTTCGTAGACCTCAAGGCCCAATACCTGAGCATCTCAAGCGAAATAGACCAGACCATAAGGGAAGTGATAACGACCGCCTCGTTCATCGGGGGCAGATTCGTCAAGTCCTTCGAGACGAACTTCGCAAGGTATGTCGGCGCGGCCAGCTGCATAAGTGTCGGCAACGGCACGGACGCGCTTTTCATCGCCATGAAGGCGCTCGGCATAGGCACCGGGGACGAGGTAATAACGGCGGCGAATTCCTTCATAGCCACTTCCGAGGCGATAACGCTTTGCGGCGCAAGGCCCGTGTTTGCGGACTGCGACAAAAAGACCTACAACATAGACGTGGAAAGGCTTGAAAGCGCTATCACGGACAGGACCAAGGCGGTCATACCCGTACATCTCTACGGACAGCCGGCAGAGATGGACCGAATATCCGATATAGCCTGCAGACACGGCCTGTATGTCATTGAAGACGCTGCCCAGGCCCACGGGGCAAGGTACAGGGGCCGTCCCGTCGGAACCCTCGGTAACCTTGCGTGCTTCAGTTTCTTCCCGGGAAAGAACCTCGGCGCGTATGGGGATGCCGGCGCGATAGTCACCAATGACGACGCTCTGGCGCTCAAGGCGCGGATGTACGCCAACCATGGGAGAATCGACAAGTACGACCATGTATTCGAGGGAGTGAACAGCAGGCTCGACGGCCTTCAGGCCGCAGTCCTCGACGTGAAGCTCAGGCATCTCGAAAGATGGACTAAAAGAAGGGCCGAGATCGCAAGGGTCTACGATGAAGGGCTTAAGGATATCGCCATAACACCCGCGGTCCTTCCCGGGGTTGAGCACGCATATCATCTCTATGTCATCCGCATAAAGTATAGAGAGGCCGTAAGGAAAGCCTTGCAGGGCAAAGGCATATCCACAGGGGTGCATTATCCAATCCCCCTCCCGATGCTCAAGGCTTACGCGCATCTGAACTATAAACCAGAGGACTGTCCCGTCGCGTATTCGCTCAAGGACGAGATACTAAGCCTTCCCATATACGCGGACATGACCGATGAACAGGCGCAATACGTCATAACTGAGCTTAAGAACGCGGCAGGCTCGCTGGCCGGGGCTTATTAAGGGGGCAGGATGGTTATAAGACCTGGGGATAAGATAAAGTTCGCATTCGTCGGATGCGGCGCCATAGCCAACAAGCACATGGCCGCCATAGGCAGAATCAGCGAGGCCGAGGTGTCGGGGGTGTATGACAAGGATCCAGCGGCTCTCGAAGCCTTTGCCGGGAGATATCCCGTTCGCCCGTTCTCAAGCCTGGATGAGATGATAAAAGAGGCCGACCCGCACGTGCTCGTCATCCTTACGCCTTCGGGCATCCATGCGAAAAACATAATGGAGCTTACGTGCTTCAACAGGCATTTCGTCGTGGAAAAGCCGCTTGCGCTCAGGCTCGAACAGATAGACCGCGTACTGGAGGAATGCGATAAAAGGGGCCTCAAGATCTTCGTGGTTCAGCAAAACCGCTTCAATCCTCCCATACGCAAGACCAAGGAAGCCCTTGACAAAGGCAGGTTCGGTAAGCTCGTCATAGGCTCTGTAAGGGTCAGGTGGTGCAGAGACCAGTCCTACTACGACCAGAAACCCTGGCGCGGGACATGGGCGCTTGACGGAGGGGTACTGACGAACCAGGCGAGCCACCATATAGACATGCTGATATGGATGATGGGTGAGGTCGAAAGCGTGATGGCAAAGACCGCCTCCCGACTCGTAAGCATAGAGGCCGAGGACACGGGTGTGGCAGTGCTCAGGTTCAAAAACGGCGCGCTCGGTGTCATCGAGGCCACGACAGCCACCCGTCCGAAGGACCTCGAAGGCTCCATCGGCATCCTGGGAGAGAAAGGGGCCGTTGAGGTCGGCGGTTTTTTCATGAACGAGCTAAAGATATGGAGCTTCAGTGAGCCAGACGACATGGACAATGATGTTTGGGAAAGGCACTCCGGAGTGCCTGAAGGCCAGGCGTGGAACCATACCGAGTTTTTCCTGAATGTAATAGGAAGCCTCAGGAGCAAACGGAAAGCCTTGATAGATGGGCTTGAGGGACGCAAGTCCGTGGAGCTGATAAACGCAATCTACGAATCGGCGGAGACCGGCAAGGAAGTGTTCCTGCGGTTTACGCCCAGAATGTGCCGCCTGGGGGTGAACAATGATAAGTGAAAAGGCGATACTCTACCCGAACGTGAAGCTGGGGCCCGGCTGCAAGATCGAGGACTATGCCATAATAGGCTCCCCCCCGGATGGGTTTGCGAGCGGAGAGCTTGCAACCGTGATAGGCGCAAACGCCGTCATAAGGTCCCATACGGTCATCTATGCGGGCAACAGGATAGGCGAGAACTTCCGGACCGGGAACAAGGCGAATATCAGGGAACTGAACGAGATAGGCGATAACGTGAATGTAGGGACGCTTTCCGTCATCGAGCACCGCGTAAAGATAGGCAATGGCGTAAGGATTCACACGCAGGTGTTCGTCCCTGAGTTCACTATCCTGGACGACGAGTGCTGGATAGGACCCAACGTGGTCATCACGAATGCCAAGTACCCCTTCTCCCCCGACGCGAAAAAGGACCTGCAGGGCGCCCATGTGAAAAAAAATGCCATAATTGGAGCGAACAGCACCCTTCTTCCCGGCGTTGTTATCGGCAAATGCGCTCTTGTGGGGGCCGGGAGCGTGGTCACAAAAAACGTGCCCGACTGCCAGGTCGTTGGCGGCAACCCGGCAAGGTTCATCAAAAGCATCCTCACGATAAAATCATACGGCCACCTGATGGAGCTGGCGCAGGCCGGATCGGACGGAGGGCTCCTCTGATGAAAGTGCTTTTTGTATGGCCGTGCAACACGAACGCGAACTGGGTGCCGCTCGGCATATCGATACTATCGGCCCTTGCCAAGAAAAACGGCCATGAGGTGGCCCTTTTCGACACTACCTTCTACAGGATAAACCGGAAGGGATACGTGAACACCACCCAGGAGTCCGTCAGGCAGGGCCAGTACATCAAGACTGATTTTGAAAAGCTCATGGACCTCAGGGAAAAGACCTTCGACGAGGTGGCCGAGGATTTTCGCGGCAAGGTCAAGTCTTTCGGGCCCGATGTGATTGCCATGTCGCTTATGACGCAGTTTTTCGAGCTTGGCCGGGACCTGCTGAACTCGCTTGAGGGAGAATACTCGAAGATACCCGTCGTCGTGGGGGGGCCGCACGCCCATGTGGCGGCCGAAGAGATGCTCTCATCACACAGATGCTTCCATATCGCCTGCAATGGCGACGGCGAAGAGCCGTTCATAAGTCTCCTTGCGATGATGGAGGCCGGAAGGGACTATAACAGGATACCGGGGCTGTCCGTAAGGACGGGACAAGGGATAATAAAGAACGACCCGCCGCCGCTTTCGGACCTGGATGAGAACCCCTGCCCTGACATGGATATCTTCGACGAAAGGTACTTCTACCAGCCATATCTTACGGGGGTATACAGGATAGCGAGCTACGAGATGCAGAGGGGGTGCCCCTACAGGTGCACCTACTGCATAAACGAGTTCATGCAGAAAAAGACAAGTGGACAGGGGCGGTACAACAGGAAAAGGAGCTTGTCCAGGGTAATAAGCGACCTCAAGTATCTCAAGCAAAGGCACGACCTCGACATCATCAGGTTCGTTGACGAGACGTTCCTGCTTTTCCAGGAAGACAGGATAAAGGAGTTCTCGGACGCCTACAAAAAGGAGATAGGCCTGCCGTTCTTCATAACCACCAGGCCTGACGGGTTGACGGCGCCAAAGACGCGCCTGCTTGAGGAGATGGGGTGCACGGCCGTATCCATCGGCATAGAGCACGGCAACCCTGAACTTCGTGAGAAGGTCCTTGGCCGGAAGATGAGCGACGAGCAGATAATAACCGCCTTCAGGAACCTGAGGGACGTATGCATAAGGTCCTCCGCATACAATCTCATAGGCATACCGCACGAAACGAAAAAAACGCTTTTTGACACGGTTTCCCTCAACAGGAGGGCAGACCCGGACTCGGTGACGGCCTTCCTTCTGTTCCCGTACAGGAAGACCGCCATCCACGACATGAGCCTCAAGGGGAATTTCATAACGGGCGACTTCAACGACGAAACCCCTTTCCATGACTTCTGCGACTCGGTGCTGGACCTGCCTGGCATAGTCAGGAAGGAACTGAGCGGCTTCAAAAAGATGTTCGCCGCCTATGTTTACCTGCCGGAGGTCGTCTACCCTCTCATAAAACGCGGTGAGGCGGACGACGCCACAGGCGAGACGATATGCCGGGAGCTTAACGACATAGTACTGGAACAGCAAAAAAGGAGAGAGTCCACGAAGGTCCAGCTCCGGGTTCTTGAGTCGCTCCGGAAAAAGAAAGAACACCCTGCGCTTGCGTAATGAACATCCTTTTTATAACCCAATACTATCCGCCAGAGACCGGTGCCGCCCCGGAGCGGGCATGCGAGTTCGTCCGGTTCTTTAAGCGAAAAGGGCACGCCGTCCAGGTCATAACGGCGCTTCCTAACCACCCGGCGGGAGTGGTTCAAGAACGCTACAGGGGCATGGTCGTATGCAGGGAGAAGCATATGGGGGCCGACGTCATAAGGACATACGTGTACGCAAGCCCCGGAAAAACGCCGACATCGCGGCTGGTCAACCATCTCTCATTCGCTTTCTGCGCGCTCCTCGGCCTTCTCTTCGTAAAAAGGCCTGATGTTATCCTGCTGACCATGCCGCCGCTTTTCCTGGGCGCAACCGGTCTTGCGTTCAAACTCTTGATGAGAAGGCCTCTTATCCTCGACGTCAGGGACCTCTGGCCGCAAGCCGCGGTAGACCTTGGAGAGATGAAAGAGTCTTTCCTCACCAGGGCCCTTACAAGGCTGGAGCTGTTTTTTTACGGCAAAAGCGACCGCGTAACGGTCGTGACCAGGGGAATACTGAAAAGCCTTATTTCAAGGAAAGTCCCCGAATGGAAGGTCAATCTCGTTACCAATGGTGTTAATACGGATGTCTTTGACCTTGCCGAGCGTGGCCCGAACCCCTACGAAAGCCTCGGGCTTGCCGGAAAATTCATAATCGTCTATGCCGGGGTGATCGGGGTCCAGCATGGCACCGCCTTCGTGGCAAGGGCCGCTTCACTTTTATCGGGGCAAAGGGATATCGCATTCGTCTTCATCGGGGAAGGCGTAAAAAAAAGGGAACTAAAGACGGAAGCTGAAAGGCTCGGGCTCGATAACATCCATTTCATCAGTGACCAGCCCGTGGAGGCCCTCGCGAGGTTCCTCGGCCATTCACATGCTGGCCTTGCCACGCTAAGGGATCTGCCTTTTTGCGACGGGGTCATCCTTGTAAAGATGTTCTGCTACATGGCGTGCTCGCTTCCCGTCGTCCTGGCTGGCAGGGGTGAATCGAAGGGCATTCTGGATGAGGCCGAGGCAGGAGTATGTGTAGAGCCTGAAGACCCGGCCCGGCTGGCCGAGGCCGTAACTACTCTTTACAACGACCGGGAGCTGGGAAGGCGGCTCGGCGCACACGGCAGGCGCTACGTCGAGGAGCGCTACTCCAGGCGCCTATCCGCGGACAAGATGGAGGAGGTCATAAATGAGGCGGTCCGGCCCCGATGAAAATACTCGTTTTGGGAGCTTCAGGCAACATAGGATCAATCCTTGCCGAAAGGCTCAGGTGGCTCGGCCACAGCGTTTCGGCCTTTGTAAGAAGGGCTGGCGCATCAGGCGCTCTTGCCAGGAGCGGGATAAGGGTCTTCAATGGTGACCTGGAGGATAGCGAAACGATAAAACCCGCTATAAGTAACGCGGAAATCATCATCAACGCCTCGTACATAGTCTATGCCGAGAATATCCTTAAAGCAACAAGAGAGGCCAGGGCAAGCCTCAAAAGGATTATCTACATAGGATCCACCGGCATATATACAGGACTTCCGAGCCGCTCCGCAGAGGACAAAAGAACGGCTGAGGGGCTGATAAAAAACTCATCGGTCCCCTACACGATCCTTCGTCCCACGATGGTCTATGGGACGGCCAAGGACAGGAACATCTTCCGGCTCATCTCTTTTCTTTACAGGTACCCGCTTTTCCCTGTCTTCGGCAAGGGAAACAATCTTGTGCAGCCAGTCTACATAGACGACGTCGTGGGGGCAGTGATCAGAGCCGTGGATACGCCGGAGACCGCAAAAAAGAGCTACAACATCGGAGGCCCATCATCCCTGGCATATAACGAGCTTATCGATATAACTGCGCGAAAGCTCGGCAAAAGGGTCGCCAGAGTGCATATACCCATAGGCGCGTCCCTTTGTGTCGCCAGGGCTGTCAGAACCGTAGCGGGGAGGTTCCCTGTATCCGATGAGCAGATACTCAGGCTCAGCGAGAACAAGGACGTAGACATAACCGATGCCTCCAGGGACTTCGGCTACGCGCCATTAAGCTTCCAGGATGGCGTGGAAAGGGAAGTAGATCTGTTTTTAAGAACGAGAGCTAACCACCATAAATGAACTACCCCACAGTAAGCTGCGGGGCATCGGTCATCCTTCCTCGGGGAGAAGAATGAGGGATGCGGAATTCAAGCCTCCTCACCCACTGCTAAAAAATCGGAGAGGACATATGAATTATGGGATCTGCGCGTTTAAAAATATAGAGGCCTATCCATGTTGACAGCCATAACTCTCAGCGTCGGCGGTTTTTTTTCAGGATTGCTTGGGAGTGCCACGATATACCGGCTCGGGCGCAGACTCGCGCTCGTGGATGTGCCAAATGAGAGAAGCTCCCACTCGGTGCCTACCCCAAGGGGCGCCGGAATCGGTATATGGGCGTTTTTTGCTCTCGCCTCTGTCCTGGTTTTGGACAATTGGCCGATTGCGCTCACGGGCGGGGCCTTCGGTCTCTTCGGCCTTCTTGAAGACCGCTTCTCGCTTTCGTCAAAGCCTCGGCTTTTCGTACACCTGGCGCTATCTTCACTGATAGTTTTCCTTTGGTCCGGCCCTCCTGCCCATTTCCAGGCGGCGGTCACGGCCGCCTTCTGGATAGTCTTTATCGCGGGCACGGCTAACTTCTACAACTTCATGGACGGCATAAACGGGATCGCGGGGCTTACCGGGGCCATTGCATTTGGCCTACTCTCCTTTTTCTCCTACTCCTTCGCAGGAAGGCCGGATATCGCTTTGATGGCCATTGCAGTGGCCGCCGGATGCCTGGGCTTCCTGCCCTTCAATATCCCCAGAGCAAGGGTCTTCCTCGGTGATACAGGCAGCCTCTTTCTCGGGGCGATTTTCGCCGCTCTCGCCTTTTTGCTCTCCTCCGGCCCTGAGGCGCTCCTTTGCCTTGCCATGTTCCTCAGCCCATTCTACGCCGACGCGCTCATTACCATCGCCCTCAGGATCAAAAAAGGGAGAAACCTTCTGACCCCGCACAGGAGCCATCTCTATCAGCGCCTGTGCAACAGATCGGGGCTTGCCCACTGGAAGGTAGCTCTCCTTTACGCCTCGATCCAGCTCATATTCGGGGCCTTATCCATGGCCGCCTATTATCTTGGCAGCATAGTTCTCCAGATATTGGTGATAGCGCCTTTCGTTGTTTTTTTCTCTTCCTTTTACATCCTGGCCGGCCAGACCACGAACCAGCGTGGAGGCTTCATTAAAAATCTTCTCCAGCCTTCCAGGTTCAAAAAGGTTTTGCTGTTCATCGTATTGGACGTTTTGACGACGATACTTTCCCTTTACCTCGCATTCCTTTTCCGTTTTGATTTTGTTTTCCCACCCGGGTACTCAGGGCTTTTCGCCGTTTCGCTGCCGTTTTTCGCGGTACTTCGCCTTATAGTGTTCACATGGTCCAATATCTACAGGATAACATGGAGATATGTGGGCGTAAGGGACTTATACGACATAGTAACGGCTTCCGCAGTAGCGCAGCTGGCCATAATAGCCTTGGTTTACGTCCTTCTACCTGCGCTCTTCATCGACCTGTCCGGCTTTAAGGAGTTCCCAAGGGGCATATTTCTGATAGATGGCGTCCTGTTCGTCATCCTCACCGCCACACTCAGGGTCTCGAAGAGGGTCTTTCTGGAGGTGATAGGCAGGAAGAGGCAGGCCAAATACGGGGAAAAAACCCTGATACTGGGTGCGGGCAACATGGGGGAACTGATACTGCGGGACATGATAAAGCAGAATTTTTCCATTTTCCATCCCGTGGGGTTCCTTGACGATGACGAGAAGCTGGTAGGCACATACATACACGGGGTGAGGATCCTGGGCAAGATAGAAAGCCTTAAGGCCTTTGTGCGCCAGCACCGCGTCGAGACTATCATCATAGCCATCCCCTCCCTTAATTTCAGGGTGCTGAGAAAAATATACGAAGCCGCCAGAGAGGCGAAGGTGAAGAATGTGAAGACCATACCGCGCATCTATGACTTCAACAGGCCCGAAGTCTCGCTAAAAAGCCTTGAGGAGATCAGGGTTGAAGATCTTTTGGGCCGCCAGACGGTAAAAGTGGACTGTGACAACAACAGGCAGCTCCTGGCCAGGAAGAGCATCTTTGTAACAGGCGCAGGAGGCTCCATAGGCTCGGAGCTGGTGAGGCAGATATGTGCCTTCGACCCGGAAAAGGTGGTGCTGCTGGACAATAACGAGACAGCGCTCCATGACATGGAGGTCCATCTGAAAAGGGCGTATCCGCATTTCTTCCGTAGCAGGGCTGGATGCAGCCTGAACGATAGGGTCTCGTTCATAGTCGGTGACATCAGGGACCGGGAAAGCGTTGCCAGGGCTTTCAGGACCTACAGGGCAGACATAGTCTTCCATTCGGCCGCCTACAAGCACGTGCCCATGATGGAGTATAACCCTGCCGAGGCCGTGAAGGTCAATATCCTTGGTTCTCACATAGTGGCAAAGACGGCCATAGAATGCGGGGTTGAGAAATTCATACTCATCTCCACTGACAAGGCAGTCAGGCCTACAAGCGTCATGGGGGCGACCAAAAGGATAGCCGAGCATATCTGCAAGGCCTCAAACGGCAGGGGCACTGTTTTCGTCTCGGTCCGGTTCGGCAACGTGCTCGGGAGCAGGGGTAGCATCCTGCCCCTTTTTATGGAGCAGCTTAGAAACGGCGGCCCCCTTACCGTTACTCACAGGGACATGAAAAGGTACTTCATGACCATACCCGAAGCTGTCTCGCTCGTCCTTCAGGCCTCGGTGATAGGTAAAGCCGAAGACGTGCTCGTGCTCGACATGGGGGAACCGGTCAGCATCCTTTCCCTGGCAGAGGAGCTTATAAGGCTCAACGGGCTTCAACCTTATAAAGACGTGGACATAAACTTCATAGGGCTCAGGCCTGGCGAGAACCTCTTCGAAAATCTCCTTACGGCCGAAGAGGGGACGGTGGCGACCGATCACGAGAAGATATTCGTGGCCAAAAGCTCTGAAAGCTATTCGATGCATGAGATAGAGTCGATACTTGAAGAATTCGAGTCGACAGTAAGCGGGCCCTTTACCGACCATCAGAAGATAACGGATACGCTCAGAAAATATGTAAAGCAGTTCGAAATATCGCAGAAAACATGCATGGAAAAAATCTGACAGGATGTTGAAAAAGTCCGTCTACCGTCCATGGATTGCTTTACAGCCTGCTAAAACGAATCCTACAGGGGCGTGTTTTCGCTTTTTGATCCTGATGGATTAAAAACCAGAATAGAAGAAAGAAGGAAAAAATGAAGGATCGCACCCCCGACGAGATATATCTTACCGACTATCTGCGCGCCGCCTGGAAAAGAAAGCTCCTGATAATCTTTACAGTCGCGGCGTCTGTTCTCACGACCTCGGTTTACAGCCTGTTCATAAAGGACGTCTATCAGGCAAAGGCCATCATTTCGCCCATAGCCGACCAACAGGGTGGAGAAGGATTGGCCGCAATGGCGCAGCAGTTCGGCGGCATCGTGGGCATATCGCTTCCCAGTTCGGCAAGCTCATCCGAGATCATAAACCTGCTTAATTCCAATGTGCTCAGGGAAAGGGTGACCAGGAAATACAGCCTCCTTCCGGTCCTTTTCCCCGATCAGTGGGATGAAGATAAAAAGGCATGGAAGAGGGCGGAAGGGGTCCCGTCCCCGACCCTGTCTTCGGGGACCATGAGCAGGGGCAATGGCACTCAGGACAGCGCGGGCTCAGACGGCCCATCGATGTGGGACGCCCTCAGAATGCTTGAAGGCGTCATGTCGGTCAAGAACAACCTCGCTTCCAACACGATAACCCTGTCAGCCGAGTTCCGCGACCCTGAACTAGCCTCTGCGCTCGTCAACTACTTCCTTGCCGAGCTTGTCGAGCACATGAGCGAAGAGTCGAAGAAGATGGCCGGTGCAAACGCGAGGCATCTTGAAAACCTGCTAAAGACGACCGAGGACCCTATCATCAGGCAGAAGCTATACAACCTTCTCACGCAGCAGATAGAGATCTCAATGATGGCGGAGATGAAGGAGAACTTCGCCTTCAAGGTGATCGACCCTCCAAGGCCACCTGACGTAAGAATAAGGCCCAAAAAGAAACATATCGTCTTTTTAAGCCTCGTCATATCCATGTTCGCGGGCGTAATACTTGCGATCTTCATCGAGTATGCGCAGGTACACTGGCGCAGAGGATAACTAAAGTTCAATGGTTGAGGTGCCGCATGTACCATCTAAAAACATACCCGGACTTCGTGAGTAATTTGGGATTCGCTTCGCTCTGTCCAAGCTGCGCGTGCTCTCATTTCAATTTGTCCGTGCTGCACCAGTGAAAAAATACAGGCAATCGTACCGCCAAGACGGGCCCGGCCCGCCCCAAAGATTGCGGGTGGCAGAGCAACCAGCGCGGCAACCACGCTAAAGAAAAATCTTCCGCTCGGACTCGGTATAGCCGAGCCGGCCACGGCAAGTATAATGGCGAATATCCAGAGGGCGCGCGCGGATTCAGGTTTCACAATCGGTCTCTCCCGTTCGATTGAAAACTGCCTTAGCGACGAACAGATCGCCAGAATCGAGTTCTTAATCAACAACAGGCCCAAATGCCTTGGCTTCAGAAAACCAATCGAAGTAGCTGCTCCCTTCGTTGCACTTCGAGGTTGAATTAGGAATAAATACGGGGCTCGTCCACAAAAAGATACACAAGTATCAAATGGTGGGATAGACTTGTAAATCAATCAGTTAGCATCGTTTTCGGACAAGAGTTCTAAAGTAAACTCCCAAAACAAAAAAACAGATTCCTTTTTAACCAAAATACATAGGAAAATTAATATGATATGTGATTCTAATGGCAGAAATCATAAAAAAACCAAAATCGTATTTTTCTCTGGATTAAGCGGTCAAATACAAATTCAGATCAGGAAAAAGTCCAAATATTTCAGCAGCATATGAAACCACGTTTTTTCTAAATAGTCCAGATCAGGCAGCCAAATTTTTTCTGAAATAATTTAAAGGGGGTTGTCTTAAAGGCCGACCCCCTTCCTTTTTATTATTTAATTTTCAAGCCTCTCCTTTAAATATAGTTCAGCGGTCCCGGATGCCGATCTCGCCGGCGTGCAAGAGAGCAGTCAGACTCTGACCTGGACAGGAGAGAGCAGGTACTTTTTGAGAGGCTCCAGGCCCCTTCTGCATGAGATGAACTTCCTGTGGTAGTCCCGGACCTTTTCCCTGTCCTTTATCTCTATCACCTCTATATCCGCAGGCAGCCAGCGCCTGACATCATGATAGGCCCCTACGAAGAGGACCCCTGTCTCACCGACGGCCAGGGTTTTGTCGATCCTTTCAGCCATGAACCTGTCCCTGGCCCTGAGCAGCCCATTCCTTGCCAGCCTGTATTTCAGGAAATTTATTAATCTCTCTCCGAAAGTGCGGGCCCGTCCGAGCGAGTGCAGGAGGTCTCTTTCCCTTTTCAATAGGCCGATGTCCTCTGTCTTGACAAGCAGGGCGCCCCGTTTCATGAGGTCCGCTATTATCTCGAAATTCCTGCTGCCTTTCCTTACAGCATCATCGACTATCCTCCGGCCAATATCACCGTTGGCCAGCATCCCGTCCTGGTATATCTTGAGCCCTTTCGCCTCAATACGCCCGAAAAAATCAGCCAGCACGAACCAGAAGCCGTCCACTGTCTTCATGTGCGCTGCCCAGAGGCCTTCTCCGATATGCGCGATGCCCTTTTCAGACACTTTAGAGGAGATCTCGCCCAGGTCCGCGCTCATATGAATGACGGGAGCGTACAGGAGCCTTCTCATCGGGCGCCCTATGCCTTGCCCCAGAGGACGGGACGGCCCCGTACTACGTTCTTTATGTGTTCCACATCAAGCGGTCTGGTTATGTAGTCGTCTGCGCCCATCATCATGGCCCTTTTCGCGGTCATTATCGAGCCGGCCTTTGTCATGAGTATCACCTTCAGGCCGGGATTAGCCCTCTTGAGCCTGCCGAGGGCGTCCATACCGCTGGACAGCGGTGTTTTGAGGGTTATTATCACAAGGTCCGGCCTGCTCCTGCCTGCGGCCCTTATTCCCTTTTCAGCGCACTTAAATGCATCAACGCTGAACCCTTCTTTCTCAAGCGCCTCGCTCAGCTCGCCGCGCCTGCTCCTTTCCTCGCCTATTACGAGGATGCGAGAGGTCCTCCTCATATATCCTCCTTCGGACAGATCCTCAAGACGGCGATTTCCTCGGCAGCATAATCTCAAGCAGGCCGTTTTTGAACCTTTCCTCTGTACGGGAAATATCCACGTCCCTGGGGAAGACTATCTCCTTGCTGAACGTGTTGTCTCCCTTCTTTGCGCTTATGACGTATCTGTCCTTTTTGATTTCTATGTCTATGTCGCCGCGACTGAAACCGCTCAGGTCTATTATGATCTTGACGACCTCGGCCTCTTTGAATACATCCACAAGCGGCTCGCTTACTCTCTTGAAATTGGGCCGGGTCTCGTAGATCCATTCCCGGGGTTTACGCACCGCTTCCCGCCGGGGGGCGTCCTCTACTTCCGTTTTCCTCCTGACCTTGTCAAGCGAAGTCCTCGGTGGTATGCTGCGTAGCGCCATCCTCGTGCACCCGTCTCAGTAGTTCCCTGCCATAGCGCGCCAGCCGGGCAGGCTCTCCATGAGCCGCTTAAGTTCCGCTGACAGCCTTTCTATCTCAGGGGCGTCCTTCTCTCCCAGTGCCGCTTCGAGCGCGTCCGCAAGGGCTGTAATCTCACCAGAGGCGGCTGCCTCCCCTGCCTGCAGTCTCGCCGCAGATACCATGTTCGCCGCGGCTATGGCCGCTTCGGCCCTTGCACGCCCGATACGGTCATGGTCCTCATGCTCCTCTGCCTCCCTCAGCATGCGCTCTATCTCTTCTTTCGGAAGTCCGTAGAACCGCGGGCTGACCCTGATCGAAGAGCTTTTTTCGCTGCGCAGGTCGGTTGCGGATACATTTAGCACCCCGTTAGCGTTTATCTCGAACCTGACCTCCACGAGCGACTCGCCCCTCAGGGCCGGCGATATCCCATCAAGCTCGAAACTGTCCATGGTTATATTGTCCGCGGCCATGGCCCTCTCACCCTGGAGCACATGTATATCCATCGAGGCCTGGTTATCGAATGAATTGGTGAAAATCCGGCTTTTGGCGGCCGGTATCGAGGTATTCCTTTCAATCAGCCTGGTGAAGACCCCGCCTTCGGTCTCCACGCCGATCGATATAGGGATGACGTCAATAAGCACCTTCCTCTTGACCTGCCCGAGGAGTATCCCGGCCTGTATCGCCGCCCCCATCGCGACTGCCTCGTCGGGGTTAACCCCGAAACATGGCCCCTTCCCCATGAGCCTTTCAACCGCCTTCCTTACCTGCGGCATCCTGGTCGAGCCGCCCACCATAAGCACCCTGTCTATGTCGCCTGGAGCAAGCCCAGCGTCCCTCAATGCCTTCTCAGCTGGGCCGGCCATTCTTTCCACGAGATCCGAAGTGAGGCGCTCGAACTCCTGCCTGGAGATGGTCCTCTCCCAGCGGAGTTTCTTTCCGAGTACGGGAAAATCAAAAGTTACCCGCGTCTCCGTCTTTTTTGAAAGCTCCATCTTGCATTGCTCCGCAAGCTCCCTGAGCATGATATTCGCCGAGCCGTCTTTCCTCGGGTCAACCCCATGTTCCTTTTCTATTCCCTCGGCTATTAGCCCGGCCAGCCTGGAGTCATAATCGTCTCCGCCAAGCCAGTTATCACCGCAAACGCCCTTCACCTCGAAGACCCCGTCCCCCAGCTCCAGTACCGAGACGTCAAAGGTGCCGCCGCCAAGGTCCCAGACCATGATTGTCTCGGCCCCGGCCAGGTCAGCCCCGTATGCAAGCGCAGCGGCCGTTGGCTCGTCTATTATCCTCATCACATCAAGACCTGCTATTGCCCCGGCGTCCAGGGTCGCCTGGCGCTGGGTTATATTGAAATAGGCAGGCACGCTTACAACCGCCTTCCTGACCTCGGCTCCGAGATACCGTTCGGCATCCTCCTTGAGCTTCCTTAAAATCACCGCAGATATCTCCTCAGGGGTGTACTCCCTGTCCCCGATGCTGACCCTGAAGTCCGATCCCATGCGCCTTTTTATCTGCGCGATCACCTCAGAGCCGGCAAGCTCAAGGTAAGTCCTTCTGCCCATCTTCCTCTTTACCGAGAATACCGTTCTTTCAGGGTCTATCAGAGCACGGTCCTTTGCCTGCGCACCTGCTATCCTCTGCCCGTTTTCGAGTATCGCCACCACAGAGGGCGTAAACCTGTTGCCGCCAGGGCCGGGGATGACCACAGGCCTTCCCTGCCCATCCAGGAATGCGGCGACCGAAAAGGTCGTGCCAAGGTCTATGCCTACCGCTTTTGCCATGCTCCCTCCATGTGGTCTTCAGGGCAAATACCCCTTATGCTCCTGTCCCAATCCCTCATCATTCCGTATTCGAGCATGGTCTCCATTCCCGATATAGCCGCCCTCAATGCGACAGCCACAAGGGGGATTCCGGCGACTGTTATTATGACATCCGCGTTTATCACCAGCCCTTTGTCAAGGAGCCTGTCAAGCGCGTCAGAAAGCGTAAACTCAAGCCTGTTTTCGGGTATCATTGCGGCCTCAAACAAAAGAGTACGGGGGCCAGGGTCCGGTAAACCTCACCTGCGCTCCGCGCTCGGTTTCGACCTTGCCGAGGTACTCTCCAAGCGCGTCTGCGCTCTCCCGCCTTACCAGGCATGAGACGTTCACTATCATCTGCCTGCCTTCGGCTGCTTTTTTTACCTGTTCGACCTTTATCCTGTCGGAATAGGGGCCGAGGCCCCTATATATCTCTGCAAAATAGCTGCCCGCAAGTTCGGCCATAGCGTGCTGGACCGCACGCTTGAGCCTTTCGCCTTGAAGATAAGCCGTCCCTTCCGAACACCAGGCCACTTCATCAACCATCTTTTTTATCTCCGGGCCGGATGAGACCATTTGCGCAACGGCCTGTGCATCCCAGAAGACCTGTACTCCGTACTCGTCCCTTCCTTCGACCCTGTCCAGCTTCTCTTTCAGGTCTTCATAATTCGCAGCGAGCCACCCCAGCAGGAACTCATCGGGAGACTTTCCATCCTCGCCTGCCAGCACCTTTCCGAAGCCGAATGGCAAGGCCGCCCCGAAGCCCAGGATAACAGCCTCGATGGTCCTGTGGTGGATGACTATCCATTCCTCCAGCAGGGCCTTGTCAGGAAGCCCCTGCATGAACGACGGCTCCTGGACAAAGGCCGAGAGGTCCCCGGCCCTGACCCTTTTTATCTCTCCCGCCTCTATTCCCCGGATCCCGGCGGCCAGGCTGCCCTCGCCCCTGGTAACACAGTAAAGATAGGCGCTCCCCTGAGGATATTTTTTTTCCTCAGGCCTTTTCTGCATATGCATTGCTCCCCTTCATTTCCGCCTGCGCGAAGGCTGCTCCCAGCGCCTCGCCAACAGCCCCGTCAAGACCTTCCCTGACCGACCGGACAGCGTCCATTATGCCGAGTTCCTCTTTAAGCTCCTCGACCGCTGTGTCGATGTCCTTAAGCGCCCTGCCGAGCCTCTCGACCTCTTCTCCGGAGAGCCTTCCGCCTTCCATTCTCCTTACGGCCTGGTGCTTAAGTACATCTCTCAGGATATCGACGAGCGCCAGAACAAGGGACAGCACCCCTTTTTTTATATTCTTTTCGTTCAACTCAATCGGCATGTCTTCAACCGTCTGCCTTTCACTCAGGCCGCCTCCTGGCCTCTGGTTTCTATATAAAGGAAGCTCTGGAGACCGCCTTGCCTGAAAGAGCATCTGCCGCTTTGGCAGAAGTTCCTCAGCGCCTCGTATGCCTTTTTAACGTCCTCGAACCCGGCATTGAGGGCCGCATTGTCCTGGTCGCTGTCAGGATGGAGTTCGAGGGCCATGTTATGGTATGCCTGCTTTATGTCCGCAGGGGTGAACTCGTCCCCGAGCCCGAAAAGGCTTTTCGCCCTGAGCACCTCTTCATACTCCGCCTCTTTCACTTCCAGCATGGCAAAAGAGTACGGCGGCAGGGGAGAGACATACCTCAGCCGGACCTTCTCTTCCAGGATGGAGTTGACCTCATCCAGGGCTTTCTCGAAGCCCTGCAACTTTTTCCGATCTATCAGCAAGGCGCAGCTCAGGACAATCCTGTCATCCGCAAGCTCCAGCACCCTGGACCTGCAGACCTCTTTACCGAGCCTCTCCAGGATAAGAGACTGCGCCTTCACGCGCCTTTTCTCGACCCTGTCCTTTATGGCCGATCCGACCCTGATCCTCTCTTCAAGCGTCTCATTGGCCGGCCTGCCCTGTATCCTTTCCCTGAGCAGTGTTATCTCCCCGTCCACTGCGGCTATCCCCTTTATCATCCCGTCCAGATCCTGCCAATACGCCGTAAGATCCGCCTCGATCCTGTCTTCGAGGACATCGAGCCTCTTTGAGAATTCCGTGTATGCCCTCTCCATCAAGTCCACTACCTGCCCGTCTGACGTGAACTTCGCCCCCATCTTGACAGGCAGGACCGCCCGTGCCCTATCCATCGCCTGCTCGAGGACGGAATGGTGCATTGTAAGCATATCGGCGAGAGCACTTGTGCCCTCAGCCGGACCGGCAGGGAACGGGCCTGAGATCAGGCAGGCCATATCCCGATAGTTCAGGGCGCGGACTTCCGCAGAATTCAAAACGGGAAGTTGGGCTGTGCCCCCGGTCCCCCTTACGATCCCATGAATAAAGAATACCGGGGCTTTCATTTCAGCTCCATTATCAAGGACGTTTCGCGCTCCTTTGCGCTCGCGCTCATCCAGCCGCACCAGGGGCAGCGCTGCTCCAGGAGTTCCCTGGCCGGTTGCTTTTTGCCGCAGCCGGGACAGCTCTCCTTCAAAACCCCTGCATCCTGCCAGGCCGGGCTGCCCCGCTCAACCCCGCTCGGGAACTCAAGCCCGTACTTCGCGGCAGTCTCAAAAGACGCCAGCGCCGCCCGGATCTTTATCCCAAGCAGTTCGGTGCCCGCTATCGAGATGGAGATGTCGGCGTTTATGGCAAGCCCTTTGTCGAGGATCCTGTCAACGACATCCAGAATCGTATACTCTGTATGCGCGGCCTTTACCGTCATGCCATTGCCCCTATTCCGTTACCGCCGTGTCCATGCGCTTGCGCAAGCCCCTGCGCCTGAACTCCGTCAGATTGCCATCGAGGTCCAGGATAGCCTCATAGGTGGCGAGGATATCCATACCGTCCGGGATGGAGTGCTTCTCGACCATCTCTACGAAGATGTGCCAGCCCTTCTCATCCCTCACGGTCTTTACGGTGGATGAGGCATCGAGGCCTGTGATGCTTTGCAGTTCCTTCCTCGTCTTGATTATTATCTCGCTTAAGCTTATGGGCATGTTTCTCTCCGGTTCATTCGCCTCCCGAGGCCCGTTCTTTAAGCCTTTTAATCTCTTCAAGTCTCTCGAGGAGTTCGCCTTCCCTCCTGGCGTACTCCTCTTCCGATATGGCGCCGAGCTCAAACTGGATCTGAAGCTCCATCAGCTCACCCTGCACCTTCGAGCTATCGAGCATCTCATCGTCTGCCGCCTGCTTGAGCCGCTGCCCTATCCAGGCAACACCCTTGACGGGGAAGAGTATAATGTCGTCCAACAGGAAACCCATGCTATCCTCTATTCCCCCTTCTTCCTTTTCTTCATCATCTCGACCGCTTTCTTCATCTGGGCCATTGTAACCGAGAGAGAGGCGTAAGAGGCTTCACGCCCGGGCTCTGCCGCACCTCCGGCCAGATAAGACCGGATGGCCGAGAGCGAGGCCTCCCTGCATACACCTTCGAGCTCAGAACCTGTAAAGCCTTCCGTGGACCTGGCGATCTCATCGAGGTCCACGTCGCCTGAGAGGGGCTTTTTAACGGTATGGACCTTCAGTATCCCGCGCCTGGTCGTCTCATCCGGCATGGGAATATGGAATATCTGGTCGAACCTTCCCGGCCTCAGAAGCGCCGTGTCCAGCATATCTATCCTGTTGGTGGCCGCGAACACTACAACGCCCTTAAGCTCTTCTATCCCGTCCATTTCCGTGAGCATCTGGCTTATGACCCTCTCGGCCACATGGGAGTCCCCCGCACCTCTCCTCGGCGCAAGGGAGTCTATCTCGTCGAAGAAGACTATGCACGGAGAGGCGAGCCGGGCCTTATGGAATATCTCCCTCACCCCCCTTTCGCTCTCCCCCACCCACTTGGAGATAAGCTCCGGGCCCTTGATAGAGATGAAGTTCACCTCGCTTTCGGTGGCGAGCGCCCTTGCAAGGAGCGTCTTGCCGGTCCCCGGGGGCCCGCAGAGGAGAATGCCTTTCGACGGCCTCGCGCCCGCGTACCGGAATATCTCCGGGCTCTTGAGCGGCCACTCAACCGCCTCCTTGAGCGCCTGCTTCACCTCCTCCATGCCGCCCACGTCAGACCACCTGGCGTCAGGTATCTCGACGAATACCTCCCTCATTGCGGAAGGCTCAATATCTTTCATAGCCTCGAGAAAATCGTCCATGGTGACTTCGAGGCTCCTCAGGGTCTCGTAAGGCAGGTCCTCTGTATGAAGGTCAATCGAAGGGAAGATCTTTCTCAAGGTAGTCATCGCAGCTTCGCGGCAGAGGGCTTCGAGGTCCGCCCCGATAAAGCCGTGGGTTATCTGGGAGAGTTTTTCAAGGTCCACATCGGACGCGAGAGGCATGCCCCTCGTATGTATGGTGAGTATCTCAAGCCTGCCGTTCCTGTCAGGTATGCTTATCTCTATCTCCCTGTCAAACCTGCCCGGCCTTCTCAATGCCGGGTCCACCATGTTCGGGAGGTTGGTAGCGCCTATGACTATGACCTGCCCCCTGCTCTCAAGCCCGTCCATAAGGGTAAGGAGCTGGGCCACGACCCTTCTCTCGACCTGCTTCTCCCCGCCCATGTCAGAACGCTTCGGGGCGACAGAGTCTATTTCGTCTATGAAGATAATAGCCGGCGCGTTCGCAGTGGCGCTCTCGAAGATCTTGCGCAGGTTGGCCTCGCTCTCGCCGTAGAACTTGTGAATCACCTCCGGGCCGCTGATGGTGGTGAAGTACGCGTCAGTCTCGTTCGCAACGGCCCTGGCTATGAGGGTCTTCCCGCAGCCGGGCGGCCCGTGCAGGAATACGCCCTTGGGAGCGTCGATCCCGAGCCTTTCGAAGACCTGAGGGTGCTTCAAGGGCAGCTCTATCATCTCCCTTATCTTCCTTATCTCCTTCTTGAGCCCGCCTATGTCCTCATAAGTGACCCGCGCCCTTTCGGCCGCTTTCTTTTCCCCGCCCTTCACTTCGACAGCGGTCCTGGAGTTTATGATTACAGTTTCGCCGGGAGAGACGCTCTCCACATTGAAATCCCTGTTCCGCGTGCCAAAGAGGCTCGTCCTGATCTTGTCTCCCTCGACTACTGGCAGACCGTCAAGTAGCCCGGAGATGAAACGCGTATCTTTGGGGACTGTCCTTAGATAAGTTATGGGCGCAAGCACGACCTTCTGGGCGGGCTTGTACGAGGCCTTGCTGACCGCGACCTTCTCATCCAGGCCGGCCTGAGCGTTCTGCCTGATCACTCCGTCCACCTGCACTATTCCCTTTCCCCTGTTCTCGGCATGCGCAGGGACCACCTTGGCGGCCGTCCTCCGTTTGCCTTCGACCCAGACTATGTCCCCCACCTCCACGCCGAGCTTCTCCATATCAGCCGGGTCGAGCCTTGCCATGCCCCTGCCCACGTCTTTTGCCCCCGCCTCGCTAACGCGCAGATGCAATGCCGTTGAGATTCTCACTTGACCTTGCCTGCCTTTACTTCCACAATGCCGTTCCTGTATATGGTCGTCCTCGTGGATGGGTCCACCTTGGAGGGAAGCTCTATATCTTTACGGTACTTCCTTTCCTTGCCGTCCGCCCTTATCGAGAGGAGGTCGTCCTTCAGTTCGACCTTTATGTCCTCCTTTTCAACCCCTGGGACTTCGGCTATCACTATAAGATGGTCGCCCTCGTCGAAGATATCGACCAGCGGCTCCCTCGCCTCTTCCACAACCGGCCCCTCTGGCGTCTCTTTTATATTTCCGAAGTGCTCTACAACGGGCTTTCCGGCAAGGGTCCTTACCGAGAACCCGTAGACCCCCTTCACATCCTTTCCAAGGCCCTTTATCTCGCCCTCGCGACTTATGGCCTGCCCCTTCTCCGCAGCCTTGGAGGCGAGGTCTACAAGCTCTGAAAGCCCCTTGAAGAGCCCTCCTATTGCAGTCTTGCCGAAATCAAAGAGGGCCTCATCGGGCCCGGTACTCTTCTTTTTCTTTTGTGCAGGCATTGCCGTCCTCCTCTCAGTTCCATTCGACAACAATGTTGACGAAATTGAATATGGGCACAGGCCCCACGTACTTGAGCAATACCCTCCCGCCAATTTGCCGGTCGAGGTCCTGCACTATGGCGTCGAACCCGCCTGTTGAGGCCCTGTCGACCAGGAAGGCCGCGTTCAGTAACATGCTCTCGCCGTGGGTCTTGTTCCTCTTCATATCCGAATACAGCCCTTTAAAGGCCGAGACGATTGAATCGGCCTCGTCGTCCCTCTTCCTGCCAAGGGCTTCCTCTACCGACCTGCCAAGGCCTATCTTTTCATAAAGCGTCCCGCCGCGCCTGCCCTCCAAATCCTCTTTGACCCGCTTTATCTCCGGGTCTTCCTGGACCTCGCCGTATATAAGCCCCATCTCCTTCCAGATGACCTTGAGGCCCAGTTCCACCTTTCCGTCCATCTGCTTCAAAAGGCCGCTGAACTCCGGGAGTCTTTTTCTGAGGAGACCTCTTATATCCTCCGGGCTCGCCGATATGGTCGAGAACCTTACCGGCAGGACCGTGTAGTCTTTCATCACCGTCTCTATCACCCTCTGATGGCAGAGCAGGTTCTCCCTGGAGAGGGCGTATTCCTTGAGAGGGGAGCGGCTGATAACGCACGATACGTCTCCATAACTTATGGTCGAGACCTCGTCGTTGCAGCCGCCTATGCCGACAGGGCCGAAGTTCCTCGCCTGTCCGGTCCCGATGATGCAATACAGATAACTGCCTTCCTCCATCTAATAATCCATTATCATCGTCTTCAGGGCCTTGCCCTGGGGCTTTGTTCTTGAAGGCCGGGGGCTGCTCCGGGGCATCTCCTTCTTTACGCGCTCCTGCTCTTTCCCGAGACGCTTGAGCTCGGACTCCAGCCAGCGCTTCCGTTTCTCCACTGTCAGGAGCTCCTTTTGGAACCTTCTACTCTCGAGGTCCATGATGTACAGGTCCAGATAGCCTCCGGTGGAAGACCCGATGGCCGACCTTATCTTCACCTTCCGGCATGTCCTCATGCTGGAGAGGCCGGCTATCTGCTTTTTCATGAAACCCCCTTTATCGCCGTCAAGCGCAGGCCTGCTCCCGCGCCGTCATTTTCACCGGCCCCCTTGCGGCCCGGGTCTTTCAGGGACGCCTTGGCGCAGTGCCTGTCAATGAGCTCGCCTACGAGCTTCCTGACTTTCCTGGTGTTCCCGATAGAGCCCACCCGGCTGGACTCGGAGGAAAGGACGTCGGCACAGATCTCCCTGAACGACGCGCAACCGGAGTCGGCCGAACCGCCCCTGATCCTCAGGGTCTTCGCTATAATGATGCAACCCCTGACAGTGGGCGCGAACTCGCATTTTCCTGACTCCCTCAAGTCCCTCACTACCGCCACAATCCGCTCGGCTTGAGCCTTGGGCAACCCGGATTTCGCCATAGTGACCGCTACCTCGGTCTCCCTATCGGGGTGCTCCAGGTCAAGCGTGACCATCCTGTCCCTGAGCGCGTCCTGGCTCCTGTACACACCCGCGTACTCCTCCGGGTTGCTGGTGAATATGGCTGAGAACTGGGGACTGACCTTTACATATCCATCACGCGTGGCAGGCAGGTCGAGGACCCTCTCCTGAAGAATGGAGAGCAGGATATTGTTCGTCTCCGGCCTTGAGCGCGTAAACTCGTCATACACAAGCGTGAAACCGCATTTGCAGGCGAGGGTGAGGCGGCTGTCCACCCATGTCTTCTGGAAGCTCTCCTCTGTCTTGAGGACCGAATGGATGAAGTTGTCCACCACCCTTCTCATCCTGTAGCCCTGCTCGCCTCCCACGAGGGCAGAGGTGGAGTGCTCCTCGTCGCCGTGGAGGATCACCACGGGCCTGCCGATCTTTGCGGCAAGGTGCATGGCCAGAGTGGTTTTTCCTGCTCCGGATACGCCCCTGAAGTGCACCGGGAAGCCCGCCCTTACATAGCCGAGGGCCCGCTCGGTGACCTCGTTTATGTAAGGTGTCTCAACGAAATCGGGCATCTTCCGGGGCTCAAGCACCGTCGTGAATTCATCTTGCATGCGTTTGTCTCCATGATCTTTCAGGTCCTTGGGACCGGTTCATGTAACAGGATCAGGCGGCGCGATTTGCCACATGCCTTTTCCTTTTTCCCGACTTCGCCTCAGGCAGGTTCTGCCCGGTTCTCACCTGGTTTCTCTTGGCCCTGAGGCCCTGTACCAGGTCCCCCCAGGCGGATGTCATACCCTCCATCTCTTTCCTGAATCCATCGATGAAATCCTTCCTGAAGCTCCCGAGCATGTCGATCACCTCACCCTTGCGGTCCTCGGTCTCCATTTTGATGCCGGAAAGGGTGGTCTTCCTGAAGTCCCTGAGGGAATTGGCGGTCTCCTTCTTGATGCCTTCAACCTGCTTTTTTATGTGTGCGACCTCTTTCCTGCGCTCGGCGGCAAGCTTCCGGGACTCTTCCCTCCGGGTGCGCCTGAGGTCGCCGAGCATGGTGCGGATGTGCCGCTTGATGGAAGCGAGCTCACCGGCCCTGATGTCGTAGGCAGCGGATATTTCGTGAGTCATCGACCTGAAATCATCTAATATGGACATGGCATCCTCCTGGTCTTTACCCGGGTAATCGCCGGGGAGTTTAGCGGCATGATCATCCATTGCAGGCGCTGAACACGGCCTGCCAGCGGGCCAGTACATCCTGCCTGGCCCTGTAGAAGTCCTCGATCACCCTGCCCATCGCGCCCCGGCTCTCATCCTGCCTGAGCTTTAGCGTCCTGACCGAAAACTTGAAATCCTTTATGCTAACGCCCTCTCTTATCGAGAGGAGCCGTTTAAGCTCGCCATTTAATGTAGCCTGCTCTATCTGAAGCTCCATAAGGACAGCAGCCACCCTGTGCTCGCATTCCCTGAGCTTGGGGAGCCTTTCGCTGCCGAGATACCCTGTTGTCTCTGAAGTCCCGTTCACCATTGACTCGAGAAAACGCACGAACTCCCCTTCTTCCCTCAAAAAGGCCTCGATCGCAGTCTTTATCTCTCCCCGGAGTTCTCCGGCCCTGGTCTGCAAGCGGCCCATGATGGCGTCGAAGTCCTTCTTTCTCAGCCCCTCTCTCGACAGCTTGTCCCTGAGCTCTCTCAGCATAGCATCCTGCTCCGAGCACTCCTCCTCAAGGCAGCCAGCGGTTTCCTTTACAAGATCTATCAGAGCGGCGGCGCTTTTCTCGAAAGACCTTACTATCTGAAGCCCGGCTTCCATCACAGACTCTGAATGGTCCATATCCCTTCCCTTTTCTTCGCGGGATGATCCGGGGCATGCTTGAGGCGCTCTCGGTAGAGGGGGTCAAGGGGCGCCCTCTAAACCCCAAGGATGCCAAGATCATCGCCGTCAGGCAGTGGCTGACTCTGTTGCCGTGAGACCTATCGCCTCAGCGTACTTGAGGAAGGTCTCGACGGAGGAGCATACCACCCTTGCCTCGATTGCAAGGAGCTCGATGCCTACCAGGGAAACCCTGGCCCAGGCATCTATGACTATCCCCTTGTCAAGGATGCGGTCTACCACTTCCACGAGGCTTGAAGACGCCATCGTTTTCTCGACTGCCATGATCTTTCACCTCCTTTCCGGTTTGAGATCCTGCCGCTGTGTAAGGCCGCGCTTTGACCAACGACCCGACAAATCCGGCAGCTTGCTTTCGTACTTCAGGCAGGTTTGAATCACGGCGCCTTTACTCAGGCGCCGCCCGCCTTATTCGGTGATTGTCATGTTGATTGATTTGAAGATAGGTAAGAGCAACAACCGTGCCAGAAAAGCCAGGGAGGGGGGAAAGACAAATTTTCACAAGATCAACTGATTTTCGGGGCCTTCTTTTATTTTAAATCGAGGGCGTGGCTGTCCGGGAAGCCCGGAAGCGTAGAGCAGTCTCTACATACTATAAGGCCGCCCTTACAGTCCTATCCGAGTCCAAGTAATTTCATCTTCGAATACAGGGTCATCCTGTCGATCCCAAGCATCTTGGCTGCCCTGGTCTTATTGTTTTTAGTCTCAGAAAGGGCTTTTGAGATTATATCCCGCTCGACATTCCTTGAAAGCGTCCTTGTTATCTTATTCAGGGATGTGCCGGTCCCGAGCAGCTCTTTGCATTCAAGACTCATCGTCTTTTTCACGATTTCGGGAGGCAGGGCAGCGGGCGTTATCTGGTCCGAACCCTCAAGAAGCGCGGCCCTCCGGATGGCATTGCGGAGCTCGCGGATATTGCCGGGCCAATTATAATTGAGGAGGACCTCCATGGCCTCGCAGGAAAACTCCTTCACCTCCTTCCGGAACTCCTTTGCGGCAAGTCCGAGGAAATAGCTTGCCAGCGCTGGAACGTCCTCGCCCCTGTCCCTTAGGGCCGGTATATGGATGTTGAACTCGTTTAGCCTGTGGTAAAGGTCGTTTCTGAACCTGCCGGCATTCACCTCGGAGAGGAAGTCCACGTTAGTGGCCGCCATTATCCTGACGTCCAACTCGAAATCCCTTTTGCCGCCAAGAAGATGGACCTTGCGGTCCTGGAGCACCCGCAGGAGTTTCGATTGCACCGATTCGGAAAGGTTCGTTATCTCGTCCAGGAAAAGGGTCCCTCCGTTTGCCAGCTCGAACTGGCCCTCTTTCCTTGCATCCGCCCCTGAAAAGGCGCCTTTCTCGTAGCCGAAAAGCTCGCTTTCCGCCAGGGTCTCAGGCAGCGCACCGCAGTCGATGGCCACAAAGGGCTTATTTCTTCTCGAGCTGTTATCGTGGATCATCCTGGCGAGAAGCTCTTTGCCGGTGCCGCTCTCTCCCTGCAGGATTACGGTGACATCCGTTGGGGCTATTAGAAAAACCTGGTTCAGGACCTGCCTGAACTGAGGAGAGTCGCTCATCACTCCCTCAGGATAAGGACGGCACTGCTCGAGCCTGGTCTTGAGGCTGGCCACCTCCCTTGCAAGGCTGCCGGTCTTGAGCGCATTCCTGATTATCAGCACCAGTTCCTCGTTATTGAAGGGCTTTGTAACGTAATCGAAGGCGCCGAGCTTCATTGCCTGGACCGCGCTCTTGATCTCGCCATAGGCCGTAAGCATTACGACCATAAGGTCCTCGTCCCTTGCCTTAAGCTCCTTGAGGAGTTCGAGCCCGTCCATCTCGGGCAGTTTAAAATCGAGCAGGACAAGCGAGGGGCGCATGGTCTCGAACTCCTTGAGACAGGTCTTAGGGCTGCTGCATACGCATACTTCGTACCCCTCTGAACGCAGGACATCGGAAAGGATCAGGCGCATGTCCTTGTTATCATCGACTATGAATATCAGATTTTTTCTATCGCTCATCTTTTGCCGCACTCCTCCGGGACAGGAAGGAAGATTGTTATCTTCGTACCCTTGCCTGCTGCGCTTTTTACCTCTATCCTGCCATTGTGGTTGTTTATCACGTTATGGGCTATGGAAAGGCCAAGACCAGTGCCGTTTGATTTTGTCGTGAAAAAAGGGTCGAATATCCGGCCGCGTTGCTCTTCAGGTATCCCGACCCCGGTGTCCTCAAACGCGACCGCGAGTTCTCTGATTCGCGGGTCAAGGAACGCCTTTACGGTCATCCCGCCCCCCTGGGGCATTGCGTCAAGGGCATTTATGATGAAGTTCAGGAAACAGCCCTCAAGGCCTTTCTCGTCTATAAGCAGCAGCGGCAGATTACGCTGGAGTTTTACCCGGACCGTTACCTTCTGCCTGGCGCACCGGCTCATGGCGAGGGCGCAGGCCTTCTCCAGCACCTTTTCCACCCGCCCGAGCCTGAATGCGGCAAAATCGGAGGGTTTCGAGAAATCCAGAAGCTCCTGAATGATCCTGTCGGCGTTCTCGGAGTTCCTGAGTATCATGGAAAGGTGGTTCTTTATATTTTCCGGAAGACCTTGCCCGTGCTGTTTGAAACAGTGCTGGATAGAGGCGCTTATGTTGCCGAGGGGGTTTCTGAGCTCATGGGCTATCCCCGCTGCCAGTTCACCTATGGCGGCGAGGCGCTCGGAATGGAGGACCTGCTCCTCAAGGTTGACCGTTCCGGTTATATCCCTGAAATACTCGATGACATTTACAATCCTGTTTTCCCGGTCCATCATGGGGAATATGGAGATATCAAGGACTACCTTCTCCTCCCCGTCATGCAAGATGCTCTTGAAGTGAGCCGGAGTGCCGCTCTCAAACGTGCTTTCCGCATGGCAATGGCTGCAGACCCTTTCATTCCTGAAGTACTCTGAAAAGCACTTCCTACCCCTGACCTCGGCAAAATCCTTTTTTTTGAACATCCTTAGCAGCGACATGTTGACGCGGTCTATCGTGTAATCTCTGTCAATTACGGAGATGCCGTCCCCTATCGCGTCTATTATCGTCCTGAGCCGCTCCCGGCTTTCATTGAGCCTGGATTCAAGGGCCACTTCCCTTGTGATTTCTCTGGCGACTTCAGCTATCCCGGCCAGTTCACCTTTCCTGTCCCTGACCGGCGCGGCTGTAACCTCCACGTAAAGCTCCTCCCCTGAGGCGTTCCGGAATGAGACGACACCACCTTTCCGGGGTCCTTTTCCGCCCAGTGCTTCCTTTGCGGGACACCCGCTGCAGGTGTTCTCGTTCCTGTAAACGGAATGGCACGGCACGCCCTTGAGGTCGTTGAGCCCCACCCACTTCTCAAATACATGGTTGGCCCAGAGGACCCTCATGTCGCGGCCGATTACCATTATGCCGTCGGAGGAGGCTTCTGATACGGCGCTCAGCTTTTGTACTGCGGAGATCAATTTTATAAAACTATCGGAATAAGGGTGTGTGCCGCTGTACGCCGGTTTGGATTTTCTTTGTCAACTGGAGTAGCGGCAATGGATGAGGTGTTGGAAATAACGTGAAGTGGAAACCAGCAAAATACGGCTTATATGAGATTGAACACATTATATCCTTTTGGAGATGTTTTGCAAAGGGGAACTTCAGCTGTCCTTACGAGCCGCTGGCATTCCCAATGACCGGGGTTGCTCTTTCCTGCCGTGGCGCATCCAGTGCCTAAAATATCTTTTCTTTTCTCCAGGGAGGAGGCGAAAGCCGACCTCTTCGACTATATCGAGATCTTCTACAATAGGACCAGGCGTCACAGCCACCTCGGACATGTCAGCCCTTACGACGTCGAGATGGCTTCTTCAGGCAAAGAATAACTGTCTACAAAACCGGGTGAAGTCCAACGTTCATATATTAAGATACCTGAACTCGCCGTGTCCGCCATGAGAAAGCGCTATCACAAGGAATATAAGCAGTATGTACCAGAAGATGATGAGGGCATCTGCTGTGGCTTTTGGTAAAAACTTTCTTAAGAACCCGTACATGCCTCAAATCCAGAAAAAAAGTATTTTTCCAAGCACATTAAGCCCTGAAGCCAGGTCAGGCTCCTTGGTTATAGCAAAGCCGAGTATCACGAAGTTAATAGTCAGCAGATAAGAAGCTCCATCCGCTATGTACTTCCATCCTGCAAAACTCATCATCGGAATATCCGGAATACCCTGCTTCACCTTCTGGAAGCCCTGCCATACCGCTATGCCCGCGCCGTGATAGACCCCCCAGGCAAGATACCTTGGAGACAGCTCGTGCCAGAGCCCGAGAACAAGCATTGAGGCCATTACCGCGGCCCATGGCCGCCTGCTCGCGGAAAGGGCCATCTTGTAGACATAATCCCTGCACCAGCTCGAAAGCGTTATGTGCCATCTTTTCCAGAACTCGCCTATGTTCCGCGCGAGAAAAGGGTAATTGAAGTTTTCGGCTATCCTGAAGCCGAGGAGCATCGAAAAGCCGATGGCCAAATCCGAGTATCCGGAGAACTGAAAATACAGGTTGAGCCCGTATCTGACGCAGTCAAGGTATGAGGCAAGGACCTCATGGCGCGCTTCCATGGCCTCGATCCTGAGGCGCAATATATGAGAGACCTCGTAGTTGCCGAGCACGACGACCTTAAAAAAACCATAGAGGATCCTTTCGCATCCATTTGAAAAAAGCCCCCTGTCAAACCTCCTTCGCGACAGCTCCCTGTGAAAATCCTGAAACCTGTTTATGGGACCGGCGATAACGGTCGGGAGAAAGAACATGTAGCTTAAAAACTGCCCGAAGGTATGCGGCGGGAGCGTTCGTTTTATTGAGTCCAGCGAGTAATGAAGGGCTCTCAGCGTATAAAACCCGAACCCCAGCGGCACAAGCGGCCCGCCAAAAGCGGTCCCTGACTTGAACCATAGAAATATTGCCGCAACGGCGCCGCCGGCTGCCAGCGCCCCTGCCGCCGATCGCCGCCCGTATTTCATCGGGACATAGCCAAGAACGGTAAAAACAGAGAGCACCGCGAGAGAGACAGGCGAGAAGAACAGAAGCAAAAGGGCGCTTGAAGCGGCAACTACATAGGGCTGAAGACTACGCGGAGCGGCCCAAAAGATGACGACCGTCGCCGCTATCCAGCCGAGCATCTGAACAGAGACCAGGTTCATACTACGCCTCTGCCCCCTTTAAGCACCTCTATAAGCCAGAGTGAAAATCTCAAGCGCCCTTCTCCGTTGAGATGGGCATGGTCCGAGTAGCATTCAGCCCCGGCCTCACCTTGAAAGCTTATCGATTTAACGCCGTAATAACGCTCAAGCCTCTTTTGGAGCACAGCGGTCTCCGGGCCATGGCCTCCCGCCAGCCTCTCAAACTCCGGATGCCTTGGTATGCTGACCAGCACGGCCTTGATGCCTCTACGCGCTAAATCGCTAAAAAAAGGGGCTATCTCTTCGATATCGGCCAAAGACCTCTGATCCCATTTAAGGAGGGTCTCGTCGAGCGACACCTTGTTCAGGCGAGACTTTACGGGAAGGTCGAAGTCATTTTCAATGAAGACCTGTTCCGGCTTGGGGAATACCGGCCTCTTTGACTTGAGGCTTTCCATGAGCATGGCCTTTAGAAAACTCATGTACTCCCTTGCAAAGGCGTTCTTGACCATATGCCGGTCGTAGAAAACGCTGTCTGATTCGATCAGGATAATATCCGGCGCGGCCTCCGCCATATCGCTCAAAAGCGGCATGAAGGTAGAGAGGTCGCCGTCGGGACGGCTGATGCGCATGAACTCGATCCCCGTGAGCCCCTGCCTCTTGGCCAGCGCCTCCATCCTGCCGTCAAAAAAGACCGCCTTTCCCATAAGAGAGCTGCCGATGGCGAGCACCCTCAAGCCTTTTTCCCCATGCCTTCCCCGAAAAGAGCCGAGTCTGCCGGCAGAGGCCTCAGAAAATCCAATTTCATCGACGTTATAGCGGTTGAAGGCTGGCAGGCTTGCGAAAAAAAGAGCTGCCAGCATGGCAGCGACGATGAACCATACATATAGCGGCGGCGCGCACAGGAGCGGGCGCGCCTCAGACCGAGAGCTTCTCACCTACAATCCTTTCAGCCTCGCCTATAGACTCGATCCTGATTATGTCAGCCGATTCCAGCCTTATATCAAAGGCCTCTTCAAGGGCAACCACGAACTGAAGGTGGGCAAGCGAGTCCCAGCCCGCCACATCCGCTGCGGTCGAGTACTCTGAGAGTTCATGGACCGGCGCCTTGAAGGTGGACGCGGCGGCGCCCAATACCTTCTCTCTGATCGAATTGCCGGACGTCTTCTCCGACGAACCGGCTTCCATGGCCATCTTCTTTGCCACCGGTACGATCACCTTGCCTGAAGGCCCCTTCGGAAGTTCCTGAAAGACATGTATGCGATGGGGCACCTTGTAGTGCGCCACCCTTGCCCGGCACCAATCAGCAAGCTCGGGAGGGCCAACGCGCGCGCCGGGCGAGAGGACTACGCAGGAGGCCACCAGCTCTCCCCAGGTATTGTCCTCGACGCCGAAGGTGACCGCTTCCAGGACATCGGCGTGGGACTTTAGGGCCTCGGTAACCTCCTCCGGCTGGACATTCAGTCCGCCGGTGATGATGATGTTCTTCTTCCTCCCGGCTATCCTGAAGAAACCGTCTTCCCCTACCGCGATATCGCCTGTGCGAAGCCAGCCGTCCTTTAGCGCATGGCCTGTTGCCTCGTCATCCTCGAAATATCCGGTCATGACGTTATCACCCCTTAAAAGCAGCTCGCCAGGCTCCCCGTCCGGTGCGGGAGAGCCGTCTTCGATGACTATCATAGCCTCGCAGTCCACAGGCCTTCCAACCGTCCCTACACGGCGGTCAGCGTCTCCGGGGCCGCTGAAAAGCCCTCCTGCCACGGTCTCCGTAAGCCCGTAGACATTCGACACCCTGACCATGAACTTATTTTCGAACCCCTCCCAGAGCTCTTTTTCAAGATACCCGGCGGTGGAGATGACGGCCAGCAAGTCCCCCGTGGTAAAGCTCTCCTCAGAGCCCTGGCCGAGCCTGTGGATGAGCGAGAGCATCGCTGGGACAGCGACGAAGTGGGTTATCCGGTCCCTGTAGACAGCGTCCATGAGTTCCGTAAGCCTTTGTATGCTGAATTCCATCGGCCTGTATACGGTGGCGCGATTATAGAGGGCAGCCAGTGGTCCCTGGACGAAACCGTCCGCATGGTTTAGCGGCAGGACGTTCAGTATCCTTGACCCATCGCATAGGCCGAATTGCCTTGAAAGGGTGCCGAGATGGGAAAAAAGGGCCTTATGGCTTATTCTTACACCCTTGGGGCGCGAGGTCGTCCCTGAAGTGAACATTATGTACGCGTCGAGACTTCCATCGACCTCGCCTGGCGGGTCGGCAGGCTCTATTCCTTCTAGGAACGATGGGTACTCGGCCCTCTCCCTTTTAAGCAGCCTGCCAAGCATGCCGGCCTTTGTGACCGTCTTGGCGAACCCATACACAGCTGTGGTCTTTTCTGCCCGCCCAATGATATCAGCATCGACAAAGGCGCATCTCGCCTTCGCCGCCTCCGCGAGAGCAGACCATTCCGGGGAAGGCAAGCGCGCGTCGAGCATCACGGCGGCTATGCCGTTACGCGCGAGTCCTATGAAGGCGCAAACGGCCTCGATGTCATCCCTGCTCGACACTATAGCCCTGTCGCCCGCTGATATGCCGTCTTTTCTTAACAGTCCCGTAAGCCTCGCCGTGCGCTCAAGGAGCGCTCCGTACGTGAGCTCGCCGCCGGATGTCACCATCATGGGCTTTCCCGGCTTCACTGTTTCAGCGTTTTCAAAGACAGATACGATACGGCTCATGGCAGTGTCTCCCTCAGTTTTCTTCTAAGTATCTTTCCGTTCGTCCCCCTTGGGAGCGAGTCAACGACCATGAAAATAGCGGGTGTCCTGTAAGGGCCAAGCGCGGCGAACGCCTGGCGGCGCAATTCGCTTGCAAGCCCCTTTTCATCTACCCCGTTCTCACTGGCGACTACGAAAGCCGCCGACGCGGGGCGGCCGTCTTCCGCTTCAAAGCCGCAGACCGCAGCCTCGAGCGCAAGGGGAGAAGCCTCAAGGACCGACTCTATCTCGGATGGGTGCACAAGCTCTCCCCTCAGGTCCTTGAAGGCGTCATCAACGCGCCCCAGAAGCTCTATCGAGCCATCAGGCTCCTGGCGGCAGAAATCCTTTGTCCTGAACCAGCCGCCAACGATAGCCTTCTCCGTCAAGGACGGGTCGTTATAATAGCCGCTCATGATGTTCTCAGTCCGTATGAAAAGCTCTCCCGCGGCTCCTGGAGCAGCTTCCCTGCCGTCAGGCCCGGCAATCATGACCGAACAGCCGAGAGGCACGCCGATTGAGCCCGGGTATTCCCTTTTCATCCCCGGAATAACGCCTATGCAAAGCCCGGATGTCTCTGTCAGGCCGTAATAATTCAACACTCTCCTTTTGTAGCGCTCTTCAAAAGATTCAACGATAGAGGGCGTAAGGAGAGTCCCCGTGCACATGACAAACCTGAGGCTTTTTGCAAACCCGCCTGATATCTTCTCCTGGAATCTGGTGAACTGGGCGAGGAAGGCCGGGACAGCGCATAATATTGTCGCGCCAAGTCTTTCCATGAGGACCGAGCATGCAGGGCCGCTTGCCCTTAAGTCCTGGGGAGCGATTATGAAAGAGGCCCCGGGGTAGAATGTCGCGACACACGTGTTTCTCAACCCGCTCATGGTATGAAAATCCCCGATAGAGAAGACCCTGTCTTCGGGCCCCCACTGATAGGTCTCGGCCATCAGGCGCGCGCTTCCGGAAAGCGCGCCATGAGAGAGCACAATACCGTTTGGCTCGCCAGAGGTGCCGGAGGTGAAAAGGACTACCGCGTCGTCCGCTGGCGAGACGGGCTCCGGACGGTAATCAGAGCCACTCTCATCAAGGAACTCGTGAAACCGGGATCCATGCGCCACGCCGCTCTCCGCGGAATACGAGACGACCTTGACACCCGAAAACGCGCCTGCCCATCCATGGCCTGTGAAGACTATTTTTGGGGCTGTGCTTTTGAAGACCTTGGAGAGCTTATCGGGCTGTATGCGGCCGTCCACCGGGATGAAGACCGCGCCAATAAGCATACATGCCCAGAATACGAGCGCCGCTTCAGCAGATGCGGCGGAAACCGAGAGTACCCTGTCGCCCTTGCCAACGCCAACGCCTTGCAATCGCCCCGCGATATCTGCCGCAAGAGCACCGGCATCAGAGTAGCTCAAAGAGCTGCCGTCGTCGAAGATTATGAGCGGATTTGCCCCATGGTGACGAACGGCCTTCTCAAAGACCTCGCAAACGGTCTCCCTGACAGACGCTTCAGGGGCGACTCCCCTCTGTAAAACAGACTCCAGCACTATCCCTCTGTGTAAAAAATATTCATGCATTCACTGCAAAAAGCGTTGCCGCCATACTCTCCGGTGCGGTGCTGCCTCCTGAAGTCAGCGTACAGCGCGCTGTTCCATATCTCCTTAAGGGATAAGCTCCTGACATTACCCATGGGATTGACGCCGTTGTAATCCCTGCAGCACGGCACGACGGTGCCGTCCCATTGCACGACAAGATATTGCCAGGGAAAGGGACAGGGCATGAAAGGCGGGTATTTCTGGACCAGACCAAGGGATGTAAGCTCTTTTTCAGTCCACGGGAAGAACTCGCGCACCTCTACCGGAAGCCCAAGGGACTCCCAATGGCGCCTGAAGTCCTCTATCCGCGGGTTGTTCCTGTTGAGGCGTATTATCCTGACGGAGATCTTTGTGCCGGCAAGGACAGATCTTACAAGGCCCGCGGCATATTCAAGGTTTGCCAAGGCCAATTCATAATCCGCGCCCTTCCCGCGTATCTCCCTATAGCTTTCTTCGTCGTACCCGTCGAACGATATTATGATCCTGCATGGGCCGCTTGCGGCAAGCCTATCCAGCAGCCGGGGGGAAAGCTCCGGGGCGTTTACGGAAAGGGTGATATTCAGGCCTTTACCGGAGGCATATCCGGCCATCTCGTCGATCAGAGGGTGGAGGAGCGATTCTCCGAAATGGAAAAGCTCTATCTCCTTTTTTCGGACCGGCTCTGAAAAACCGGATATCTCATCGATTATCTTGTGGAAGAGTTCGATATCCATAAACCCGACCTCACGCTCCATGCGGGCGGGCCTCGGACACATAATACACGAATAGGGGCAGCTGTTTGTAGGCTCTATCTGATGGACGTGCGGCTCGAACGTCCTTTTCAGTTCAAGCAGCTCTGACCATCCTGACCTGCTCCTCAAAGATGACGGGTAAGACTTCAAGCTCATATCGGCGCTATAGGCATTATCAAGGGGATCGATCCTAAATAGGGTGCGAAGATAACAGAAAACAACATATTTTTCCAGACAATAAGGCGGGATGACCATGCCGCATGCATTGATTTAAGGGGAGAAAAGGAAGGAATAGACGAATGGGGCCAAGATTAGAAAAAGACCACTAGGATTTTAAAAAAAACCGACAGAATGGCACGTTACAGCTTTTTATTCAAACGGACCATCAAGTTTATAACCATAATTCTAATCCCGGTAGAACGCAAGCAAGGAACGATAGAATCCACCTCGCTCCGCCATAATATAAGGGGCAGCGCGGATTGGAGCGGCCCCTTATTTTTTAACCCTCCCCATGACAGACAGTAGAGTCTAAAGCGACTTGCGCCTGCCCCTGTACTCGACCAGGAATCCGAAAGATATCCCGGTAAATAAAGAAATGAGCGAGCCTATCTTGACTATCTTCTTCCTGTCCGGGAATACCTTCCTGTCAGGCTCCCTTGGAGAGTCTATCATAGTGAAGGCGAAGTTCTCCTTCATCTCCGACATCATCGACGTCTCTATCTGCTGTGCTATGAGGTTGTATATCTTCTGCCTGATGATAGGGTCCGCGGTAGAGTAGAGCTGGTTTTCGAGGTACTTCTTGTTTATCCTGGCTATCCTTTTCGCCTCGCCGCTCATGTGGTCCATTAGCGCTGCCAGCATGCTCTCCACGACCTTTGCCGCTACCCTGGGGTCGGTGTGCCTCGATGTTACGGTTATCGTGTTCTCCTTTATATCGAAATTTATCGTCAGCATGGAATCGAGCTTTCTTATGCCGTCCCAGACAGTTGGGGCGCTCCCCATGCCCGCCTTCGCTCCAGGTCTCACCGCGGCCATGGCTGCCTTGATCAATCCGGTGTAGCCAGCCGCCCTCTCTCCGTCAGGCTTCACGGGAAAGAGCTCCCGCATAAGTCCATACTCGTTAATGGCGCGCTCGCGGAGCTGATTTGACTTAAGGAGGCTAAGTATCTCGGATGAAGACGCCGATGCCGGCAGAGAGAGCCCTCCGAACTGCTGCGCGAGCGTGGAGAGGCCGGAGTTGGCGTCGGCCCTCCGGTTCACCGGCATTATTACCGCCCTGGCCTGGTAGATGTCTTCTATCGTAAGCGAGTAAATGGCGGTCACGGCCGTCAAGACGGCCGCGACCATGATTATCAAGAGCTTCCTCGCCCATATCACCTGCCAGTAATCGACGAGGTTTATCTCTTTTTCGAGAGCCTTCCCTTCCGATCCCATTTAGTAGATACCTCCTTGTGAAGACGCGGGCCTCAGGTGCCCCTTCCCCTCGGCCATATGCTCAACGTATTTTCTGAGAAGCATCCTCAACGTCTCGCCCGAGCCGTCCATTTCCATACCGTCCTCGAACTCGCCAAGTATCCGCTCTATTTCGCCGAGCTGATGCCGCCTCGTGTTCCTGGCCATGAATATCTTTTCGTGGGCGCTCGCGCCCTGTATCTCCTCGTTCGTGAATATTTCCTCATAGAGCTTCTCGCCCGGCCTCAGGCCCACGAACTCGATATCTATGTCCCTGTAGGGTTCGAGGCCGTTAAGCCTTATAAGCTCCTCGGCGAGCTCGGCGATCCTCACAGGCTTGCCCATGTCGAGGACGAGTATCTCACCGCACCTGCCTATAACAGAAGCCTGCAGCACCAGCGAGGTCGCCTCCGGTATTGTCATGAAGTATCTCTTGACCTCCTTGTCGGTGACCGTGAGCGGGCCGCCGGCCCTCAGCTGGTCCATGAAAAGTGGCAGCACGCTTCCGCGGCTTCCGAGGACGTTGCCGAAGCGAACAGAGACGAAGGAAGTATCGCCGCCTCCGAAGGAGCGGCATATGTTCTCCGCCATCCTCTTGGTCGCGCCCATCACGCTCGTCGGCCTCACGGCCTTGTCGCTGGAGATCATGACGAACTTCTTCACCACGTGAGCGACGGCGGCGCTGGCCATCTCGTAGGTCCCGAACATATTGACCCTGACGGCCTCCTCCGGGTTGGACTCCATCATCGGCACATGCTTGTAGGCCGCGGCGTGATAGACTATATCCGGCCTGTATGCCCTCATGACCGCATTTACCCTCTCCCGGTTCCTGACGTCGCCGACAACGAAAGCGAACTTTTCAGGCGTGTTCATCGCCGCCACTCCAGGGACGTTCTTCCTTGCCCTGAAATACCTCGGATATGCTCTCCTCAGCGCCATCTCCATGTTGTGGAGCTCGGTCTCATCGATGTCGAACAGGACGACCCTTTCTGGCTGGTAGGCGGCCACCTGCCGGACTATCTCCGAGCCAATCGACCCTCCCGCGCCGGTTACGAGGACCACTTTTTTCCTTATGAACCTGGTAACGCTCTCTCGGTCTATCTCAACAGCCTGCCTGCCGATGAGGTCCTCGATCTTTATCTCCTCAAGGCTCTTGAGGTTTATGGTCGGCTGGTGGAAGTCGTATATCCTTGGGACTATCTTTATGGAATCGACGAGCTCCCTGGCGGTGTCGAAGATGGCCTTGAGCTCCTTGCGGCCGAGCGTCGGGATGGCTATTATGACCAGCTCTACCTTGTGGACAGTTATGACCTCCTTCAAGCTTTCCATGCCGCTGAGCACCCTTAGGCCGTGGATGGAACAGCCTATCTTATTTCTGTCATTGTCTATGAAGCCCACTGGGCAGAACTCCGGCCTCTTCTGCCTGAGGATATCCCTCAGTATCATCTCGCCCGTGTCCCCTGCCCCTATTATCAGGGTCTTCCTGCAGTTCCTCCTCTTCAGGTTCTTGTGCAGTATGTCGAGTACCACCCTCTTCGATATCCTGAGCCCGGAGAAGAAGAGTATCGAGAGCGCCCCGTCTATGAGGAAGATCGACCTGGGTAGAGTCGGCGCGCCCGGATGCAGCCGCCGGCTAAGTCCTGGCATCTCTGGCAGGAGCAGCAGCATTATTACCATCAGGACAAGCTCAGCGACGGCTACCGCGCTGAGTATCCTCAGCATGTCCTCTAACCCCACATACCTCCATGTCATCCTGTAGACCCTGAACGAGCCGAAGACGAATAGCTTGGCCACGATAAAGAACGGGAGCGCGTAGAGAAAGACGCGCCAGCGCTCTGCGTCCATGGCGAAGTCGAATCTAAGCTGGAACGAAAGATACAGGGTCGCGGCCAGCGCCAGTACGTCCGTCATGAAGAAAAATGAGAGCCTTTTGGCAGGGCTCGGGGTGAGGATACTCAGGACCTTCTTTTTCATAGATTACCTTCTGTTTTCTGGATTGCCCTGCCCTTCGAGGGCAGGCACTTTATCGACTTGTAGACAACCGCCGCGAGGAGCGCGAACGCGGCGGCAAGACGGAGCGCGCCCCCGCCCGGCAACGACAACAGCGCCGCCGCGCCGAGGGCCGCCTGCGCGCTGGCGTAGCCTAAAGAGACCTTCCAGTGCGCCACGCCAAGCTCGTTGGAGATGTACTGATAGAGGTGGCCCCTGTGTGCCATGAAGATGTTATCGCCCTTCACAAGCCTTACGGCTATGGTGATAATGGCGTCGGCATAGAAGATGCCCAGGAAGGCCGCCATGCCCATGAACGACCCTGTTCCGGCAGACATCCTCATGACGAGGGCGGCGAAGAGGAAGCCCAGCGACAGGCTGCCGGTATCCCCCATAAAGACCCGCGCCCTGGGGAGGTTGAACGGCAGAAAGCCCAGGCAGGCGAAGATGGGGACAAGCGCCAGCGCGAAGAGGCCCGCGCCGGCAAGATAGGCGTAGAGGGCCAGCATCCCAAAGGCAGCTACACCCATGAGGCCTGCCATGCCGTTAATGCCGTCCATGAAGTTGTAGAAGTTAGCTGTGCCGGCGAGGAATACCACCCAGAAGATCACTACCCCGAGCCCCGGGAACGTTTCCGGCAGGCCGAGGGCAGATATAGCGAGCAAGAGCGACAGGGCAAGATGCGCCGGAAGGCGGACCTTAATGGACAGGCCGGCCATGTCCTCGACAAGGCCAAGCCCCCCGACAGAGGCAAGCGCGAAGGCAAGGAGCGGCTCACCCTGGAGGCTCGCGGCGGCAACAGACGCGGCAGCTATGCCGAGGCCTGCGCCCCTCGGCGTGGGCTCTGTATGGGAACTCCGTTCATTAGGCATATCCACAAGACCGAAGGCACGGCCAAACCTGTATACAAGCGCCGCGCCGGCAGCGCCGCCCAGAAGTCCTATAACGGCATAAAGAAAGACCATCAAGCCCTCTCAGTCCTTTCCCATGTCATCCTCTGCCTGCCGGATACGGCCTTCAAGAAGCCGATGAAGAGCGCAAGGTTGAGGTTGCAGAAATAAAACGGCGCGTGGACAAGAAAAGGCAGCCCTCTTCTTTGCAGGCCAATGAGCCCAAGCGCCGCGGCCCCGTAAAAAGCGGCCTGGAGCGCGAAGGTCCATCTGTATAGCGCGCTGTCGAGAAGGAAGGCGTTCATGATGAAAAGGGCCGGGAGGATAAATGGAGCTGCCCACCTGAAGACCCTGTGCGACCAGTAGATGAAGGCCCTCAAGCCAAGCAGCGGATTGAGGAGGGAAGCGAGATGCCAGACGGCTATATAGTGCCCTGCCCCGTCCCGTACGTGCCTCATGAACTCCCCCGCGGCGTTCATCGCGACATCCTCGTAAGCGACCGCGCCCACCTCGTATACGCTCATGTAACCGCTGGCCACGACCCTCATGGAGATAATGAAGTCGTCGTTGATGGTCCCGGCCGGCAGCGGCTCGAAGAGACGCCGCCTGATGGCGTAGAGCGCGCCGTTCGCCCCGGAGATGTAGCCGAGCCGGCTTTCAAGCCTCTTTATTGCGGTCTCGTACCTCCAGTAGGCGCTCTCGCCCTTTCCGCTGACTATCCCGCCGGGGTTCCTGTAGACGAGCCTCCCGCATACGCATCCGACACGCCGGTCGGCAAAACGCCTCACGATGAGCCGGAGAGAGTCCCTTGCGCATTCCGTGTTCGCGTCGGTAAAGAGGACTATCTCGCTCTTTATAGGGCGCATGGCCATGTTTAAGACCCCGGACTTCCCGGTGCGCGGGAACTCGATCAGATGTAGCCTTGGGTCTTCCGCGGCCATAGACCTCGCTATCGCGTTTGTGGAATCGGTCGAGCCGTCGGAGGCGACCCAGACATTGAGCAGGCTCCCCGGGTACTCCATTGCGAGCGCGTTTTCTATCTTCGCCCTTATATTCCTCTCCTCGTTGTAAGCGGCTATGAGGACGGCTACAGTAGGAAGGCCAGCAGCCGGGGCGCCCTCTGTCGGCATTTCACTCTTGAGCGCCCGGCTGAGGACGAAAAGGACAGCCGGATACCCGATGTACGCGTAGACCAGGACCGAAAGACCGGCCCAGAAGATCAGCTCAAACATCTTACCCTCCCTCTGCCCGGCCCCCCGCTCTCCTGAAAAGATACCTGGCGAAGATCCTGGCGGATTTGATCGTCTTCTTTAGCTCCTGAGGGTCTCTCATGCCCTGCTTGAGCTTGTACATGATGTACTTTGGCCCGAGGTAATAGCTCCGCCTGGCGCGGTCGCAGAAATCAACAAGGTCACGGGCGGCAAGCTCAGGCGTGCTCACCACGCAGTTGTGAAGGCCCTCCGGGGTAAGCCACTCTCTAAAGTCCCTCGTGGTCAGATAGCTATTCTCCTCGGCCCACCTGTAAGCCTCGGTCCCGGGATAGACCATCAGGGGGAAGAACTGGCAGGTGTCCGCGCCAAGCTCCTTCGCGAACGCCAGCGACTTCATCAACGTCTCCCTGGTCTCCCCCATGTTCCCTGCCATGAAGCAGGCGTGGAGCATTACGCCAGCCCTCTTCGCGTCCTGGGAGAAACGCCGCATGCGCTCAACTGTAACTCCCTTCCTCATCTTCCTCAGGACCGTGTCGTCGGCGCTCTCGAAGCCTGCGACGATGAGCCTGCAACCGGCCCTCTTCATGGCCCGCATGGTCTCAAAGCCCAGGTTGGCGCGGCACTCGACCGTCCACGGCAGCCTTATCCGCTTTTTGGCCATCAGCTCGCAAAACTCTAACGTGTGCTCCTGGCTTACGGAGAAGGTGTCGTCATCTATGAGGACCTCCCTCGCCTGAGGCAGCTCCTTTTCTATGTACTCGAACTCTGCCACGATGCTCTCCGGGCTCCTCTGCCTCTGCCTTCTGCCAAAGGCCTGCTGAGGGTAGACGCAGTAAACACACCTCGCGTTGCACCCCCTGCTCGTGAAGATGGAGACGACCGGATATCTGCAATGCGCGTAGAAATAATCTTCTATCCTCAAATGCCTCTTGTAGACCTCTGAGACGAAGGGCAACGAGTCCATATCCTGCAAATACGGCCTGTCCAGGTTTGAGCGTATCGAGCCGTCCACCCTCAACGTAAGGCCCTGCGTGGCGGCGTGGCTTCCATCAAGAAGCCTTGCGGCTAGGTCAACGAGCGTAAGGTCGTATTCGAGGCGCGCAACCGCGTCCACCCTCTGGTCGAGCGCCAGCGATTCCTCAGGAAGGGCAGAGACGTGGGGACCGGTCAAGACTGTAAAGGTGCCTGGCAGGCGCTCCTTGACGCAGGAAGCCACCTCGACGTCGTTGTAGATGCTTGGGGTCGACGTATAGACTACCGTCATCTCAGGCATGAACTCACCGGCCAGCCTGTAGCACTCCTCCCTGCTGAGCCCTCTTGCCGGCGCGTCCACGAGCATCACCTCGTGCCCTGCCCTCTCAAGAAGCCCTGCCGCGTACGCATGCCAGATCGGGTAATATATCGTCCCGCTCTTTGTGACCGCCGGGCTCCTTGAAAAGCGCGAATACCTCGGCAGAAAGGGCGGGTTCAAAAGAAGTATCCTCATCCTGCTCTCCTTCTCATTAAGCGGCCCCCGCGCCACGGTACCGCACCTTATCCGAGAGCTTCCTTATGAGGTTGTTGTTGAAAAAAAGCCTCTGAAAGAAGATGGTGGAGGCGAGATAGGCCAGCGGGTACTTTAGCGCCCCGTACCTTTTGAAGATGCGCTCCACACCCTTCTTCTGTATGTCGAGGGTCGTCTCCCTCAGCCTTTCCGCAAGCGCAAGCCTGTCTTCCGTACCGAGCTCTGCTGTCGTGAAGAACGGCTTTCCCGTGCCCCTGGAGAACCTCAAGTTCTTGTCCATGCTGTCCAAAAGCTCCATCGGCTCTCCGGTCCAGGCCCTCTTCTCCTCCACCCATTTCCATAGCTCGGTGCCGGGAAAGGGTATGAGGTTATAAAAATCGGCCTTCAGGACCGGGTACTTCCTGGCGACCCTTATCGAGTCTTCTATGTCCCCCATGGTCTCGCCCGGCGTGCCGTAGACGAAAAAGAGCGAGACCTCGAAGCCAAGCTCGCAGCTCAACTTAATAGCGTTCTCTATCTGCTCCATGCTCTCGCCCTTCCTGAGGGCCTTGAGGACCTTGTCGTTGCCGGCCTCCACGCCTATGCCGAAGCTCCTGAAACCCGCCTGCTTCATCTTTAAGAGCATCTCCCTGTCGACACGGTCAGCCCTTATGCCGTTGGACGCCCTGAGTGTAAGCCCCTTGAGGCCCCTGCTCTCGATCTCGTCGCACAGATCGAAGACCCTTTCCCTGTAGAAGGTAAAGTTGTCGTCGAGAAAGTTGAATATCCTCTTCCCCCTGCCGTACCAGTATTCAAGCTCGTCGCCTATGCCATGTATGGAGCGCACCCTTACCTTTTTCCCTAGCGTGAGGCCTACCGAGCAAAATATGCACGGGTACGGGCAGCCGCGTGAGGTGATGACGCCTATCTCGTTGGCGTACCTGTGGAGCTCGAATTTTCCGTACCTGGGCCACCTGATGCTGTCGAGGCCTGTTGGCCTCTCAAAAGGCATGCCGGAGACGACTTTTCCGCCGTCCCTGTAGATAAGCCCTGGTATGCGCCTCAGTTCCTCTCCCTTGCAGAAGCTCACAAAGGACTGCTCGGCCTCTCCGGCAAAGGCGAGGTCGATCTCAGGGTACTCCTCGAGGACCTGAGCGCCGAGTATCGTTATGTGCGGCCCGCCAGCGACGGTGGTGACCGACGGATAGCTCTCCTTCACAGTCTTCAACAGGGCGAAGAACTTCTTGTGCCCGACCGTGTAGACACTTACCCCAACGCAATCGTATCTTCCCCGGCCGATCCTCTCGATCACGTCCTTCTCCGAATACCCCAGTTTCATATCGATAACGTCATAATCGACTCCGGCGGCCTCAAGCGCTTCCGCAAGGTAGCCCGTTCCCAACGGCGGCCTGCTCGATCCAAGCTCGTCGGAATAGACGTTATAAAGAAGCAGCACCTTCACTCTTTCCCCTCCTTCGCGGCCTCAGCGAACCGCCGACGCGCTTTGATATCAGTTCATCACCGTCCGTCGCCCCTCCGGCGTCCTTGCTTTCGAGGATACTGGAAGCCGCCCTGAAGACCTCGCCGGCCGAGATCGCCAGCACGCACGCCCCAGCCCCGTTTGCTCTATGAAGGCAATAGAACTGCCAGCATGGAGAACAGAAAAAATCCTTGTAGACGACGTTAATATCCTGCGTCCCCAATGGCCTGAATACCTTGGGCGACTGGGGGCCCATCATGGCTACTATCGGTATCCCGGCGGAGGCCGCTATGTGCATCGGGCCGCTGTCTAAACCTATATAGAGCGCCCCTGTTGAAAGGAGACCCTTAAGCCCGGTAAGCTCGATCCTGCCGCACAGGTTCTCGACCCTGCCGCCGTACTCGACAAGCGCATCCATTATTGGCAGCGCCACGGCATCGTCGGCCCCTGAACCGACGAGGGTTATCCTTGTAGCGCCGTCCCGTTCGAGGAGCATCCTGCACAGTTCCGCGTATCTCACGGCCGGCCATCTTCTGAGGGCGTTGCCCGATCCGATGTGAACGAAGACCCTTTCGCACGCCGCTTCGCGATGACTCGCCGCGTTGACGCGGGAGATGCCGGGCCTGCCGGGGAAGAGCTGCCCGAAGAGGTCTTCAAGGCATTCGGCATAGTGCATGGACCTGCCTTGCGCCGGCTTTCCGGTAATAACGGGGGACCAGGAGCGCCTGAGCGGAAGCGGGTACTTGGCCGCGCTCACGAACCTGAGCCGTCTTTTCAGTAGCCAGGCGAATGCCTTCATGTCGCCCCTCAGCCATACGGCCGCATCATAACGGGCTCTGCCGAGCTCAGCGGCAGGAAAGAAGCTCTCAGTGCCCCTGGTATACTTCCTTGAGTTATAGGTTATGACCTCGTCGGCCACCCCACTGGCGGCGCACAGGTCGGCGTTTATCGAATCGAGGAGCACCGCCACCGTTACCTCGCCCCTGCCACCATCTTTTACGGCCCTCAGGAAAGGCTCTGTAAGGACATAATCGCCTATCTGACCAAGCTGTATGACCAGCAGCCTCCGTATCTCCCCCCTCACAGGGAAGAACCTCTCAAGCAGTACGTGTGCCAGGGCCTGAAGAGCCGAGGCGCCGGACATGGCAACCGCCCTTGAAAAAAACGCGGCCCGCCTCAAAACAGGTACCCCTTCGCCGCGTAGACGATCAGCTTCATGTATTCCAGGCATACGTTAGCCACCAGGCCTTCTTCCTTCCACCAACCAGAGAGCCCCTCATCAAAGGGCCTCGCCGGGGAGAAGCCAAGAGAGACGCCGCTTCCGCCGAAAACGTTCCTGAAGACCAGAGAGACCCTCCTCATGTGGTACGGCGAGCTTACTACCACGATGGACTTGAGCCCCTTCGCAACAGCGAACTCACGGACCGCGAGCGCCTCTTCATAGGTGCTCGTCCCCTCCTCTATCGTCGTGATGCTCCCTTCTGGCACGCCGTGGCTTGAAAGCCAGTCCCTCGAAATGGAGGCAAGGGACCTTCCCTCCCGGTAAAAGACAAGTCCCTTTTCCAGACCTCCGCCGGTGACGACCACGACCCCGGCGAGCCCCTTCCTGTACAGTTCCAGACAGTGCTCGACTCTTTCGGTCTCAGCCCCCGAAAGGCAGACTATGGCATCGTTGCCTGTGCCGGGACCGGTATCGACAAAGAGCGCCCTCGCCGGCAGATCAAACACCGCCCTGTGGTACACGAGCAGGAATATCACCGCAGCCACCGCCACTAACGCGAGCTTAAAGCGCCTGGCGCCCTTCATGACGACTCCCGGGCGAATAACCGTCCACCCGCCACATACATGGAGGCAAGAAAGTTCAAGAAGCCCACGTAAAGGTAATCAGGGGCCGCGTTGGCGGCCACGACGGTTGCCATGAGCGCGGCCCCCAGCCCGAATTTGACTATTAGCGTATGCTCTGGCCTTGAAATCCGCGCCCCTGAGCGGTATACGAGGTAAAAGACGTATATGAGCAATGCGAGCCCGACCGTGCCTGTCTCCGCCATCCATTGTATGTATGTGTTCATGGGCGGGAAGCGGGAGGCGAGGAAGAGGCTAAGGAAGGTCTCCGGCACGATGAAGTAGTTTACGGCTATGTCCCTGAGATAGGTGGGAGCAAAAAAGACGCTCTGCCCTATCCCCACCCCGGTCTGAATGTTATCAAGGAATATCGCGAGCCCTGCCGTCCAGGAAGCGCTCCTCACGTTGATATAGGAGAACTGGATGAACGTCTTCCTGAATACTGTCTCGTATATCTCGGCGTGGAAGACCGCCACCACTGCAATGGCGCAGACGGCGATTACGGATAGCTCTTTCCTCCCCAGGTATTTAGCGCCTGCGACAGCTGCCGCCAACATGGCCGAGAGTATCCAGGCGGCCGAGTAAGTCGAGATGATGCCGACGATTGCCGCGGCGCACATGGCCATGAGGACCCACCTCGGGAACCATATCCTGGCGTGCCTCCTGGCGGCAAAGGCCACGGTCAGGAAAAAACCGCTTACGAGCAGCCCGGCAAGGTTGCTCGATTCGCCTATATAGCCCCCGGTGCGCGTCAGTGTCTCCATGGCGGACGGCCTCAGCTCTCCTATCTGCACCCCCAAGAGCACAAGAAGCAGGTATTGGGCCAGCACATACAGGCAGACCGCGAAATAGAAGAGCAGAAAAAAGTTAAGGGCCTTGAAAAAACGCCTCTCGGTGTTGACCGCGTCTATTATGAAGTTGATCGCCATCATCGAGAGGAAGAGCCTTATGAGGAAGGAATAGCCCCGCATCCCAGGCGAGGACAGGCCGCTGGCCCAGGCGTATGAGTACACGTCAGAGGGAAAGGCCTTGGCGGGGTCGATCTTACTGAGGAAAAGCGAGACAGCCGCCCAGATAAACAGGGCGCACATCCCCTTCTGCACCTGGTGGTTCGCGAGAGTAAACCTGCCCCTTAAGAGGCTGTTCATGATGAATACGACGAACATCACCATCGCCACCAGAGATGTGGTGTTCATCATAGCGATCTTGACGGAGGAGGCCAGGAAGACGGTTACTATGAAGAGGATTACCAGGGTGAAGTTTATTCCGTCAGCTTGATCGAGTATCTTTCCTTTTGTTTCCATTCCTTTGAAAGCACCCTTTTGTAAAAGCCGATAAGCCCTGAGGCAACGAGCGCGCGCGAATGCGAGAGCAGGTCGTATTGGCAGCAGACCTCCCCTTTGTGCGCCTCGACCTCAAAAAACGCCCTCTTTATCTCCCGTGGGGTTATCTCTTTCAAGACGAACCCCTCCGGGAGAAGACTTGCCAGCGACTTTACGCTGGAATGGCATATGAAGGCCCTTTTGCAGCAGATCGTCTCAAGGAGCACCCTCGGCATCCCTTCTGAGCTCGACGGGAGTATGACCGCCTTGGACTCAAGTATCCTGTCGAAGACCTCCCCGGGAGCGGCCGCGCCGTGGTAGACGGCCCCGCACATCCTGGCCTTCTCCTCAAATCTTCCACCCAGGGTGTTCTGCCCCCATATGTGGAGCTCCAACGGGTCTTTCGACTCCTTGAGATATTGCGCATAGCCGTCGAGGAGCTCGATTACGCCTTTGTTCTCGACTATCGCCCCGATGTATGCGACCCGATGTCCCATCTCGATATCTTTTCTCAATTCAGGGAAGCTCATCGGTATGGGCAGGAACTCCTTTTTTCCTATCCAGCCGTAGAACTCCTCAAGCTCCCTCGAACAGACCAGGAAGTTATGGCCAAAGCCGAAGTTCGTGTAGAACCTGTCACGGATGTCGACGACCACCTTCGCGCGCGTTACCAGGAGCGCGAGCCACACTACCCTGCCTATGTATCTGGCGTAGACGTACCTCGCGTGTATATGGACCATCTCCTTTCTCGCGAAGAGGATGTAGAAAAGGATTATGAGGTAATTGAGGAGCTGCTTGAAAAAGCTCCTGTTGTTGAGTCCGGTTGAATCGTACCTGAAGAGCCTGTCGTGAACTCTCACAGCGCCGCCGTAGTCACGCAGGCAGCCCTTCTCTGTAAGAACGACAACACTTTCCAGGTCATCTTCATGGCCGTGGGCCAGCTCCTGCAAAATGTTACCGAAACAGACCGCGGCGCCGCCAGGATATGGCGGCAGTATCGAGACTATACAGAGCACCCTTAAACCCATGGATCACCTGAGCTCGTGGCGTTTGAAATATTCAAATGTCCTCCTTAGCCCATCGTCGATATCGACCTGCGGTGAAAATCCCAAGAGCCGCCTGGCCTTCGAGATGTCCGAATAGTTCCTTTTCATCTCGCCCTGCAGGCCGCGCTCGTGCCTCAGGCCAACTCTCATTCCAGTCCCGCTCTCGACGATCCCCCTCACCTTGAAGGCTATCTCGTTAATGCTCGTCTCTCTGGATGTAGCGATCTGAAAGAGCTCTCCGCCGGCGCCAGATCCGGCTGAGAGGACGACCGCGCTTACGAGATCGTCTACGTATATGAAGTCCCTGGTATGCTCGCCGTCCCCGTAGATGACGATCTCCTCACCGGTGAGAGCCTGCCTGAAAAAACGCGCCACAACGCTCGTCTTGTGTGCCGAGCGCGGCCCGTAGACGTTCCCGAACCTGAGAGATACGGTCTTGAGGCCGTAGGCCCAGAAAAAGGCGGAGCAGTAGCCCTCGCCGGCGAGCTTGCCGGCCCCGTACGGCGACATCGGACGGCATGCCCTTTCTTCGTGCATCGGAGGGTCCTGGGCCCCGAGCGGCGCGCTCGACGAGGCGAAGACGAAGGCCCCAGCGCCCATTTCCCTTGCCGCCTCCAGCATGTTGAAGGTCCCTACTACGTTGCTCTCCATATCCTTCCTTGGGTCATCGACCGAGCGCGGAACGCCTGTAGAGGCCGCGAGGTGGACGACGATGTCCATGCCCTTCGCGCTCTCCCGGCAGGCGTCCGGGTCGCCTACGTCTGCCTTTACAAACTCAACTGTCGCGGCATCGAGAGCGCCGCGCGCCTCATCGAGCGCTTCCATGGTGCCGGTGGAGATGTTGTCGAGCACCCTTATCGCGCTTGCCCCGCCAGTCTCAAGAAGTCTCGCTACGAGACTTGAGCCGATAAAGCCGCACCCGCCTGTTATAAGCCACTTCAAGCCGCCTTCCATCTTACCCTCGGCATGAGCTTGCGCTCGTCTATACGCGTCCTGTGCTTTATGATCTTCTCCAAAATGCCTGCGAGCAGCTCTTCTGTCATGTAGTTGGGTTTTAGCCTGAGCTTAAAGAGGCCGTCGTGCCTGACGTTATAATAGTGCTCTTCCTTTTCCTGCCTCGGGTTCTCTATCCGGGTCACGTTCACCTTGAGCCCCAGGCGCCTGCCAGCCTCTTTCACCTTTGAGGCCAGCTCGTTTACGGTGAACTTCTCCGTGAACTGGTTGAATATGCGAAGCTCCCCCTTCTTTGGAGGGTTCAGCATCGAAAGCTCCACACACTGGATGGTGTCATTCAAATTTATGTACCCGCGGGTCTGGCCGCCCTTGCCGTAGACGGTGAGCGGGACCCCGGCAGCGGCCTGGACAAGGAACCTGTTCACAACTGTCCCGAAGATGTCGTCGTAGTGGAAGTTCGGCATGAGCCTGTCGCCAAGCTCCGATTCCGGTGTCGCGATCCCGTAGACCGGCCCCTGCATGAGATCGGTCACCCGGATGCCATATATGCGCGTATAAAAGTACAGGAGGTCTGTATCGAGCACCTTCGTGGTGTGATAGAGGCTTCCGGCCTGTCTTGGGTAGAGGAACCTGTCCTTCCTGCCGTTGTGCTCTATATCTATCCAGCCTTCCTCAATGTCTATGTTCGGTGTTCCGTACTCGCCCATGGTGCCGAGCTTTATTATGTGGCACTCTGGCGCGTGCTCAAGTACGGCCCATATCAGGTTGAGGGTGCTGTTCAGGTTGTTATTAAGCGTCCTGCTCGCGCACTCGTGGTTTATCATCGAGTAAGGCGCCGAGGGCTGCTCCGCGTAGTGCACGACGGCATCCGGCCTTGCGTCTCTAAAGACCCTTGAAAGGGTCCTGTAATCGGTGCAGTCGCCTATCTCGGAGCGCACCTTGAAGCCTGTGAGCGAATGGAATATCTCGGTCCTCTCGATGAGGCACGGGTTTGGCAGGAGCGCCTCTGAGCGCGTCTCTATAGCGATCCTTCGCCTGAAGTAGTTGTCTATGACGGAGACCTCATGCCCCCTTGCCGCGAACGCCATTGCGGTCGGCCAGCCGAGATACCCGTCTCCTCCAAGTATCAATACCTTCATCAGTCCTCCTTCCCTTCCCTTACCTTCCATCCTCGGTCTTTTTTCCAGAACCCAGGCCCGGCCCCCGCAGCGCGGTCAAAGCCGCGTATGCTCTGTTGATATGCCTCTTTATATCCCCGGTGCTGACGCTTACCGCGAAATCTCCCAGGCCATGGCCCATGAACTTTATCCTCCTCAGAAGGAAGGCGTCATCTCCTGGCTTGTTGAAGCCGCCGAAGGTCGTCACGGCCGCCTCGAACCCGGCGCTTCTTACGCACTCAGCCGCCCGTGCCGACACGTCCCTCACCCCACCGAACGGGTAGGCGAAAAACCTCGTTCTTTTTCCAAGCTCATCTTCCAGCCTCGCCTTGCACTCCCGTACTTCGTAGAGCCCGCCCCTTGAGAGCACCGGGTGGGTCACCGTATGGCCGCCTACTTCCACATACCCGCTTCCAGCGGCGGCACGCAGCTCATCCCAGCTGGCAAAGCCGTTATGAGCAGAGCTGCCGAGGGAAGGCCCGCGCCCAACGAGGGCGTCTTCTACCGGAAGACCGGAGTACTTTATCTTCTCCGAGGCCCTGGATATCTGGCGCGCGCCTATGCCCGCGCCTTGGAGCGTATCCCACCACGACATCCTTGAGTGGTCGTCGATGAACGAGGTGGAGATGAAAAAGGTCACCGGCACAGAGTGCCTCCTGAAAAGCGGAAGACCGACCCGTAAAACGTCCTGGTAGCCGTCGTCAAAGGTGAGCGCCGCGTAGAGCTTATCCGGATTTTTCCGCGCCTTTACCATCGAGACCAGCTCGGAGAGGGTTACCACCGCCGCCCTCTCTTTCAGCCATTCCATCTGCGAAGAGAAAACAGTGGCGCCTATTGACAGGAACGGGGCATCAACCGAATCGTCCTCGTGGAGCCTGTGGTAGAGGAGTATCGCGTAGCCCTTCGGGACCGGGCGCACCCTGCTTATTATCGTGAGCCCTCCATTCACAACTCTGGCAGCTGCCGGCATGACCATCTCAGGACACTCCTGCGGACTTAAGTCGCCTGTAGATCTCCCCGAAGTTATCTATGAGCCATGGCTTAGCCCAGATGAGCCAGGAATACTGGATCGACCATGCCCTGGAGCAAGTGAAGGAGCTTGTCTCGACCCTGCCGTTGCTCCACTGTAGCTTGTAGGCCTCGTCGCCCTGAAGAAAATCGATACCCTTCCATCCCTGCCTTTGCCCAAGCTCTGTCAGCATGTGCAGGTGGACCTTGCCCGGAGAGTATTTCTCAAAGGCGGTGTCATAGGCAGGCATATACCACAGAAGCCAGCCATGGGAGAGAAAGCCCAGGTGCATGCTTATTACTTCCGCGCCGCATGATAAAAACGAGAAGTGGAGCCCCTTGCCATATAGGCCATCAACGAGGTTCCCGCAAAAATCCCTCATCCTGTGGTCGAGGAACTTGAGGTTGAACCTGCGCGCCCTCCACTCAGCGGTATGCATGCTGAAAAAAGATGGCAGAAGCTCGACAGCCTCCTCCTTCCCGCCGGGGATATTGAGTCTCAACGTACCTATCTCCTCAAGTCTCCTCCTCTGCCTTCTGAGGTCCGCGCGATGCGTCCTCTTCCATGACCTTTCGGTGGAGGCACTGTCAGCCCCGAACTCGAGCACCGGGCAGACCGTCTCTGATTCTACTGTCCTCATCCCGCTTTCCCGGATGTACGACGCCAAGGCGGAAGTAGAAGGATGGCCCAATGGCAGGTGAGGGAATTCGATGAGCGTCCTTCTGCCTGCCTTCTCCATCAGGTCCTCTATGACCGATCTTACGAACGTCGCCTCAAAGCCCTTTTCTATCGCCGGCAAGCCGTAATCAGCGCTCCTGCCAGATAATGTCTCGGCTATTCTCCCGTAAAAATCCTTGAACGAGGCCCGTCTCAGGCAGAACGGCCAGACCCCGACGAGGCGGCCGCCGTCAAAGCCCGCGTAGAACAACGCCCTGCCGCCGAAGGCCTTCCACCAGGCCCAGTGCCATTCTGGGCCGGAGAAGAGCTGCCCTTCACCTTCGGCTATCCCTCGCCAGCGCTCCCTCAAGGCGAGAAAGGCCTCGGGGGCCTCGTATATCTCTATTCGTAAAGTCATCTCACCTCAAACCGGGAATGTTATTAGCCTCTTCCAGATATCAACCGCGCCCCCACCCTTCCTGCTCACTTCTCTCGGAAGCGTCGGCCAGGGGCTTACCCTGTAGCCCTTCCCGAGATAGCGCTCAAGCCAGCGGTCCCGTTCGCTTGAGTACATGGGGCAGCACATGGGCACCGTGCCGCTTTCGAGCTCCTTGACAGGGACAAGGCCAAGCGGGGTGAGCCTGTCTACCCATCTGCGGAAATTGTCCCTTCTTCTTGTTATCTCCCTGGCGTAGGGGTAATCCCGGAGCACCGACATGCTCCACTCGTCGGCCTTGTAGTCAAGTGTTTCGTATTCGGTAGCGCCGTGCGGGAGCACATGGAGCCCCGTCCTCCGGAGCCTGCTCAGTGGAACACGGTATTTCGCCTCAAACAATTTAAGACGCCCCCTTATCCTCCTAATTCTCTTCTCCGGCGGGAGCATCTCGCCTGCAAGCTTCACATCCCACGTGTCGTCTCCGCCATTGAAGTGCCGGTTCACCAGCAGTGCCGCGCCGTTTACGACCGGCACGGTCTTTCTGAAGCTGTAAATAGAAATGTCGCCGGTGAAGCCGAGGAATCTCCCACCTGGGCTGCTTAAGAAGCTATGGGCGTTGTCCTCTATAAGGTAAAGACCGCGCCTCCTGCAAAGCCCCTTGAGAGAATCGAGTCGCCTTTGCGGGAAGCCGAAGTAGTGTACAGCCAGGATGGCCCTGGTGCTGCCTGTCACCTGCCTTTCGAGATCCGCGATGTCAGTCTCCAGTGAGTCGTTTATCCTGTAGAAGCCGACATTGAGCCCGAGCCGCCTGCATGGGACCATCGCGACATCGCATATGAGGTCGGGATACAGGACCTCGTCCCCGGCCTTTAGCCCGAGGTACCTGTAGCCGTACTCCAGGGCCGTTCTGGCGTAACCGAAGAAGGCCACATCCCTGCCCTCGAATATTTCTTCAAGGCTCAACATGGCCCCGGTACCTCCTGTAGTATCCGATGAACTTTCCTGCAGCCCTGTATGGCAGGAACGAGGCCATGTAAAGAGCGAGCGCCTTGGGGTCCTTCCTTATGTAGCCCCTGAGCGAGCCCCTGAGCCCGGTGTCCCCCTTCTCCCATTGGTTCATGAACCTCTGTTTTGTTATCCTGAGCCTCACCCTGTCGACCTCTTCTCCGTACTCCCTCTCGAAGCCCGGGAATATCCTCAGGTATTTCTCGATCACCATCTGGGACTCCACGGCGAAAAGCTCTTTTTTTGTCCATGTAAGGCTCCCCGGATGGACCCGCCACTTCGCGAGCGGCTCATCGACGTAATCCGCCTCCCAGCCATGGGCTATCCTGGTAAAGAGGTCGGCCTCCTCGTTCATGCTAAGCCTTTCGTCAAACCATTCGCCGAGCCCTTCAAGCGCCTTCCTCCTGAGGATGACCGTCTCCATGGAGAGGAAATAATCCGTAAGGAGTTCACTGAAGATACGCCCCTTCGGCGGCTTGTCCTTCTCGTATATACGCCGCTCGTCGCCCCTGGAGTTAAAAAAGACCGTGTCCGAGTAGACAAGCCCCACCCCTGGGTCCCTGTCGAACAGCGGCACCTGCCTTTCAAGCTTCTCTGCCATCCAGAGGTCGTCGCAGTCGAGGAAGGCGATGAACTCGCCCCTGGAGGCCTTGATCGCCCTGTTCCTGGCTTTGCCGAGAGGCTCGGTTAAGGGGTTACGGAAGTACCTGAGCCTTCCGTCATAACCCCTGGCGATGTCCGCGCTCCCGTCGGTGGAGGCGTTGTCCCAGAAGACTATCTCCCATGAGCCATAGGTCTGGGCGTAGACGCTGTCTATAGCCTCCCTAAGGTACTCCTGCCCGTTCAGGCAGTTCATGATCACGCTTACCCTGGGGAACTCTTTATTCATGGTCATCCGACCCCCAATCGTATTCGATCATTGCGCTATCCATATCCATCCTTTCAGACTCCTCAGGGCTGTGCGGGATGTCCGTGCAGTTGGCGATGAGGGCCGGGCCGCTGGATATGCCCATGAAGCCGTACCAGAGTAGCGGCGGTATCCGAATGAGCATGTAATCGACCTCGCCCGTTTCGATGACCTCGATTGAGCCGAAGGTGGGCGAGCCCTCACGTCCGTCGTAGACGACGAGCCTTATCCTCCCTACAGGGACCGCAAAGTGCTGGGTCATCCTGAGGTGCCTTTTCCACGCCTTCACCTTGCCCGGGTTCACTATCGAGAAGTAGATCTCGCCAAAGCCCTCGAACATGGGAGAATCGTTTCTAAGCATGTGCATGACCCTGCCCCTGTGGTCGGCGAACTGGCCGAGGAGTTCGGTCCTTAGCCCCTCGATCATGCGAGCTCCTCTTGCATGGCCCATGTAAGGCCCTGCCTCGCGGCCTCCCCGACGTAACGCTCTATCTGCCCAGCCGTAACTTCGTACATGTCTTCTGCCCCGGAGTAGTACGACCTGTACCACTCGGCCGTGAGCCTGACAGTCTCCTCGAATGAGAGCACTGCGCGCCAGTTGAGCTCGTGTAAGGACTTGTCGCATGAGAGCTTGAGCAGCTTGCACTCCTTACCCCCAGCCTCCGCCCGTTCATGCCCCCAGCCCGCCCTGCCCCACGAGCTCAAGAAGAGCTCGATCAGCTCGGATACCGACTTGTTGACCTTCTGGTCAGGACCGAAGTTGAAGGCCTCGCCGTGGAACCTGGCAGAGCAGAGGAGATTGGCCCCGAGCCAGAGATAGCCGCTCAAGGGCTCCAAGACGTGCTGCCATGGCCTGGTCGAGGCAGGGTTCCTCACAATGGCCTCCCTTCCAACGGACCACGCCCTTACACAGTCCGGTATGATCCGTGACTCCGCCCAATCCCCGCCGCCTATCACGTTGCCGGCCCTTGCCGTCGAAACCCTTGGAAACTCCGACTTAAACGACCTGGCATACGCGCTCGCGGCGATCTCGGCACAGGCCTTTGAGGCGCTGTATGGGTCGGAACCCCCGAGCCTGTCGTTCTCCCTGTAGCCCCACACGCACTCGAGGTTCTCGTAGCATTTATCACTGGTGACTATGACTGCGGCCATGACCGACCCGGACCGCCGTATGCATTCGAGCACGTTAACCGTGCCGCCCACGTTGGTATCGAATGTGAGCTTGGGGTCGGCGTAGGACCTCCTTACGATAGGCTGAGCGGCGAGATGGAAGACGACCTCGGGCCGGAACTCGTCGAAGACCCTTGAAAGCCTTTCGATGTCCCGGACGTCGCCCTCAAAGCTCTCGGTCCTGCGCCTGAGGCCGCAGACCGAGAAGTTGGACGGCTCAGATGGCAGGTAGGCCGAATACCCGGCCACCCTGGCCCCGAGCGAAGAAAGCCATATGGTAAGCCACGAGCCCTTGAACCCGGTGTGGCCTGTTATAAGGACCCTCCTGCCACTGTAGCTGCCTTTGAAAATTGCAGGGCCATGACCAAGCGCCGTCACCATACCTTCCACCCTGCCTTTCCGCTCTCCCACGACCTCTCCAGCAGCTGCTTGTCCCTGAGCGTGTCCATGCACTGCCAGAAGCCCTCGTGCCTGAAGGCCATGAGCTGCCTGTCCCTGGCGAGGTTCTCAAGCGGGTCGCCCTCAAGTACGGCATCGTCCCCGCCAAGGTAGTCGAAGACCCCAGGCTCGAATACGAAGAACCCGCCGTTTATCCAGCCTTCGCCTGTCTGCGGCTTCTCCTTGAAATCAGTGATCTCGTCGAGATTTCCGTTGAACCTGACCTCGCCGAACCTGGCCGACGGCCTTACCACGGTTATCGTGGCAAGCCTGCCATGGGACCTGTGGAACTCGACCAGTCTCGCGATGTCAACGTTTCCGACACCGTCCCCGTACGTGAGCATGAACGTACCATCGCCGAGCCGGTCCCTGAGCCTCCAGAGCCGTCCCCCGGTCATGGAGTTCGCGCCGGTGTCGACGAGTTGAACGACCCAATCCTTCCGTCCGTTGCCTCCAGCCTCTATCTTGCCGGTCCTCAAGTCTACGGTGATGTCGCTATGGTGGTAATAGTAGTTGAGGAAGTATTCCTTTATCATGCCTCCCTTATAGCCCAGGGCGATTACGAACTCATTGAAGCCGTGGGCAGAGTATATGCTCATGATATGCCAGAGTATCGGCCTGCCACCGATCTCCACTATAGGCTTGGGCTTTATTACCGTCTCCTCGCTAAGCCTCGTGCCAAGCCCCCCTGCAAGTATGACTGTCTTCATGGCCGCCTCGCCGAATAAAATTCCTTTATACCCTCTATCACGCTCCCCTGCTGGGCTTCGGTGAGCCCCGGGTGAAGGGGGAGGGAGAGAAGCTCGCCAAAGAGCCTCTCAGTCACAGGAAGCTCACCGGCCCTGCCCCCGTAGAAGCTCAGCAGGTGGTTGGGGTAATAATGGACCCCGCTTTCCACCCCGCAATTCGCCAGATGCTCACGGAGCGAATCCCTCCTTCCGCCGAGGACCCTCACAGGGAAGATATGCGGAACGATCTCCGCATAATCGTCGGGGAAGAGGGCTATCCAGGGAATCCAGCGGAGCGCCTCGTGATAGGCCCTCGCGAGCCTCTGGCGCGCCGGAGCGAACTCGCCATCGAGCCTTTTGAGCTGGACAGCGCCGATGGCGGCGAACAGGTTGCTCATATGGTACCTGTAGCCCTGTCGCGCCACGTCAAACTCCCAGCTGCGCGCCCCCCGGTATCTTTTCTCGCTGTCGTTTCTGACCCCAAGCAGCCTCGCGTCCTTCACGCGGCTTGCCACCTCGGCGTCTGCCGTCACAACGGCACCGCCCTCACCTGAGGTTATGTTCTTGATCCCGTCAAAGCTGAAGCAGACGATGTCGCCGAAGGATCCGATCTTCCTCCCCTTGTAGACGCTTCCGAAGGCGTGGGCGGCGTCCTCGATGACGCGCAACCCGTGCCTTTGCGCGAACCTGTAGACTTCTTCGAGTTCGCCTGGCCTGCCTGCGTAATGTACCGGCATGATGGCCCTCGTCCTTCCAGTCAGTTTTCTCTCGGCGTCCTTGATGTCAACGGTGCATGTGGCGGGGTCGACCTCGCATGGCACCGGAACGGCACCGGCCGCGCTTATCGCCTGGAAGCTCGCCACGAAGGTGAGTGACTGCACGAGCACCTCTGCGCCGGGAGGCACGCACGCCTCTGTGGCGAGGTGCAACGCCGCCGTACCGGAGCTTACGCATACCGCCTGGGTGCCTGCGCTCAACCATTCACCGATCGCCTCCTCGAACTCCCTCACGAAGCTCCCCATCCCCAGGTAGTCCTGGTCGATGACACCGGAGAGAGCCGTCTTCTCAAGCTCCCCCACGGATGACCTCGACAGTCTGATTCTTTCAGGCATAGTCTCTCCGTCAGCAGAAGTCATTGCCCCCGAGGGCTATCCTCAACGATGACTTCCTCTCCTCGTTTAGCTCGTTGTAGATCTGATTCATGCAGTGTATCAGCCCCTGGCCGAGGTCGACATGCTGCTCCGGCGACATCTTCTTGGCGAACTTGGGGTCGAAGGTGTACGGCGTTATCCTGTAGTGGGTGTCGAGCTTCTTCTGCCGGTACTCGATCGTCACCTTCCCCTTGAGCATCTCGGATATCATCTCGAGGAACTCCCGGTACTTCATAACCTTCTGTCCGGTGACGATGACGCACTCGTTCCTGAACGCGCCCCCGAGGACCTCCACGCTCGTCCTGGCCGCGTCCTTCACATGAAGGAACTCCCTTTCCTCCTCACCGGTGCCGTAGTAAGTGATCTTCTCCTCTGTGAGGGCCTCCCTGATTATTCGATAGACGCTATTTCTGCTGTCTGAGCGTTCGCCGTACAGTGAGCCGTACCGGAGGATCGTGTACGGCAGCGCGTGCAAACGGCTGTAGTCCTCGATTATCAGCTCACACGCCTGCTTGCTCACCCTGTAGAAGGCCCCCGCGTCGCTGTAGACGTACATGGTGCTCGCGAAGACGAACCTCTCGATCCTCTCGGAGCGGGCCGCGTCGAGTATCATCGAGTTGCCGAGTATGTTGAGCTTTATCGTGTCTATGGGCCTCGCCTTGCACTCCTCTATGTCAGCCAGCCCCGCAAAGTTATAGACGTATTGAGCGCCCTTCACCGCGTCCCTGATCTGCCCGGCGTCCAGGATGTCCCCCACCAGCATGGTCTGCCCTTGCTGAAGGTATTGGGAATACCGCTTGTCGAATATGACTACGTCATACCCGGCCCTGGTCAGCTCGTCGGCCACATGGCTTCCGAGGAACCCGGCCCCGCCGAAAACTACCGCCTTTTCCATACCGCCTCCTTATAGGGCCACTGCGCGTCGAGAGCCCTTACCGCATCGACCAGCCCTGTCATGTCCCGTACCCGGTGTCTCTCGTAGAGGAGCGCGCTTTCAGCGCCAGACACCCTCGCTATGAAATACGTCCCAGCCTGCTTCGCGGCCCTCATGTCGGTGGTAGCGTCGCCCACGAAGACGACCTCGTTCCCAAAGAGCCCGTGCCCGGCAATTATCGAGCGGAGTATCTCCGCTTTTTTCTTCGGGCTCCCGAAGACACCCCTGAAATAAGCATGTAGCCCTCTTGCCGCCACGATATCGTTAAGCTCTTCATGTGGCGTGCCGGAGGCTATGAACATGAGGTACTCGCAGTGATTGTCCCTGAGCATCTCGGCCGAACCATCCACTAACGGGGCCCTTAAAACCTCGTGGTAGACCAGTTTCGAGAATCTCCTGCCGAGCTCCAGGCCCGCCTCCTCGGTATATTCCTCGCCAAGGACGTTCTCGTAGAAGTGCCTGAACTTCTCGTACCTCGACACCCCCATGTTCGCGAGATGATACTCCACCATCTCCTCCACCGCGTGGGGCCACTCTGAGAAAAGCTCCCTGACCGCCCTGGTCTTTATCCCGGCGGACTCGACAAGCACGCCGTCGAAGTCAAATACGATCGCCTTGATCATATAGGCGAGCCTCCTGCCACCGCGCTCTGACGCCTGTTAACTGGCGCGCCTACCCCGAAGCCTGCCAGCAGGTTGTTGACAGCCGCAAGCTCCATGCCCACCCTGGCCTCCTTCGCGTAAGAACCTATGTGAGGTGTCAGTATGACGTTCTTCAGCTCTCTCAGCCGTCCCGAATAGGGCTCCTCCTCGAAGACATCGAGGGCCGCGCCAGAGATGCGCTTCTCGATGAGCGCCTCGTAAAGAGCCGCCTCATCCACGACGCCTCCCCTGGAGGTGTTTATGAGGCATGAGCCTTGCCTCATGAGGGCCAGCTCCGCCTTGCCGATCACCCTCTTTGCCGTACCCGGCGGAGCCGCGTGAACCGTGACTATCTCTGCCCATGACAATAGCTCCCTGAGTCCAGCCGCCCTGCAGCCTGGCTCGTCCTTTGCGCGGCACGGGTCGCAGTAAAAGATATCGACCCCGAAGGGCAGCATCAGCTCAGCCACCTTCCTGCCGATCCTCCCGAAGCCTAAAATGCCAAGGCGCTTTCCGCTCAAGAGGCTCCCCATCATCTTCTGCCACATGCCAGCCCTTATCTCGCGGTCCATCTCGGTTACCCTCCTCATGAGGTTGAGGGCGAGGGCGACCGTAAGCTCTGCAACCGCGAGCGTCGGGCCATACGGCGTGCTGTAGACCTCTACCCCGAACCTCCTCGCGGCGGCCATGTCGACATTATCGAGCCCGGCCCCGCAGCGCGAAATGATCCTCAGCCCTGGCAGCTTTTCAAGTACAGTCCGATCCAGCGGTTCTGTCCCGGCGATGATGCCCGAGGCCCCTGACGCGAGGTCGATGACCTCGTCGCGCCTCAACGTCCTGCCGTATGGGTTCATGACAGGCTCGAAGCCGGACTGTGTAAGGAGATCTACGGGCGTATAGTCGTGCTTTCCGAATGACGTCGTTGATATAAGCACCTTCTTCATCATCATCTTTGTCCGTCCCCTCTTATCTTTTTGAGACCCTCCCGGCTTGTAGTGCCGAGGAAAAGCGTGTCAAGACTGAAACCTATGAACCTATAGCCTTCCGCTATCTTCCTTTCGACCTCCGTCCAATCAGGTGGTATGACATGGAACCCGGCCACGCTCCCCATACGCGTCGCGGTCTCCCTTACCTTTTGAAGCGCGCTTAAGACGTCAGGGTGGTCGAACTCGCCTGGCCTGCCGAGCGAGCCCGAAAGGTCATACGGCCCCACGATGAAAGCGTCGACCCCATCGGTTGAGAGGATCTCCTCGAGGTTCTCAACCGCGTCTATGTGCTCTATCTGCGCCACCACGATGGAATTCGCAGCGAGCCATTCCCTGTACTCCTTGAAGGCGAACCCGTAGCCCTGGGCCCGCGCAAGCCCGACGCCCCTTGTACCTGAGGGCGGATAATGCACCGCCCTTACCGCCCTCGCGGCATCCTCCCCGGAGTTGACCATCGGCACTATGACCCCGTGCGCGCCAGCGTCCATGGCCCTCTTTATGAGGCACTCATTATTCTCGCTTATTCTGACGAGTGGGACCGTCCCGCTTAACTCGATTACCTGGATAAGCTGCTGCGCCTGGTGCATGGTGATGGCGGAATGCTCCATATCCACCGCGAGCCAGTCAAAACCGGCAGAGGCCAGTATTTCTGCCACGGCCGGGTGCCCCAGCGTTATCCACGAGCCAAGGACGACCTCGCCTGAGGCGAGCCTCTCTTTGAGGCCTGGCCTTTTGTCCTTCGTTACATTCATATGAAAATCTCTAAACCTTGTGTCAGGGAAACGGCGTTGTATCGGAAAGAGAGGTTCAGGACAGGAAACGGCGCGAGGAGGAATTGCAGACAGCCGGTGGTTCAACTGGAGAAAGCTTCCCTGGTTGACTGTTACTATTTCAAGCGAACTTCTCCAACCTTTCCTCTGTAATAGGCAGAAAGTAGCTATGCAGGTATCGCATCGAGTACTCGTCCCGATCTTCGGACCATCCCGCTCTGGCGTAATAATCCCTTACAAATGACCTTAGCTCTTCTACCGAGTTTATTACCGTCTTGCCCCTTTCATATTTGAACAGCCGGTCGCAATTGTATATCCCGTCTGCCAGGCCGAAGTAGGCCACCTCTACCCCGTACTTCAACGCCTCTATCCCCAGGGAGTTGTCGTCATAGAGGAGTATGTCTATCTCCCTGAAAAGCTCCTCCCATCTCATGTTCTTGGCAGGCACCAGGTTGGCCGGAAGTTCCGTTCTTATCACGTCCTGCTCCGGCACAAGCGGATGGATCTTCAGATAGACCGTGTATCTGGTCCCCCCTAGCGCCTCCGCGAGCCTCTCAATGACGCCTGGATAGACCTTCGTGTCGAAGGAGAAGGCGTACGCTATCTTCCACGTTGGCCCCTTTTTGATTTTGGCGTTCCGGCCCCCGAACAGGTAATCGTGCCTGAGAGCGCAGCCGGACTGGACAAGCCCTTCCCTGTAAGAGCCCACCTCGTTCATTACGTCCCTGAGTATATCTCCGGCGGCGAGTATCCTGTCAGGATAGAAAGGTAAATACCTTTCATGGCTGCCGGGAAAGTACTGCAGGAGCTTAAAAGATATGCTCGTATGCTGGAAGGCCGTTATCCTCGCCTTCGACCCGGACACGTTCCTGGCCGTCACAAGGAGCTTCTCCCAGGGATGGTTCTCGTAAGGGTAGATGACATTGTCAAAGCCGTAAGCCCTGAAAAGCCGCCTGAAAAGATAGTACTGCTTCCAGGCGTAGGCCCACTGGCACGAAAGGTAGTCCTCGAAGAGCGACAGGCTTAGGAGAAATGTTATGTCCCGCCCACTGTAATGAACCTTCTCCCTAAGCCTTATGAGGCCCGAGAGCCCCCTCATATAAGCCATCAGCACTCCAGCGGGCCTCAGGAGACGGTAGTAGAAGACGACCTCGCAGGGCTTGGCAAGGCCCTCGAATTCTCTCAGGGCTTTCCGGACGCCGCGCATGTATTTCAGGAGCCTCTTTGGGCTGCCGGCCGTTATTGGCGTGCTGAGGACGGCAACGCTCCTGCCCTGCCTTATGAGATGTTCTATCAGCGGCTGGAAATAGGCGTCCACGTAGGAGCCGTCCCGGCTGCACCTGTAGTCGTAAAAACTCAGGATAAGGCTGTGATACCAGGCATCTTTAAGCCTTGCCTGGAAGAGGGCGGATATGAGTATGGAGGCGATGTCGCCAAAGAGCATGAATATGACCCTGAGCGGGAACCTCAGAAGCCTTTGAGCCTCGCTCGCCGCGCCAGGCCCAAACGACCTGTGCGGAACGCCCCTTTCACGGAGTTGCCTTGAAAGTGCCTTGAGGAGCGTCCTGTCAAGGTTCGTTATTACGACCGTCCTCTCCTCTGATTCCACGATTTCGAGCAGTTGGAGATACCTGGAGAGCCTGTCGAAGAAATACGTCCTTCCCTCTACTCTCGTAAGAGTATCCGAGACGACGAACTTGAGCCTCCGGTGGTTCTTCCCGACGATGCCGGAGAAGAACTCGATATATTCCTTCAGCTCTTCCGGCCCTGGTTTCCTGAAGCGATGGCCGAGGCAGTCCACCTCTACCTGCCCGGCCCCGCGGCCGCCGTATATCTCAAGCCTGTAAGCCATCAGCGTGCCCTCTTGAGAACGCCAACGGGTTGGTACTTGGGGTCGTAAACGCCCCATGGCAGCCCGTTGTCGCCGTTGGTGGAATAAAGCCTCGATACCCTGCGCCTTAACACTTGCGAGCCCCTTATGCTCTCAAATATCTCGTCATAACGCTCGAAGTTGGAAAGGCAGCAGCCTATCGAAAATACCTCGCTAAGCGTCCGGTAGCTCAGGCACCAGCCCTCGCAGGCCTTGAAGTACCAGTCCTGCCTGGCCGCGCTCGTGGTGACGAGCATGGCCGAGCCGGGCTTCAATATTCTTGTGAACTCGTCCACTGACTTCTTCATGTCAGATACGCGGTTGTGCTCAATGGCGGAAACCGATACGATGCAGTCTATCGAGGCGTCCTCAAACTCACGCATATCGGTAAAATCGCTCTTCACATAGGTCAAGCTGCCGTAGGACCTCCTCTTCCTTGAAAAGACCTCGCGCAGGAGTGCGGGGTCCACTCTACTCCAGACGGCCTTCGATACGGCCCCAAGCGCCCTGCCCGGGCTACTGAGCCCTTTCAAGGCCCTCCCAGCGCTCATCCCGCCTGCCCGCCTGTGCCTGATGAAGCCAGCATACGGGTTGTCGGTCGTGGACCTTGCGCCATCGCGGCGCTCTATCCTGAATATCCTGGAGGCGGCCAACGGCGCCTCCCTCTCGGCGAAATCGACGCTCAGCACGTTGTAGCCGAGAGAGGCCAGTATGAACTGCAGTAACCCATTGCCAGCTCCGGCATCGAGGACCAGCGAGCCCCTTTTTAGGCCGATCCCTTCCAGGTATCTGAGTATCCATATTATGTCCAGATCGTAATGCCAGCCTACCTCAATGCCGAGTAGCCGCTTCCAGCGGTCGATCAGGCCGAGCCGCCAGCGGTCCTCAAGCAAAGACGGCTCTATTATCTCTATGCGGTCCATATTATTTTCAAACCTGCCTCGCTGCCGGGAAAGGCGACAGAAGCGCCCCGGCCCTGTAGTATGATTCCCAGGCGAGGCGCTTGAGCCTCCTCACCCCCGAAGGGCTCACCCTCTTTTGCTCCGCGTAGTTAAGGTACTCTATTATCCTGCGGTGATTGTCCCTGGCGAGAGCGCGCGAGGCGCGCCCGCCCATCCTGAAGACCGCCCGTACCGTCTCGTCCCCCTTTACGAGCGTAAAACCCTCCATAGCGAGCACGCCGCTTAAGGAGTCAAGGTTGAAGTTGTAGTTATGCGCGTGCACGAGGTACTGGAGTATGTCGTTGCCGTAGCCGGAGATATCCATCACGCCAGGGAGCTCTATGTAAAGCAGCCCGCCTTCGGCAAGAAGCCCCCTGATGCGCCCGAGTTCCTCAAGCGGATTGTAGAAGTGCTCAAAGACATGGCTTAATATCATTATGTCGAACCTGGTCCCGAACTGAGCCAGCGACTCAACCCCTCCCCTTACGGCGTTTATCCCGTTATGCCTGGCATGGCTGAGATAGTTCTCCTCGTACTCGCAGGCGAAAAGCTCCGCGCTGATGCCTCTGAGGCGCGCTATCTCACTGAACCCGAGGAGAGTGGAGCCGCTCGCTGCCCCGACGTCGCATACCTTTGCCCGGCCCCGGACGATGAGCCCCTCCATGAAAGAGAATATCCTCGACCCCTGGTCCTCGTTCACGAGGTCCTCGATGACCACGCCGGGCCTCACACCGCATATGAGGGGATGATATACATCCGCGTAATAAGCGGGGAGCGACCCTGCCGAGATCTTCGGGTTGACGGATAAAAGCCCGCAGTCAACGCATATCCTGTTCGCGAACGGTAGCCCGAACCTGTCCTTCTCGGAGACAGACATGAATCTCAGGGTGCCGCAAAGGCACGGCCCAGCCTGGTCGAGGGCAATACTACCGCTCCGTATGCGCTCGATAAGGATGGCCCGGTATTCACGGTGCACACCGTTGAGCCTGAAGGCCGGCACGCCGTCGGCCCTGCACCTTTTGAAGAGCGGGCTAGCCATGGCGGCCACCGCCGGACTGCCTGAAGAGACTCTCGGCGAGCCTGAAATCGTCCTCGTCGTCTATGTCCATGGACTCGAGCTTGGGCACGACGTACATGTAAGGCCTCCGGCCTATCCTCGAAGAGGTACTTTCAAAGGCCTCTCTCGAGAAGATATAAAAATTGGAGTTCTCTACGTACAATGGTTCGAGGTCCTGCGTCCTTATGAGGTTAGCAGGATCGTGGTTCAGAGGCCTGGCCCAGCTGTCGTAGAGCCTCGAACGAAGCATGTCAACCGAAAAGAGCGAATCATATTCCCCGCGCACGGCCTCGAAATAGGCCTTGATCGCCCGGCTGAAGGTGCCGGCCATTACGAGCGGGTTCGTGACATGCGTCTGCAGGAAGACATCCGCCTCTATGATTGAGATGTCGTGCGCTATTATGCTGTTCATCGGTACCGTGTCACCGCATATGCGCCGCGGCCTGTCTATGATCTCGACCGAGCCGAAGTGCTCCCTCACGAGCCCTTTTATAACCGGGCTGTCGGTATCGACATATATCCCGCTCAACTCTTTGACGCTTTCAAGCTCGTTCAGGACCCAGAACAGCAGCGGCTTTCCGGAAAACTCCCTCACATTCTTTGACGGCACCCTCTCGCTGTGCCCCTTCATCGGCACTATGGCCGCGACCGATTTTCTACGAGCCATATCTCTTCCTCAGCAGGAACGCCGTTGACTTGAGCTTCCCTCCGGTAGAGCCGTAATCCAGCTCCACCCTTTCAAGCTTAAGCCCATCTACGCGACTTAAGACCCCCGCATGGTCGTCGAGGGAACGTATATATCCGGTCCATTTCAGGTTTATACCCCTTAACTTATTCACGAGCACCCACAGTAGCGGCCTCTCGGAGATGACGCCAAGGACCGAGCCCTTGAGCGTTGCCTTCCTGGGCTCCTCAAGGCAGACCGTGGAGACCAGCAGATGGCCACCGGGCTTCAAGACCCTGGCCGCCTCGGAGAGCATCCTGAGGTAATCGCTGTCGCTGAAGAAGTACTCGGAGGCAAGCGTATATACGAGGTCATGCGATCCGTCTGGAAGCGTTATATTCCTTGAATCTATCTTCATGGCCCTGAACCCGTAAAATGGGCTTATCTTCCTCAGGACCCCGTCGGAGATATCGCTCAGGCTTATCTCCTTATCAGGATAAGCCGTGTAGAAGTCATAATCGCTTAAGCCGTTGCCTGCCCCGAGCACGAGTATCTTACTGCTCTGCCCGTACAGGCTATGGAGGAGGGCGCGGTGGTACTTCCCTTCGTCATACCCGCTGAATAACCTTTCGTAGTCCTCGCGGGAATCTATCCCGGTAACGAAGGCGCTGTAGTTAGCACCCCATTCCTCAAGCGGTGTGAGCCTGAATTGCTGGCCCAGTCCGTCATATGGCGCGTTTAGTGAATATAGCTTTCTCATCTCGATCAACCCCTCTTCCCGATGTACCTAAGAAAAGCCGTGAAATATTCGTTCAGCTCCTCCCTCGAAACTCCCAGCAAGCCCGGAAACGCAAGGCAGAGGAGGAGGGCCAAGGGCAGATAGACCGACCCAGAGGATAATAGCCGCAACGCCGAGCCTGCCTTGCCAGGGGCGCCGAAGAGTGCCGCCCCGGCCGCCGAGGACGCGAAGCCAAGCAGAGCGAGGAGCGCGATGACCGCTGCCTGCCGCGAAAAGAAGGCCATAAAAGGCTGCCCCGTTATCCTGCATGCCGCGAAGAGCATCAGGTTAACGCTCAAGGCCTGCACGGCGACTGTCTTGAGGGCCAGGCCTGTGGCGCCAAGGTCTAACCCGAAATACGACTCCGGCGCGAGCAGTATGAAGCTCAAGGGCACTCCGGCGAGCGAGGTGAATACGGTTATGTTCCTGTAGAGGTCAGTCCTTTCAGTCGAGAGCAGGACCGCTCCGCAGAAACGTCCGTAGGTCTGGTGTATGGGATACAGCATCATCACGGTCATTGGAACGACGGCGCCCGAGTATGCGGCTCCGCCGATAAGCTCGACGACCTCCCTCGAATGGAACGAGAAGAAGATGGAGATGAAGGCAGCGGTAAAATAAAAGACGCCTATTTTGCGGAATATCGCGCTTATCTTGGCGCTTTCGCCCTGGGCGTGGGCCTTCGCCACGGTCTGCATGAATATAGGCGTCATGGCGCTCGTGAAAAGGATACTCACCGTTGCCAGCCTTAGGCTCAGGCTGTAATAACCCTGTGTTACCGACCCGCCTATCAGCTGCAGGAACCACCTGTCGAAGTAATTAATGGCGAAGCCGACGAAGAGGACGACCACCAGCGGGGCCGAGTACCTGTAAAAGTGCCCTGAGACCTCCTTCAACTCATCCAGTGTCATCTTCCTCAGACGGAAGTCGAATGCCCCACTTCTCCTTAGGATGAACGCGAAGGTAACTGTCATCAAGGCCTGCATGGCCATTACGTAGATGAAATAGGCCCTGAGGTCGAGCCAGCTCACGAGAAAGAGCGCGATGAGGACCGCCATGGCGGCAAGCGAGAAGACTCGCCTGTACCTCTCGGTTACTACCGTCAGCCCCTTGCTGTCAGAGAGGTTGGTCAGGTTCGTGGCGAGATAGCTCAGATAGCAGAAGACCGCCCCGGCGTAGATGTAGGCTGTCTCCTGGCCTGGCCAGAAAAGCCCCGTTTTACCTGTGACGTACAGCGCGGTCACCAGCGTGATGAGGAGCACGCCAACCAGCATTGTTATGTAGAATTGGAAGAGGTTGACCCTCCTGCTGTCGCTCAAGCGCGACGTGTAGACGAAGTGCGCGTTGGATGAGTTGAGGTCTATCGTGTTGACCATGCCCTCGAAGCTGTCCCTGAGAAAGTTGAAATCTCCGTAACCGGCTGGCCCGAGCGACTTGGGCACTATAACAGCGCTTACCCCCCCGTTTATAAGGCCGATAAGGTTGTTGGTGAATTTGCTGAAATACCTTGCCCTTATCAAGGTCTCCTCCGGTTGCCGGCACAGAGCGCGGCAGCCCCGGCCTCCAGCTTCCCTTCGAGGCAATCGCTACCGGCCTCCTCGACAGCCGACCTCGCCTCCAATATCGACCTTATGAACTCCGTCGACCTCGCGGCAGACCCGCCGTCGTCCAGGTGGGTCCCGTACCGTTTGATGAACTCCCTGTCGCGGAGGTCGGCCTCGTAAGCGCCTTGCGTGATGTAACGGTCGATCTTCTCGACCAGCTCCTCAGGCGTATAGGCTACCACCGCCCTTCTCTTAATGAGGCTCTCGGCCTCTGGCAGCCACCTGCTCCTGTTCATGAGCACAAATAGCGGCTTTTCGGTGACGCATACCTCAAGGCAGGTCGTGGCTGGCGCGTCGAGTATAACCGCCCTTGCGTCCCTCAATAGCTCCACGAAGCTCTTCTCGAAGTGAACCGTCCTTACCCCGTGGGCCCTGAGCGGCACCTCGCTGTGGACAGGCGTGTTGTTGAGCTTCCAGACGGCCTCCTGCCCCTTTTCCGCAAGAAGCCTTTCAAGGTAGGAGAGTATCGCCTTCTGAGCCCTGTATAGCCTGCTGTCTATCCCGGTCGTGAATATGAACGGGTGGGAGTTGAGAAGGTATTTGCCAGTGGCGTAAAGGATGTAGCTCCCGGGGCCGCAGGGGCCCTTGAGCCTGTCTAAAGAGGCTGAGCCCACAGCCACCGCCTTCTTGAAATATCTGTGAGTGCCCTCGTAGCCCGAATACTTGCCGTTGACACCCTCCCCGAAAGAAAGATAATAGTCGGAGTAAAGCAACTCGGTTGCGCTGGTAAAGAGGGCGTCCCTGTAAAGGTTCATCTCGCCGTGCTGGTAGAGGACAACGGGCTTACCCAGGAACTTGGCCACGCTCGCCAGATGGTTCTGCCTCGGGTACGAGAAGGCGGATGAAAGGACTATGTCGACCTTTTTCATCTCGCTGAGCTCTCGCTGGGTCGACCTCATCAGCTCTTCAAAGGTAGCCTCGATCATCCTCATCTGCTCGGACAAGAGCGGGGAAAGATCGAAGCCGAGGAACTCGTTCTCCCAGCCGAGCCATTCCCTGAAGATGTCCCTGTCCTGGCCGCCACCTTTCCCGGGGATATCCTCGGCGCCTCGCCAGCTCACCCGGACGTTCCCGGCTACTGGCGCTCTGCCGAGCACATGCTTCCAGTTGTATAGCGAGCCGACGACCAGCGCCCTTTTTTTCTTGAGTCTCAGAAGCCCCGCGAAGGGGTCTATCCCGTTTCGCCTGAGATAATAATACCTGTGCAAAGGGGCGGCCTTCGTAAGCGCGGCCCTGGCCGCGCTTCTAACCCTTGTCACAAGCCCAGTTCCTACCCCGTCCTTACTGGGCATGGCGTACTTTATAAATATGCATCTGTCCTTATATGGAGAGTTGAGCAAGAGACCGTGAAAGGCATTCACAAGCGGGTTTGACCTGAAGCCGAGAAAAAGGCCGCCCGGTCCATCGGCCACGAATGAGACGATGAGATCGGGACGCACCCATTCCACGACCTTGCTTACGAGATAGCATTTGAAATGCAGGCTGCCGATCACGACGTAAAGCTGCAGGAAAAAATAATTTCCCATCTCCAGCGGGAAACCCGTCTCCTTTACCGACCTCTCCGAACAGTACCTGTTCAGCAGTTCAACAAGATTCTTTATCCTTGCCTCGGACTCTTCCTGGTATGCGGCATCGTCGCCGGTGAAACACTCCTCCGGCATGATGAAGGGTATGCCCTCCTGCTCGCAGTAATGCGCCGCGAACGGGTTCAGGGCGCAGACTACCAACCTGTAGCCGCCGTAGCCTGTCTCTGCCTTCCGGAACTCCTCATATTCAGCCCCGTTCTCGAGCAGGACCAGCAGCGTCTTTTCCTTGGCTTCTTCCCTCATCCTAACCCTTTGACCCCCCGAGATTCATGCGGACTGGCGCGGCCTCAGCGAGGGAAGATCCCCTGACCAGGTTCCACGGGGATTGCCTTTTGAGGCCGAATCTCTCCTCGTATCTCAGCGACATCTCTTCGAGCGCGTCGAGGGCCTCGCCGCTGGCGTTGTCTCCTACGAACCGTGCGCGCCTCCTGTAGTCATCGATGTCGTCCATTTGAGGCGGTTTCCCGCCCCACCTGCTGTGAGCCCTGCCTTCTGAAATATGCTTCCTCGGGCATTTCTGCCTCCTGAGGGCCTTCTCGACAGCCGGGGTAGCCCTTGTCCCGAGGAAGGACTCGATCTCGACCAGGTACGGATATGGGTCTATGACGAACCTCTCGAACGGGATAACGAGCACCTGCGCCCTTTCAGCCGGGCCGAGCGCGTTCATGACCTCATCGCTTCTGTCCATGAACCACTTTATCGAATGGATTACCCTGTCTACCTTTCCCAAACTCATGAACCGCTCTTCCCACCCGGACGCGAACCATGGCATGCGCTTGCCGGCGTGCTCTATCCAGAGCGTGAACTCGCGGGGGTCGCTCCCGCATCTGTCGATGTAACCATGCCAGCCCTCGATCATGTACAGCGGGTGGCGAGCCATCTCTATGACCTTGAGCCTTTTACCGAAGGCCTTGAAGGCAAGGTCCACCCCGGGGAAGATCATGTGGGTCATCAGCTGAAGTATCGGCCTTTCACTCTTGATCCTCTCCATCACCGCGTCCCCGTCGTCGCGGAAAAGCCTCGCTATGTACTTAAGAGAACCAGGGTTGTTGAAAAGGCCGGTCTCGTCGAAGAACCTCAGGTTTGCCTCCCTTGAGATCATGGTGTTGTAGACAGCCAGGTCCGAGAAGATCCTCATGAGCGTCACGGCGGCTGCCGTGTCGATCTTCCCGTTCATGTGCATCGTGCACAGATACTCATAGACGTGCTCCAGCCTCTGCCTCTCGACCCTCTCAAAGCACCCGAGCACAGGCCCGAGGATGGCCTTCCCGCTCCTCCACAGCCCGTCGACCATCACGATCTCTTCCGCTATGCGCAATGGCTTGGCGAATTCCGTCATATTCCTCTATGGCCTCCGGCCATCCTTTCTCTCGAAGTCTTCCCTGATGGCGTTGAAGTAAAGGACCCTGTGATACGCGCCGTTCTTGTAGAAGAAGTCCCTTATCTCGCCTTCCTTCCTGAACCCGTTCTCCTCCGCGCACCTGACCGAGCCAAGGTTGCCCTCCATCACTATGGCGTAGATCCGGTGCAGGTTGAGGACATTGAACCCGTACCCGGTTATAAGGCCCCATGCGGCCTTGCCATAGCCCTTGCCCCAGGAGCCACGCTCGCCTATGACTATGCCCAGCTCCGCGCTCCTGTGGACCCAGTCTATTTTGTGGAGGCCCACCGAGCCTATGTGCCTGTCGCCTTCCTTCTCGACGATGGCGAATACCACGTCGTTCTTGCTGCCCATGACAAAGTTGTAGTACTCCCTCTGCTTCTCCCTCGTATTGGGGAAGATGCCCTTGTTCTGGAACCTGGTGACGGCCATGTCGTTAAGCCAGCCGTACCAGTCCCCTTCGAGGTCCTCCTCCCGTGGCGGCCTGAGGTATATGCCTGCGGCCTCCAGAAAAATGTCTTTCATTCGCATACCGCCTTTTTACAGAACGGAGCTGAGGCCGCCTCCCAGACTTCGAGGAACTCGCGGCAGAACGTCTCCATGAGCCCGGCGTCCCCGACCGTCACCCTTATATAATCCCGGAGGAATGGCTGTTTGAAGCCGCCTCCGACCAGTATCTTTCTCTCTTCGAGGGCCTTCATGAGTGGCCCGACCATGCCGGGACACCTTATAAGTACGAAGTTGGCGCGCCCTCCCCTGCACTCTATCCCCTTCGAAGAGAGCCGTTCGAGGAGATACTCTTTGCCCAGCTCCGCCGAGCGCACAAGCCCTGGTATCAGACCCGGCTCGTCCAGTATGCGATCCGCGAGCCTCACGGCAACGGCGTTGACGTCAAAGGTGGGCCTCACCCGCCTGAGCCCATCTATTATCTCAGGGCAGGCAGCGGCATATCCGAGCCTCAGGGCCGCCATGGAGCAAAGCTTTGAGAAGGTCCTCAGCACGATAACGTTCTTGCTGACAGCCGCCTTTGAGATCGCCGTTTCCGGGTGGAAGTAAAAGTACGCCTCGTCTATCACCAGGAGCGTGTCGTTCTTCTCGGCCAGAGCGATTATCATGTCGAGGTCGCCCTCTCCGATCACGGAACCCGAAGGGTTATTCGGGTTGACGACCACCGCCATGCTGACCCCTTCTGAGAGCTTCTCCATGAAATTCTCTATGGGAAAGCTGAAACCGGCGTACTCTGCGGTAACCGTCTCGGCTCCTGTCATTTCGCAGTAGACCTTATACATCGCGAATGACGGGTCTGTCAGAAGGACTCGGTCGCCTGACGAGACGAACGCGTCGAATATGTACTTTATCGCCGCGTCAGAGCCGTTCGACAGGCAGATATTCTCTGGCGCGATGCCGTTATGACAGGAGATCTTGCCGATGAACTCCCCGTACTCCGGATATGATGAGAGGAACTCACCGTCCATCCCGCAAAGCGCCTCCTTCACGACACCCTCCGGAAGCCCGGGCAGGCCCTCGTTCATATCCAGGCGCATATATCCCCTCCTCGACCTATGATCGAGGTTCACCCTGTATAAGCGCTCAAGGTGTTTTTTAAGTCGCGGCACGCAGACTCCTTTCCCGCCCTATAAACCGGACCAGTTCTTCCTGAGCCAGAACTCGGCCTGGGGTATCTGCCACTCGAAATCGACATCGAGCCCTCCCCACTGCCTGAGAGGGTATATCTTCCTTCCCATCCACTTCTGCGGCAGGAGCCCCTCGTCCAGGCGCTCCAGGCACCTGCCACGCACTATTGAAGCGCCCATGTCCGCGAACCAGACGTCACCCTGCGAGTCCCTGTCGCAGTTGAGCTTGGCCGGGTCCCCGAAGAGCTCGAACGGCACAAAGGGGTGCAGCAGCCCGTCGGGGCCGACCTTCCGGGCCCTCAAGGGACTCCACATGTTGTACCTCGATACCGTCACAGCTGAGTCGAGCTCGGGGTTTTCCCTCAGGGCCGTTATGCCCTCGGAGAGTATCTTAGGCGAGACGGTCACGGCGTTGCACATAAGAAGGACCGCTATCTCAACCCCGCCGGCAGCGGCCTTTACGTGGTTATAGGCATGGACAAATACGTGCTCGCCAAGGGCCTGGTCGGTGCAGAGCTCCTGCGGCCTTTGTATTATCTCAGCGCCGCATTTGACCCCAAGCTCCATCAGGAGCTCGTCATCCGTTGAGATGTACAGCCGGTCTATTTGCTTGCAGCCCTTCGCGGCCATCATGGGATAATATGCGGACGGCCTGCCGAGGATGGGGTAGACGTTTTTATCCGGCAGCCCCTTGCTGCCCTTCCTCCCGATCAGGATGGCCACTATCATCTTGCCTTCTCCAAAGTCTTTAATTTGATGGTCTCGCTGTCCCTCAGGTAGCACCCGTCGCAGGCGGCTATCCTGTGGGCGAGCCCGGCCCTGTGCGCCTCCCTCATCCTGTTAAGCTCCGGGGAATGCCATGCCCGCCTTATGGACGTGGAGTTCACATTGCCGAGCGAGTTCAGCGCCTCGAAGTCGTGGTTGCACGGCAGTATGGTGCCGTCCCAGAATACGGCCATCCTCTGCCAGAGCTGAGGGCACGCCCATGGGTACTCCACTCCCTTCCTCTTAAATCCCATCTCCTGGTAGTCGATGAACGCGACCTCGTCCGCCCTTCCTTCCCAAAAGGCCCTGTAGCCGTCGACCTGCCCCTCAAGCTCGGGCAAGAGCACGGTCTGCACCCTTACCTTCGGGTGCGAGACGTTGAGCCTCTTTTTAAGTCCCTGGAGGGCCTCTACGTTCCTCACTACCGTGTCGAACTCGGCGCCGACCCTGTAACTCTCGTAAACATCCTTGCTGTAGCCCTCGAAAGATACCGAGATCCTGTCAAGGCCGGCGTCTATGAGGGCGCGCGAGACCTCTTCGGTCAAAAGCATCGCGTTCGTGTTGAAGTATACGTCCCTCATGCCCTTGCGCTTGGCGTAAGCCGCGAACCCGGCTACCTCCGTGTGCGTTAGCGGCTCTCCCCTTATGTTGAACTTTACCCCGTAGAGCCCGTTCTCCGCGCCCTCGTCGATTATCCTCCCGAAGACCACTCGGTCCATGAGCCCCGCCGCGACCGCGCCCCTTTTGTGCGTATGAGCGCAGAACGGGCATTTGAGGTTGCAGCCGCTTGAGACCTCGACGTCTATGAATAGCGGAAAGTCCCCAACGAAAAACCGCTCCGGCCACTCCCTCCACTTCCTGCGGTACTCCGCGTATGCGCCGTCGCCCGGCGTTTGAGCGCCCGCTATGTTGTGGAAGTTCGAGTCAGCCTGTATGACCACGTTTTTCATAAGACCCCTTTTCGTCATAATCGTCCGTGCCCCCGCCCCAGACCGTGTGCCTCAGGCGCCATTCGCCTCCGGTCTTTTTCCAGAGATGAGGCGACCTGAAAGTGTCGCACAGCTCTAAAAACCTCTCAGGCTTCATCCCGATATAGTCCATGACTTCCTTGAAATACCTGTCCGGGAATTCCCCGTCGAACCTTTTAACCAGCGCGACCCCTTCATCGCGTGTCAGATGCCGGTTCCTTATTTCCTGCGAGGCATCGTATGTTGCCCTGCCGATGCCGAATTTAATATAGGTGGTATAATAATGGAGGTCGTCGATTTTATCGTCGATACTGTTGTATTTGCTGTATGTGCCCTGTGTCCTGAAAGGCCTCGCCTGGAAGTTCGTATGCTCAACGGCATAGTAGTAGCACTCCTGCGGCACCCACTTGAGGTAGTATCCAAGATAATGGACCTCTAAATTGACCTTCTCTATCTCCGCGGCCTCAACAGGCATGAACGCCATCAGCTCTGATAGCCTGAGGCCGTAATCATCTACAAGCCTGGGCATGGGGACCCCGCCCAGGCAGACTTCTCCAAGGTTTTTCATGGTGTAATAGGACTTGTCACGAATAGAGTTCGAGTTGTCCGCTATAGGGTTCCCGTATTCAGCCTCATTCTCGCCATAGATGACAAGCGGGATCCTATAGAGGGCGGCGAGCTTCGGCGCCAGGTTCTTCTGCCCGAGAATAAATGTCTGAAAAGGATGCAGCAGATTCTCGATAGAGAGCCTTGTAAGTAAGCGCATGACCTTGCCGTTTTGCTTGAAGGTCAGGTTGTCAAAGCCCCCGACCTCTATCCAGTTCTTGAAGTTGCTGTGACCGTAATCCGTGTAGAGTATCGGGGGCCAGGTAACCGTAAGGGGGTTCATGCCGTATTTATACTTCAGCACATGCGCGGCATAGACGCTGTCCTTGCCTCCGCTGCCGGGCACGATGCAATCATACCTCCCATCGGTCTTCCTGTGCCTGTCCAGGAGCCTCAACAATTCCTCTTCCCTGCTCTGCCAATCGGTCTGTTCCTTCACCTCGGCTACCCTGCAGGCGTCGCAGATGCCCTCGTCATCGAAGTGCATGGTCCTGTGCTTTTTATCCGGAGTATGCCTGAACTCGATGCTCGAGGCAGGCCTCTGGTTGGAGATGACACACCTATTGCAGAACTTCACCTCTGAAGGGAGTCCGTATCTTGCTTCCAATCTCATATCGCTTCCATTTGCCTCTTTATGTTCAATGCCCAGTTGGTATATATCTTGATCCCCTGGACCCCGCTCTTTTCCGGATGAAACTGAAACGCGGTCACGTTGTCCTTTGAGACGCCAGAGCAATACCGCCGCCCTCCGTAATCAGTAACTGACAGGACGTTGCGAGGGTCGGACGGTATCGCGTAATAGGAGTGGACAAAGTACATGTATGCCCCATCGGGTATGCCGTTCAAATGTGTCTCTTCCCACCTTTGTCCTTCGCTAAAGATCCTGTTCCACCCGATCTGCGGCACCTTTACCAGCTCCTCTCCGTTCAAGTTGTTAAACCTGACTACCCGGCCGTCTATAAACCCGATACCCTTATGCCTGCCGAACTCCTCGCTTTCGCTCATCAAAAGCTGCATGCCGAGGCAGATGCCTAAAAACGCCCTTCCGCTGGCTATAAAATCCATTATGCAAGTCACGAGGCCGTGGCTTTCAAGTGTTGCCATAGCCTCGCCAAAGGCGCCCACACCCGGCAATATCATCGCGTCAGATCTCTCTATGACGCGTCGGTCGTTGGTTATTTCATGGTCCAATCCAGCCGTCTCGCATGCCAGCTTTACGCTGAAGAGGTTCCCGAGCCCGAAATCGACTATCGCGACCTTTGGCCTGTTGATTGATGCGGTCATATCCTGCATTCTATCCCCTTCGAAGCAAGAAGCCCTTTTATCTCCATGAGACCGGAATGCTTTATTTTCGAAAACCCCTTATTGCTCTTAAGGAACTCTGTATTGCCCTCAACGCCTGCCGGTTCCCTCATATTCGCGTTATCTATATATTCGTAGTGCAGGACCGACGCTATCGCCACCGCGTCAGCTTTCCCTTCGGTTATTACATCGGCTATATCGCAGGGGCCGCCGGCGCCTCCGCAGGCGACCACAGGTATAGAAACAGCCTCCGAGATCAAACGCGTAAGCTCAATGTCGAACCCTGCCCCCGTGCCCTCTCTATCGATCGAGGTCAACAGTATCTCTCCCGCGCCAAGCTCTTCCGCCCTCCTGGCCCAGGCCAGCGCCTCCTGTCCGGAAAACTCCCTGCCATTATCGGTATAGGCGAAGTAGCGCCCGTCTGAATGCCTTATAGCTTCGATCGACAACACTATTGTCGAAGAGCCGAACATCCTCGCCGCTTCCCTTACTATGAGCGGGTTTCTTATGGCAGCCGTATTAAGCGATACCTTGTCCGCGCCAGCTCTCAGAGCTTCCCTGATGTCGCTCAAAGTCCTCAGACCGCCGCCGACCGTGATCGGTATGAATGCCTCTCTGGCGGTCCTGGAGATAATATCCTTAAGGCTGTTCCTCTCATACAGGCTCGCCACAACGTCGATGTATATGATCTCATCAGCCCCGTTCTCGTAATAATGCCTCGCGAAGGACTCCGGCCTGCCAAGCACCCTTAATCCTTCAAGGTGTATCCCCTTGACCAGGTTCGGCCCTTTTATGTCAAGCCTCGGTATAATCCTTACTATCTTAGGCAACCTCCGCGCCCTCCTTGAGGATCATCTCGGCGATCCTGAAGTCCAGTCCGTCGTCGATGTCTATAGACCTCTCCCTCGGCATCATGTAGATGGCGGTCTTGTCAAGGATCACGGCCTTCTTCTCCTTGAGCGCGTCCTTCTTCCAGACGTATATGGAAGAGTTCATGTCGAATACCCGCGGAGCAGTCTGCCTTGAGACGAAGTTACCGGGTTTTACCAGGCTGACCCTCCCGTCACTTACCTCGACCATGTTGAAGTAGGGGTTCCTGTGCGCCTCGGTCACTGAGAAAACGCTCTCGGCGTTGGTCCCGGCGAGGAGCTCTATGCAGGCGTCCACGTCCTCAGCGCTTCGGAGCGGTGTCGTAACGTGCAGTAGCACCAGGTAGTCAAAGCCGTATCCGCTCCCCTCGACCTCTTCTACCGCATGAAGTAGCGCGTCTATCGTGCTGCTCTGGTCTCCGGCGAGTTCATTGGGGCGCAAGAAAGGCACCTCGGCCCCGTGCCTCAAGGCCACCCCGGCTATCTCCAGGCCGTCTGTAGAGACGACGATCCTGTCTATGTACTTCGAGGCCTTCGCGTGCTCTATCGAGTAGGCCAGCAGGGGCTTGCCCATAAGCTCTTTTATATTCTTCCCCGGAAGCCCCTTCGAGCCGCTCCTGGCCGGTATTACGCAAAGCACCTTTTTAGCCATGTACATGAGAGTCCTCAATGAGCCTGAGCGCGGCTATGCCGTCCTCGAGGCCCGGCCCTGGGTTCCTGCCGTTGTCAACGGAACCGATGAAATGGACGAGCTCGTCCATGTAGGACTGCTCAAGGTCAAAGATCGCCGGCGTGCCCATATCCTCGCTCCGGCCCTCCCTCACAGCTCTCAGACGCGCGCCAGCCAGGTCGCACTCGATCGCTCCGTTACTCCCTGTTATGCTTATCATCCTCCTCTTCTCGCTGCGGAGGTAGTCGAGATGGACGCTGCAGACAAAGCCGTTCGTGAACCTGTAAACGCCCTCGAAGACGTCCTCGGAGTCAATGTCGAGGGAGCCAGCCTTTGACCTGATGACCTTCCACTCGACCGGCTCCCCGAAGAGATAGCGCATGTAATCGATCTCATGGGAGAGATCCAGCGTCACCCCTCCGCCCCTTGCCCTGCTCGCGCTGTAGGAGCGCCTGTAGTCTCGTCCCGGTCTCCACGCAGGGAGGTACTGGCCGGCCTCTATCCTCGCGAAGAGCGCCTCGCCGATAGTCTTCTTTCGAAGCTCCTCCTTTACCCTGCCGAGCGCTCCCAGAAATCTGAAGTTGTACGCGACTCCCACCTTAAGCCCCCTCTGCCTGACCGCGTCCTCGAGGACTTCGACCCCATCGAGGCTATTAGACAGCGGCTTCTCTATCAGGAGATCGATGCCCCTTCCAGCAAGCTCTATCGCGGTCTCCATGTGCCTGCCCGTCTCATTGGCGACGATGGCGAAGTCAAACCCATTTTCAATCGAACCCCTGGATTCCGCCTCACCAAGCGAGCTTATGAACCTCACCCTCGGGTCGCTCTCAGCGCCTGGCATGCCGGTGCAGACCGCCACCCCTCCTATGCACTCCAGCCTGAGCAGGTTTCGCAGGTGCCTCTTGCCGGCTGAGCCGTATCCGACCACGAGCGCGTTGAGCATCAGATCGTAAACCCTCCGTCGACCACTATGTTCTGCCCCGTCACGTATGACGATGCTTCTGAGGCCAGGAATACCACCGCCCCTACGATATCTCCCGGCGAGGCCATCCTGCCCTGCGGCACCTTGGAGCAGTATTTTTTTACGAACCTCCGGGGCTGGCCGTCCAAGACGCCGCCCGGGGAGACGCAGTTCGCCCTGACGTTAAAACTGCCATAGTACGAAGCCATGTACCTTGTGAGCCCTAAGAGCCCTGCCTTTATCGCGGAGTACGCGGCCGGCATGGTCATCCCTGTGCCCTCGTATATCGAGAAATCCGGGGCCGCGACCCCGTATATGGAGCCCAGGTTTATGATGCTGCCCCCGCCGCGCCTGCGCATGAGCTCTGCCGCCAGCCTGCATGTGAGGAAATATCCGCCAAGATGGTCATTAACGTTCTCCTTCCACGATGAGAAGGGGATATCCTCTAACTTCGCGCCCCAATCCCGCGTCCTCGGGTAGGCGCAGTTCACGAGGATATCGACCGCGCCGTACTTCCCGGCCACCCTGGCAAGCGCCGAGGCGACCGAGCGCTCGGAGCCTATGTCGAGTCTTACGAACCCGGCAGCGCTTTGCCTGCGCCTTTCGAGGTCGCCGACAACCACCCTGGCCCCGTGCTCGGCGAGCCCCCTCGCCAGCTCTCTTCCTATGAGGCCGTTACCGCCAGTTATGAGCGCGACCTTCCCCTCGCATGAGAAAAGCCCCTTATACATCGCCCTCCCTGCCTTCGAGGTGCTTAACGCTTAGCCTGTACTCGTCCCACTGCCCTATGTCGAACCATCCTCCCCAGTGGGGAAAAACGCTTACCCTGTCAGAATACCTGTCCTTCGCCAAAGAGATAAGCTCGTCCATATTGATGAACGCGCCGCCCTTGAGAAGCCCCAGTATCTCCGGTTCCACCACGTAGGTGCCTGTGTTGATGAAAAGGTCGAACTTCGGCTTCTCCCGTATGTCCACGAACAAGCCTTTGCTCATCTGCAGGACGCCGTACGGTATGACGACCTCCCTGTGGGAGCCGATTATGGTCATGAGGTTGCATTTGTCCCTGTGCCATCTGAAAAACTCCCTGTAGTCGGCCTCAAGTATGGTGTCGCAGTTGGTGACTATGAACGTGCCCTGGAGCCTGTCCCTCAACAGGTGCAATCCGCCGGCGGTGCCGCAGAACTCGTCTTCGTCTATGAAGTCTATTTCATAAGGATGCCTGTTCTCCCCGAAGTACATCCTTATCATCTCCTTCTTGTAGTTGAGGACGAGCATGAACCTGTAGAAGCCCTTCTCGTGGAACCTGTCCATGATGTGCTCTATTATGGGCTTGTCGCCAAGCGGGATGAGTGGCTTTGGCAGTATCCTGGTGAAAGGGTCGAGCCTCGTGCCCTTGCCCCCGGCCATTATTACTATTGGGGTGTCCTGCCTATCGCACCCATTTCCGTTTCCGTTCCCGTTGCCGTTGAAGAACTCTATCCAGGAGACCATATCCACCACCCTGCGCTTGCCGTCGAGCACGGGAACATATTCGATGAAGTGCTTCTTCATCAGCTCCTTTGCCTTCTTCCTGAGGCATGGTGTGCCGTCGTCTATTGAGATGAAAGCCGCTTTCATCACCCCGCTTACAGGGGCCGAGATGTCCAGGCCGTTTATGATGCTCCTTCTGATGTCCCCGTCCGTTACCGTGCCGAGGAGCGCGCCTGCCCTGTCCACGACGAAGATTATCTTCTCGCCAGCCTCGGTCATCCTCTGCATGGCCTGCTTTACCGTCTCGCCAGGGCCGGCGAGAAGGGACTTGAGCCTTGTTTTTTTCATGGTCTTAAAACCCCTTTTCTACACCGCGCTCCACTGCTGGGAGATATCGTTGAAGCTCTTCCTCACAAGCCCCTCCAGGGGAACGCCCTTGAGGACTTCAAGGATCTTTTCGCTCGCCTCACCGGCCCCGTAAGGGTTGAGGGAGCCCTTGAGCGAGAGCCTGAAGCCGGTCGAGAGCGCCCTCTCTATGGCGCCGCTGATAGAGGGCGCCGATGGCTCCGCCTCTATCACGTTAGCCCCCCTTATCCTCCCGGCCTGCCTGTCGCCGATATTGACCGCCGGAAGCTCAAAGCTCGGCGCCTCTATGAGAGCGCTTGAGGAATTGCCGGCCATCACGGAGGCGTGCCTCATGGCAGAGAGGTATTTAAGCCGCCCAAGCGAGCTGAAGCATCTGGCAAAGCCAGGGTTTTCGGCCTCGAACTCGCGGAACATGTCCATTATTACCCTTCCGCCGGTGTCAGCGTTAGGCATGGTCAGGACCCAGAATACCGAGTCGAACCGTATAAGGGCGCTTAGCAGTTCGCTTACCTGCTTACCAGCTGAGTGAGGGTCAAGGGTTGCAGGGTGGAAGGTGACGATGCCCAGTCGCCTGTTTGCGGGAAGGCCGAGATCGGAGGCGAGCTCGTCCTTATCGAGCAGGCGGAGCCTCCGGATATTTTCGAGACCGGGAGCGCCAAAATTAAAGACCCTGTTGCCGGCCTCTCCCATCTGTACTACCCTCATCCTGTACTTCTCCGTCGATGTAAAGTGGACATGGCTCAGCTTTGTTATGGCGTGGCGGATCTGCTCGTCCATCGCCCCCTCTGTCGACTCTCCGCCGTGTATGTGGGCTACAGGTATCCTGAAGGGCACGGCAGCCGCTGCCGCCGAAAGCGATTCGAACCTGTCGCCAAGGATGACTATTATGTCAGGCCTGAGCCTGTCGTACGCCTTCGCGAAGCCCGCCATGCCAATTGCCATTGAAGCTGAGATGGCATATTCGGTGTCAGAGGAGAGCAGCATCTCTACCCTCTCGGCCACCGGGAAGCCGTCGCCCTCTATTTCCCTTACCGTAAGGCCGAACTCCGGGGACAGGTGCATACCCGTTACTATGAGCTGAAGCTCAAGGTCGTCATCCTCCTGTATTCCCCTGATCATCCAGTAAAGGAGTCCATAATCGGCCCTGGTCCCAGTGATGACTGCTATCTTCCTCATCTTCTCACCAGTCCCGGAAGCTCCACCGGCTCGTCCTTTTCAAAGCCCCTGTTGGCGCGTTTGCCCACCACGAGGTCCCATAGCATCGGGCTTAAGCCCGTTTGCGGCCTTTTAACGGCGAGATTGGCCTCGGAAAATATCTCGCCGGCGCTTATCCGCCTGGAGGCGACTATGCCCTTGCGCGCGGCGTTGATGTTCTCCTTCTCTGAAGGTGTAGGGCCCTTCACCGGGCTCCCCATCGCCTTCTCGATATTCCTTATGGCCCGCACCATCGAGCCGAACTCGCCTGGCTCGATGGAGGCCATGTGATCAGGTCCTTCCATCGACCTGTCGAGGGTCAGGTGCTTCTCTATGACCTCCGCGCCAAGCGCCACGGCGGCTATGGCGGCTTCAGTGCCTGGCGTATGGTCTGAATAGCCTACCCTCACCTGAAAGGCCTCCCTGATCGTCAGCATGGCCCTCAAGTTCACGTCCTCAAATGGCGTTGGATAGCCTGTGTTGCAATGGAGGACCGTTATATTCTCCTTCGGGATGGCGCGCGTCAGCACGCCCATGGCCGCCTCTATCTCGCCGAGCGAGGCCATACCTGTTGAAAGAAACACTGGCCTGCCGAGTGAAGCGATCTTTCTCAGGTACGGCAGGTTCGTTATCTCCCCGGACGGGACCTTGAAAATATCGAGGCCGAGGCCTGCGAGGAGGTCTATGCTATCGAGGTCAAAGGGCGTCGAAAGGAATTTTATGCCCTTCCTGCCGCATCGTCTCATGATCTTCAGATGCGCCTTCCTGTCCAGCTCGAGCCTTCTTAGCATCTCCAACTGCCCCCCCGCCCCGGTATTCCTTCTCTGGTAGTCAGCCTTCTTAGCGGAAGGAGAGGCGAGCTCCGCGGCCCTGAACGTCTGGAACTTGACCGCGTCGGCCCCTGCCCTGGCTGCGGCGTCCACAAGCTCAAGCGCCGTCTCGACGCTGCCGTTGTGGTTGACCCCGGCCTCGGCTATTATGAACGTCTTATACGCAACCACGGCCATCATGTGACCTTCAGCTGGCAGGCAACACCGCCAAGCTCCATGTACGCCCCTGGCATCCCCGGATAGCTGGTCGCCTTTATCCTTCTTTTTATCTCATCGTCAGGCATATCCCTGGTAATACGGCAAAGCTCCTCGAGCTCCTTCCTCGTGTAGGGTTTCCTCTTCCACCTCTCGCCGCTTTCCGGCAAAGGCTGTCCAGAGAGGATCCTCCCCGATATCCTGATGAAGGCGGTGTACAGATGGGCGTATGCCCTCTGTGTCACCGAGTGGACGGTGTCGGCCTTGAATATTGGAAAACGCTCCACATGGACTATCCCGCCTGTATCCACGCTCTTTTCCATGTGGTGCACGGTTATCCCGTATTCCCTCTCACAATTGTAGATGGCGAAATTGGTGCAGCCGGTCCCCGGGTACTCAGGGGGGCCAGGGTGGAAGTTCAGTGCCGCGGCCCTGGTGTTCCTGAGTACTGCTTCGGGTACGACCCATGGAGAGATGTACGAGAACGTATAGTCAAACCCCATGTCGAGGAGGCGTGCAGGGAACTCCTCCCCCCTTTCGCCGAAAACTATCTCCGAGCCTGGCGAATTGAGCCTCAAAAGCTCTGCGGCTTCACCTGCAAAGGGCCTGTTCTTGGCAAGAAAAAGAAAATTCATATCGATACGGTCATCCTTTGAAGTAATCCTTTATCGCCCCTGTTACGCGGTAGATATCCTCTGGCGTGAGGCTTAAGCTGCAGGGCAGGTTCAGGCAGCTCTCGTAGGCCTCGACTGCGCGCTCAACCCGGTACGATTGGAACTCCGTGTACATCCCAAGTGAATTCACCGGCTTCCAGAGCGGCCTTACCTGTATGCCCTCTGACAGAAGGTGGCTTATGAGGCCCGCCTTGTGGAGCTTCGCCGTCTTCAGTGTGTAGAACCAGAAATTGCTCCTGACCCCCGGCCCCTCCCAGAGTAATCGGACCTGGTCCAGGCCGGATAGCGCATCCCTGTAAAGATATGCGTTGGCCCGTTTTGTCGCGACGAACTCGTCGATCCTCTCCATCTGTGCCACGCCGATGGCGGCCTGGACGTTTGTAAGCCTGTAGTTGTATCCGACCTCGTCGTGCTCGTACTCAAAAGGGTCGCTCTTCGCCTGGGTGGTAAGGTGCCTTATCCGCCCGGCGAAGAGCCGGTCAGCTGTTACCACCATCCCACCGCCGCCACAGGTTAATATCTTGTTGCCGTTGAAGGAGAAGCACCCGACAGAGCCGAACGACCCTGTCTTGCTGCCTATGAATTCCGACCCGAGGCTCTCGGTTGCGTCCTCGATGATATGTATGTTGCCGGCGGCGCAGAGGCTCGCTATCTCATCCATCCTGGCCGGGTGGCCGCAGACGTGCACAGCGACAACGGCCTTGACGCGCCTGTTGGTAGACCTGTTGTAAGTGAGACCATCATGAGCCTGGCAGCACTCCTCATGCAGGAATTCGGCCAGCTTCGCTGTGTCCATGCACAGGGTATCGGGGTCGCAGTCCATAAAGACGGGGGACGCGCCGCAGTACCTCACCGCGTTTACAGGCGCTATGAAAGTAAGGGCCGGCACTATGACTTCGTCGCCGTTACAAACCCCCAGGGCGGTCATGCTGACATGGAGCGCCGCAGTGCCGTTGACGGTTGCAACCGCCACACCCCCTACGTACCCTGCCACCATCTCCTCGAAGCGCGTAACGTAACCCCCCGACGAGGAGACCCAGCCCGTATCCAGGCATTCCCTTACATACTTCCATTCGTTGCCTGAGATCTCCGGCTCCGAAAGGGGAATGGCCTTTTCCACGGGTTGGTTAGATATTGTATATCCCATGCTTGTAGCCTCTCCGGTTCCTGGCGTCAGAGAACCACTCTATGGTCTCGCTGAGTCCATCTCGAAGTGAGACCCCAGGGGCCCATCCGGTAAGCCTCCTGAGCTTTTCATTGCTGCCCAGGAGCCTTTCGACCTCGCTCTCAGCCGGCCTCAGCCTCTCGGCGTCCGAAACTACGGCGGCCTTTGAATCGGTGAGCTCTATCAGAAGGGCCACAAGAGCGCCGATGGAAATCTCATTCTGTGTCGCGATGTTTATTTCCTCGCCAGGATGCACGTCAGCCCCTGCGATCCTCAAAAAGCCCTCGACCGTGTCCTTTACATAAACAAAGTCCCTTGTAGGGCAAAGAGAGCCGAGCTTTATCTCCTTTTCACCTGAAAGCAGCTGGGTGATGATGGTGGGTATTACCGCGCGGGCCGACTGCCTCGGGCCGTATGTATTGAAAGGTCTTACTATGACAATCTCCTGGCCGAAGCTCCTCACGAATGACTCGGCGAGAAAATCGGCGGCTATCTTCGTAGCCGAATAAGGAGACTGCCCCTGCCTTGGGTGGGATTCGTCGATAGGAGTGTAGCGGGCAGTGCCGTAAACCTCGGAGGTGGATGTCACGAGGACCTTTTCAACCGAGCAATGCCTGGCTGCCTGGAGCACATTCAGGGTGCCCTTGATGTTGGTGTCTATGTAGCTGTCAGGGGAATGATAGCTGAACGGTATGCCTATGAGCGCCGCGAGGTGGAATACCACGTCCGAACCTTCCACGGCCTTCCTCACCCCATTGGGGTCCCTTATATCGCCTGCGAAGACATCGACATCCTTAACGAGCTTCTCAGGCAGAGAGTCGAGCCAGCCCCATGAGTTGAAGGAGTTATAGCAGACGAACGCCCTTACCTCGGAGCCTTCCTCGATGAGCCTTTCGACCAGGTGGCTTCCTATGAAGCCGCATGCCCCGGTCACAAGCGCCTTTTTCTTCGATAGTTCCATCTGAGAACCCTTTTATCAGAACGCCAACAACAAGACCCCTGCCGTGACCGCTATCTGATACAGTATCTGGGTCAAGTCCTTCGTCTCCCTGAGCCAGGCTATCCTGTCGAGCTTCTCGGGGACGACTACCGTGTCTCCCGGGTCCAGCTTCCTGGCCATCAGGGCGTTTGTCGTCCAGCTCCTGGTGGCGCTGTCCCACCTTAGCCCGGAACTACCGCTCACCGCGGTGCCGTCCACCTGAAGGATATAGACGCCCTTCTTGTCGGCGTCGGCCGTCATTCCACCGGTCTTCCTTATGTACGATGACACGCTAGCCTCGGGGTCGTATACGAAGGCCGTCTGGTTGTGGACGGAGCCTATCACCTGCACCTGCTCAGGCCTGTCCGGGACATGGAGCCTGTCCCCGCCTTCGAGCGCGATGTCGTAAACCGACCCTCTGAGCCTTTCAGCGGAGTCGAACTTGATGCTTATCCTGCCGGACGCCTTCGCGGTCCTGAGGTTCGCGATGAGCGCCGTCCTCTGCTGGGCCGTGCTTTCCACCTGCTTCGCCTCCTCCGGCGTAAGTGCGGTCTTGACTGAATTCGCCGACTCTACCAACAGCTTCTGCTCGAACCGGTTTATGGCCTCGTCTATGTTCTTCTGCTGGAGCTCCCTTACCGATTCCCTGGTAAAGACAGCGCCGTTGAGATAGGCGTTTCCGGTGAGCCCGCCAGCCCTCTGGATGAGTGAGCTAAGGGTCTCGCCCTTCCTGATGACGTACTGCCCAGGGAACGCCACCTCTCCCGACAGGGTCACGTACATCTCGCTTTTCCAGTCGGGTATGCGCTTCACGAAGAGGGTGTCGTGCGGCTTGAGCTGTACGTTGTGCGCCGGGTCTCCCTCCATCGCCTTTCCCAGGTTTATCCTGCGGTACTTTATTTCATAGCTCTTGCCGCCGTCGACCACGCCCGAGGAAAGCTCGGCCTCATCGAGATAGGCCGACTCGAGCAGGTTGCCGGCTGCGAAGACCAGGTCGTTCACCCTCCAGTTAGAGGCGTATTCGTACTCTCCCGGCCTGTTTACGTCCCCCTTTATGCTGATGAACTGCCTCGGGGATTTCTCCCGCACCGAGTGGACCACAATTCGGTCCTGCTCCATGAGTCTTACGTTGTTCGTGCCATCGGCCCCGAGCGCCTTGCCAAGGTCGAGCATGATTACCTTCACCTCTCTGGTCACGGGGTCGGTCCTGTACAGCTCGAACTCCCTGAAAGAGGCCTCGCGAGTCACACCGCCAGCCAGGAGGACGAGATCCTTGACGGTGAGGTTCTCCTGCAGCTCGAAGCTGCAGGAGCTGTATGTTTTCCCGTCCGTCTTGCCTTTCTTTTCCGGAGCGGCGCCGGAGGAAACCGGCACAAGCCCGTTGTCGGTACTGCACCTGACCTCTCCTTCTATCGTGACCCTGGGCTTTTCCTTGAAGAACCACTTAGAGAAGACATATATGGAATCGAGCGGCTCGAGCGCCGGGTTTTCGCCGGTGCCTGAAAATAGCCCGGTCAGGCTGAAGGGTATCAGCTCAGGCTCCATCGTGGGTGGCCTGAGCCTCTTTATGAACCCGTACTCGAGGTGGGTCTCGGCGGCGAGGTCGTTTGTCCCCCTGAGGATATCGCTGAGCCTCATCCCCTTTTTAAGCTCGTACTTGCCCGGCCTCTTCACGTTTCCCCTGAGGAAGATGGCGTTTACATCCTTCTCGTTTATCGCGGTTATCTTGACGAGGTCGCCGTCCTGCAGCCTGAAGGCGAGCGCGGCCCCGGTGTCATTGGCGTTTATGTCGACGACTATCCGTTTCCTGTTCCCCTCCAGCCTTTCTACCTCTATCCTCTGAGTGTATGCCGCCGGGGTTATACCCCCCGCGAGGGCGAGTACGCCAGCAAGGTTGGATGGTCCATTAAGCTCGTAGACCGCCGGCCTCTTCACATTTCCGGCTACTCCTACAAGCGGGCCGACAGTGGGAACGAATACGACGTCGCCGTTATGGAGCCTCAAGTCCCCTGATTTGTCACCGTTCATCAGGAGGTCGTACAAGTCCATTTTCGCGACGGTCTTGCCGGCCCGCTTGAGCTCGGCCTTCCTTAATGAGCCGATCCCCGTAGGACCGCCTGAGACCATGAGCGCGCCCGTAAGCGTTGACATGGCGTTTACGGAATAGGCCCCGGGACGAGCCACCTCGCCAAGGACAAAGACCTGTATGCTCCTCAGGCTCCCCATGGTGATGCTTAACTCGGTGCCTATGATGTTCTTGACCCGCCTGGAGATGACCTTCTTCATCTCCTCGAACGTAAGTCCGCTAACTTTTATGGGGCCTATGTTCGGAAACTGGATGGCGCCTTCCCTGCTGACAGTCAGGCTATACTGGCCGTTAATCCTTCCCCAGACCAGCACATTGACCTCGTCGCCGGGGCCGACGACGTAATCGGAGGCCACCGGAAGGTCATTGGCTGAGTTTACTTGAGTGTTCTGGAAGAGCTCATAACCGAAAGGCTTGAGCGCCGTTGATACATCGAGGGCAGACGAATCAGAGAGGTATCTTTCGAAGAGTGAAGCTGGCTTGGCCGCCTCAGGTGCCCCGGGCGCGGCCTGCGGCTTGCCGGGCTCGGGCGCCTTGACCTCTTTGGACTTGAGGAGCGCCTTGCCTTCCCCCACCTCTTCAGGCTTTATATCCTTGAACTGCGGGTCGTTCCTGATGGCCTCGACGCCTTCCGGGGTAAGCCCGTCCGGCGCGGCCGCGCCACCGGCGAGGCCGCCCATATCATCCGCGAGGCATTCGAAACTCAAAAGGAGAGCGAAAAACAGGAATAGAACTGATTTTGTGAGTCTTGCCAACCTCAACCCCTAACTCAACCCCTAAAACAAATCGAAGGCATATACTTAAACCTTCCTCTGCTCAGACGTAGAAGTTATCCAGCCGGTCGGATGACCCAGCGCTCTATGCACTGGGTGAAAAATCGCCCGCCCGGTGGGAGCCCTTACATAACCCGGCTCCCGAATACCCTGGACTTTAGTCCAGCTTGGTCGTTCAGGCCTGTCTGGGCCTGAATATTTCGGCAATGTTTTTTTCCGGTGTTATCCTAAAAGCCAATTGCTCAAATAGGATTCATGCGTCGTGGTCTGGAAGAAGAATGAGGATGTAGCAGGATGCAGCAGGATGAAGATGGAAGAAGAATGAGGATGTAGCAGGATGAATACGCAGGATGAGAAAGCAGGATGAGAAAGTAGGTCCGCTGGAATATCTCTGGATGAAGCACTATTCTAATTTCTACTTACCACGATACATGTCAAACATACAACATCGTATTTTGAAATGCAAGTTTTTTCTGAATACGCATGGTGAGCGGGGTACGGGAGGGAAAAAATACTGTGATGCCAAAGAGAGGCTGAGCCTCAGAACCTGTGCTCAAAGGCGGCCCATAGCAGATGCGACTCGCTGTCGCTCCCATCGACGCCGTCCACGTTCTCCCTTCTGTCGAAGGCGTAACCGGCGGAGATGGCGGGGCCTGCCGCGAAGGGCTTTTCCCACGCGAGGATCGCAGAGCCGTTCCTTCTCTTTACCTCTCCGGCGGCCCCGGCTGTCTCGGAATCAACGGCGAGGGTGAAGGCGCCGGCGCGCCCCGCGTCCAACGAGGCCTCTATGTACAGGTCCCGCGCGTCAGAGCCCATGTGGTGGCCTATTATCTCCCCCTTGTACCTGTATCCGTCCGTGTAGACGCCGTGTGAATACCAGACGCCAGGGCTGTCATTGATATAGTTGTCCGCGTACTCTCCTCGGAGCGCCAGCCACGCAATCCCGGCCAGGCGCGGTAGATAGATGCCAGCGATGTATCCCAGGTCTGTAGGCAGATAACCTGCCTCGTCCTCCCCGCCTACCTCCCCGTATACAACGAACGGCTGAAAACTCCATGGGACGATGAGCTTCAGATCAACAGCGGCAAGCTGGTTGTTCGGGTCAGAGACCGAATCCTCGTTGGGGTTGAAAAAGGCGTCCTTGACCGTTCCGAGGTCCACCGCTCGCCCACCCCCGCCGAACATGGCTACCCTGGATAGGCCGACAGAAAGCGACGGGAAGGGCTTGAAATCGAATCTCAGCCCTGCGAGATATGGGTTGGCAAGGTCCCTCGCCTTCTCGAGCCGTGTAAGGAAGAGGGTGCCCCTGAAGGGGCCAAGCCTTCCCAGTATCCATGGCAATTTAACAGGCTCTGTGTTTGCAAGCCTTAACATGTCGAAGGGCTTGGCGTTGGAGCTGATAAGAAGCGCCCCGTGGTCGCCCGGGCCCCACCACATGCTCTCCCTCCCGATGGTCAGCTCGATATTGCTGAAGGTCAAAGAGAAATAACCCTCAAGCAGCTCTGCTGTTGTCTCTTCTCCGGGGCTTCCGGCATCCGGGTGCCGGAGCTGGGGGCTAAGGTAGAAGGAATAATTGCGCGCTATCCTGCCGTCTAATTCGAACCCGGCTGTGAAGTTTGAGCCGCTCTCGATATCCTTGCCCCTGTTGTTGTAGTTGAGTGTATGCGGCGCGCCGGAGGCATAGGCGTAAGAACCCCTTGCCGAGGCGAGCGGCCTTACATAGGTCGTCTTCTCCTCCTCCATTTCACCGCCGAGAAAGGCCCTTAGCCTCAGGATGAGCGAGCGCACGCCGGGATCGGCATCCCTCATGTTCTCCTCGGCCTCGGCGACAAGACGCGAGGCCTCCGACCTTGTAAGCGGCCTACTGGAGAGCAGAGCGCTCTTTATGAAGCCCTCTGCCTCGAGCCTTTCGAGCGCGGGATATACCCAGCTTCCGACAGGGACATGGGACGAGGCGGGAAACCCGGCGAACGCGCTCGACGCGAAGGAGGTAACGATGGCAAGGGCGAAGAGGAACTGCCCTGGTTTTTTCAATCTTATACCTGCTCCTTTTTATCCTCTAACGGAAGGAGATTCTTGAATAAGTATAATTGAATCCGGATTTTATACAAATGGCGCTATCTCTGTTTTTAGACATACAGGCTTAATATAACTGCTTTAAAACCCCTCCCCTTTTCTCTAAATATGGTTATAATTATGGTGCGCGGCAATAAGCCCCATCGAACGACATCACCTCATCTTGTAAAAGGAAGGCATGAGACCGTGAAAACAGAGACCAGTGACAAGACATCTGCCAGAGAGTTCAAATACGCCAGAGAGGACTTCGGGGAGCTTCCGGTAAGGCTTGAGCACCTTACTATTTACATAAACTTTCTGGGGGAAGAGGTCGAAGCCGCGAACTGCCTTCAGATGACGGCCGTGGAAGGGCTCGACAGGATAGAGCTCGACGCCAGCGACCTTGAGATCAAAAGCGTCGAATGGCTCAAAGGGCCGGAGGAAAAAAAGGGAGAACCTCTCGCCTTTGAATACACGCGCGAGAATAACAAGCTCGCCATAAAGCTCCCCCGCAGGGTAGCTTCCGGACAGAGATTTTTCGTAAGGACGGTTACAAGGTGCGTCCCATCCGAGCACATCCTTGAGGGCATATACAAAGATACGACCCCCCAGGGCGCGCCTCAGCAGTATATATCCCAGTGCCAGCAGTGGGGCTTTCAGCGCATCATGCCTATCTTCGACGATTGCCGCGCCAAATGCACCATGACGACTACCATCGAAGCGGACAGCCGCTACACCCACCTCATAAGCAACGGCAACGTGGACCGCGCCTCAAACCCGGACGGGAAGCCAGTGGTTAAGCCGGCAGACCCCGCGCGCCAGGTCATCACATATAGAAACCCTGTGCCGATGGCCCCGTATCTCTTCTTTGTGTGCGCCGGCACATGGGATAGCCTTGCCGACAGTGTCACCTATCCATCAGGGCGCACGGTCCGTCTCGAATACCTTGTCCCGCCCGGCTCAACCGAGTACGCCCGCATACCGATGGAGATACTCAAAGAATCGGTGCTCTGGATCGAAAAGAAACAGGGCTATGAATATCCTTTTGACACCTACCGCACGATCTGCATGACAAAATCCAACTTCGGCGGCATGGAGAACCTCGGCAACACCACCATCGTGACCGACGCCGCCCTTATAACCGAGCACACGCTCGATACGACCCTTCTCTACGCGCATGCAGTGATAGTACATGAATTCGAGCACAACCAGTGCGGCAGCGATACGACCATGGAAACACCCTTTGACGTCTGGCTGAACGAGGCCTATACGGTGGATGTGGAGAGGCAGTTCATGGCCGAGGTCTTCGACCCGTCATTCGCGAGGCTCTTTCAGGTGGATTCCATCAGGGCTCCTCTGCTCGGCCCGCTGGCCATCGAGGACGCTGGCCACTTCGGCCGCATCGTGAGGGACGGCTTCAACGACCCTGAGGAATTGATAGACGGGGTCACCTACGTCAAGGCCGCGGAGGTCATAAGGATGCTCCGCCTCATTATCGGGGAAGCGGCCTTCAAGGCCGGCAAGAGCCTTTATTTCGAACGCTATCGGGGTGGCAACGCCAATACGGAAGAGTTCTTCGCGTGCTTTGAGGAGGTCTCAGGGGTATCTTTAAGGCAGTTCAAGAGCGGATGGCTATACAGGATAGGTTACCCGAAGCTCTCTGCCAGGACAGAGGCTGACGGAAGACGTTTCCGCGTAAAGCTACGCCAGGAGCTGCCCCAGGGAATGGAGCCTTTCTGCCTGCCCTTGAGCCTCGCGCTGGTCGACAAAAAGGGGCGCGACATGGCAGGAACCAAAAAAATCTTCACCATGAAGGAGGAAGAAGAGGAGATCGTCTATGAAGAGCTTCCAGCGCCTCCTGCCTTCGCCTCAATGAACCGCGACTCCTCTTTTTACGGGACATTCCAGCATACGAACGCCGATACAGCGACATTGTCGATGCAGGCAAGATACGACCCCAACGCCTATAACCGGGTCGACGCGATGAGAAAACTTACCGACCTGGAACGCGTGAGACTCCTTAAGACCCCGGATTCGACCATAAGCGAAGAATGGCTGGCCGTATTCGGTGAGTTCCTGAGGGACAGAAGCCTGCCGACCTCATTGAAGGCATATTTCCTGCGTGTTGAAGAACAGCCCGTCGACCGGAGCTTTTCCGCGTGGTACCAGGAGCTGGTAGCAGCCCGGGAACGGCTCATGTCAGCGGTAAACGCGAGATACAGGGATGAAATGCTCCTTGAATTCAGGAGGCTACACGCGAAGGCTCCGACAGGCAGTTCACAGAAGGACGGGCCAAAAGTCGGGATAGAGGACCGCATGCTCAAGAACGTCCTCCTTGAGCTAATCACGATAGACGATTCCAGGGAGAGCCACAGCCTTATACTCGATTATTTCCATACAGCCTCCACCGCGAGCGAACGTGTCGCCGCTCTGACGGCCCTCAACCGCTCCTCCGAGCCTTCACGCAGGGGCGTGCTTGAAGAAGTCTACAAGGGCTGGCACAAGCATTTAAGCGGGTACGCCAACTACCTTCGGGTGGTCTCAAGCGGCACAAGGGAGGATGTATTTGAGATGATCGAGGTCGAGAGGCGGCGCGGCAGCTTTGATGTCAATCAGCCGACCTGGTGCCGGGCGCTCTTCCTCTCCATGGCCGCCAACAACAAGATGGTCTGGACCGACAGGGGGATAAAATGGGCGGCGGATACCGTAGTAAGCCTCGCGCCTGTAAACGCGACGACCGCCAGCCGCCTCCTGAACACCTTCCAGCATGTAAAGAGCTTGAAGCCGCATCTCCGCGAGGAGGTCACATCGGCGCTGGAAAGGATCGTCCGCCTTATCTCCAAAGAGGCATGCGCCACCATCCACGGCCAGGCCGAGATATACCTCAGGGGAAAAAAATAACGCCTGAATAAAAACATATAATAAAAAAGGGCCGGTTTTTCCGGCCCTTTTTTATTGTCAATCCATGAAATACCGGAAAAGGGGATCAACCCCCGGTCTGCCAGACAGCCTTTCCAGCGAAGAACGGCCCCATCTCCTGTATATATGTCGAGGTCTGCCTGGTCTTGCGCATGGCCTGGACAAGGGCGGACAACGGATGAAGCTCCTTGCCTATGAGCCCTATGACGAAGTCGTTGTCGTTCCTGTCGAGGCCGAAGCACGAAAGGCGGATGTCGTGGCCGAGGTCGGCCTTCCCGAAAGCGCGCCCTATCATGCCGTGCTCCATCAGTATCTCCCCCTGCTCCTTAGGCGAGAGAAGGGCGAACTCACCGCTCCTGCGAAGCGGATACCAGACAGCCCACTTCCAGGCCGGGTTGGTCACCACCCTCTTCGAACGGTGCACAAGCCAGTCCTCAAGGTTCTCTTCATGGCCGAGGGCGTAGGTCCGTCCGAGCATGGCGTACTCATAGTTAAGCCCTAAAGCGGCGAACTCCCTGCCGTTGAGGAACTGGCGGAGCGTTGTTACAAAGAAATCGGGGTCCTCGCTCATGGTAAGGAGCGCTACCCCCTGAGGGTCGTTGATGTCCTCATAGAGCACGGAATCGATCCCGCTCCCCCGCAGGGTCTTTGCTACAGCCGATGTATCGCGGCATCCGCTGAAGACCTGAAGCTGCATGAAGAGCCTCCTGTCCAGCGCCTGGCGCTCGCCGTCCTTGACCGCGCCTTTTTCCCTTAGATCGGTAATACCTTCCATAACAATATTTACCGGCACTTTCTTTCCTCCTTCGTTCACATACGGTGACTTGAAGCACCCCGGGCGGGGGGCTTCACCTCGAAGTACTTTTCTATTTGTATCGCTCGCCTGGCTTCAAAAGCCAGGCGGCGGGATAATGCTCCGGAGTGCCAAAAAGATTATTATCTCAGAAAAAGAGTACGTTGTCACGCCTTCCAGACGTAGTGCGCCTTAAGGCCCTTCACGACCCTTCCGCCGGGTTCAGGAGCCTTCTTATGCTCTCTATATGGTCCCTCGCTGTCCCGGCAGGGGCGAATTCCTTCTTTTTAATGAAGAGCGGGTCTATCTCGGAGATAAACCTCGACGGGAGCTGCAGCGAGGTCTCCTTGCCAGAGCTCCGATTCTTTGCGGAAAGCAGGAATAGGCGCTTTCTGGCGCGCGTCATCCCGACGTAGCAGAGCCTCCTCTCCTCCTCGACCGTCTCCTCGTCGATGCTCCTTTTATGGGGGAAGAGCCCCTCTTCCATGCCAGCCATGAACACGACCGGGAACTCAAGCCCCTTGGCGCAATGTATCGTCATCATGGTGACCCTGTTGTGCTTGTCCTCGAACTGGTCGGCGTCGCTCATGAGCGAGACAAGGTTCAGGTAGTCCGCAAGAACCGCCTTCGGGTGGCCTGTCTCGTATTTCTTTATCGCCGCTATAAGGCTATCAAGGTTCTTTACGCGGATATCGGCCTCTTCGGTCTTTTTGCTCGCCCAGAAGTCCGTATAGCCGGTGAGGTCAAGGACCCTTGACGCGAACTCATATAGAGGCATCTCAGAGGCCTCCTGACGGAGTATCTCGAACGTCCCGATAAAATCGTTTACGCTCTCGGAGAAGATACCGTCACGCCTCCCTTTCCTGAAGGCCTCGTAGAGCGAGAGGTCCTGGGCTGCGCTCAGCCGGTGAGCCTTCTCGATGGTGGCCTTGCCGATGCCCCTCGGCGGCACGTTCACGATGCGAAGGAAGTTGAGGGAGTCATCCGGGTTGACGATGGCCTTCAAGTAGGCGAGCGTGTCCTTTATCTCCCTCCTGTCAAAGAACCTGAAACCGCCGACCACCGTATAAGGGATGCCTTCCTCGAAGAACAATTCCTCGAATGTCCTCGACTGCGTATTTGTCCTGTAAAGGACGGTAAAGTCCTTGTACTTGACCTTCGGGTCCGCGGATATGGCCTTCGCTATCTGCCTGACCGCAAAGCGGGCCTCCTCGTATTCGTTCAGGCACTCCTCGAAGAAGACCGGCTCCCCATCGTGGTTATCGGTCCAGAGGTTTTTTTCTATCCTGTCCTCGTTGTTCGTTATCACCGAGTTTGCCGCCCCGAGGATGTTGCCTGTCGAACGGTAGTTCTGCTCCAGCTTTATCGTGGCCGAGTGCGGGTAGTCCTCCCTGAACTTGAGGATGTTCTCGATGCTCGCCCCCCTCCACCCGTAGATGGACTGGTCCGGGTCGCCCACGGCGCAAAGGTTCATCTGCCCTGACGCGAGGAGTTTTGTAAGTATGTACTGGGACTTATTGGTGTCCTGATATTCGTCGACGAGTATGTGGGCGAACTTTGACTGGTATTTTTTGAGGACCTCGGGGTCGGACTGCAGAAGCTGGATCGGCTTGCAGATAAGGTCCCCGAAGTCGACGGCGTTCATCGATTTCAGCTTCTTCTCGTAGGCCCTGTAGACGGGGACGACCACATCCCTCAGGTCAGATTCCCCACGCCTGGCATACTCGTCAGGGGTAAGGCAGTTGTTCTTCGCGAGGTTTATCTCCCAGACGACACTCTTGTACGGCAGGTCCTTGTTGCTGATGGATAGCTCCGACATCACGTAGTTCACGAGAAGCGTCTGCTCTTCCTCGTCATAGATTGTAAAATTCGCATCAAGGCCCAGGAGCTTCACCTCTTCCCTTATTATCCTAAGCCCTATCGTATGGAAGGTCCCGGCCCAGATATCCTCCGTCCTTTCACCTATAAGCTTCTCGATGCGCTCTTTTATCTCACGCGCGGCCTTGTTCGTGAAGGTGACTGCGAGGATAGAGCCTGCCGGCACTTTTTTGTTGAGTACCAGATGAGCTATCCTCGAGGTAAGGACCTTTGTCTTTCCGGAGCCTGCCCCGGCGAGTATTAGCAGGGGGCCGTTGCCGAAGGTAGCCGCCTTGAGCTGCAGCTGGTTGAGTGTCTTGAGGTACATCTATTTCGCCTTTCAGGATTTAACGGGTTGTTAAAAAACACAGATTTTGTTCAGGCTGCTCTAAAAACCATATGCGAGGCGATTCTCGCCGTTTGATGAATGAGGCGTACTTCTTTGGTACGCCGCTTCTGCCGCGACGATGACAACGAAGCAGATGGACTTATTTCATGCCTGTTAAAAGCATGAGATAATACCATATGGCGATGGCAAAGGTGAATACAGATTATGTTGAAAAAGAGGATTGGCAGGAAGGTTTGGCAGGCTTTAGCGGTTAAAGGCTTGTGCTTGTTTTTACATCTTTCATTTATAGATACGCCAGAGATGGGCCACCGGTCATTATTTTACGGCCTCAAGCTCCTCCCATCTCAGATATAAGGCCTTAAGGAGCTCCTCTATCTCTTCCATGCGCACCTTGGCAGAGGCCTGTGTTTGGACGCCCTGCCTGTAGAAGGCAGGATCGGACATCTCTTTGTAAAGGGCCTGCTCCTCGGCCTCGATGGCCTCTATCCTCTCAGGCAGCTCGCTTAGTTCCCTCTCTTCCTTAAAACTCAGCTTAGCGCCCCGTTCCTTCTTAGGCTTTTCCTTTTTGACGTTCTTTACGCCGCCTGCGTCCGACTCCGCCGGCCTCTGGCGAAGCCAGTCGTCATATCCGCCTATATATTCGTTCAAATCGCCTCTTTCGAATACTATCGTGCTCGTTACCACGTTATTCAAAAACGTCCTGTCATGGCTTACAAGGAGGACCGTCCCCTGATATTCCACAAGGAGGTCTTCGAGAAGGTCGAGGGTTTCGACGTCGAGGTCGTTCGTTGGCTCGTCCATTACAAGGAGGTTTGATGGCCTGGCGAAAAGTTTCGCGAGCATAAGCCTGTTCCTCTCCCCGCCTGAGAGCGCCTTGACCGGGGTCCGAGCCCTGTCAGGCGAGAAGAGAAAATCCTGTAGATAACCTATGACATGGCGCGCCTCGCCGTCTATCATTATCTGGCTGTTGCCATCCCCTATATTCTCCTGGACCGTCCTTTCCTCGTCGAGGACCGACCTGTGCTGGTCAAAATAGGCTACCTCAAGGCGGGTGCCAAGGCGGACGCTCCCTGAAGCCGGGGCAAGCTTTCCCAGAAGGAGCTTTAAAAGAGTCGTCTTGCCAGAGCCGTTCGGGCCTATGATGCCGATCTTGTCACCCCTCATAATGAGCGTTGAAAAGTCTTTTATAGCCGGACCGGCGGCGCTGCCTTCGTATGAAAAGCCTATCCCCTTGGCCTCTATTACGAGCTTTCCTGAAAACTCGGCCTCCTGCGACCTTATCCTTGCCGTGCCCTCAAGCTCTCTACGCTCAACGCGTAGCCTGCGCATCTCCTCAAGCGCCCTGACCCGGCCTTCGTTCCGGGTCCTGCGGGCCTTGATACCCTGGCGCACCCAAGCCTCTTCCTCGGCAAGCTTCTTGTCGAAAAGGGCGTTCTGCCTTGCCTCTGAATGCAGCAGCGACTCTTTTCGCTCAAGGTAATCGGCGTAGCCGCACTGCCAGTTCATGAGCCTGCCCCTGTCGAGCTCGATTATCCTGGTAGCGAGCTTTTTAGCGAGCATCCTGTCGTGCGTGATGAATAAAATAGTCCCCCAGTACCCGAGAAGGAACTCCTCGAGCCAGTTTATAGATTCGATATCGAGGTGGTTTGTCGGCTCATCCAGGAGAAGGAGGTCAGGTTCAGCCACGAGCGCCCTGCCGAGGAGAGCCCTTCTTTTGTATCCGCCGGACAGCTGTGAGAACTCCGCGTCAGCCGGGAGCTTGAGCCTTGATAATACGCCTTCGACCCGCTGGTTGGCATGCCAGCCGCCTTTGCTCTCCAGCTCATGATGTACCCGCTCCAGCTCGGCTATCGCCTTCTCCCCGCCGCCTTCCAGCGCCTTCACAGCCGAATGATACCTTGCGACGAGCCTATGGACATCGCCGAGCCCGCCGGTTACGCAATCGAAAACGCTCCCGTTAAGCTCGCCGGGGACCTCCTGCGGCAGCATCGTGACCTTAAGCCCAGGGGCGCGCGTGATATCGCCTCCGTCTGGCAAAAGAACCCCGCTTATGAGCTTCATAAGGGTCGATTTACCAGAGCCGTTCCGCCCGACGAGGCAGAGCCGCTCGCCGCTTTCGACCTGCAGGTCGGCCCCGTCGATGAGCAACGGGCTTCCGAAGCCCATGGTCACTTTTTTAAGGTTGAGCAAAGCCATGTAAAAGGTCAGCCTTCATGCTTCACGGACTTATCATTGAGATGTCTTACGGCCCTGAAGGTCACAAAAATGGATGAACGGAGGAAGATAAAAGCTATCAAAACCCCTACGATAATATCCGGCCAGCGCGACCCTGAGAGCCACACGGCTGGGGCCGTCGCGATGACAGATACATTGGCGATGATGTCGTTCCGTGAGCAGAGCCAGACCGAATGCATATTGATATCATCGGAGCGGTGCCTCCACAGCAGGCCCAGGCAGACGGTATTGGCGAATAGCGCTAACGCGCCGACCCAGCCTATGATGACGGCTGATGGCAGGACGGGGTAAAGCGCCTTGTAGGCCGCCTCCCCAAGGACAAAAAGACCGAAACCCGCCATAATGGCGCCTTTGAGCAAAGCCGACACGCCCTGCCACCTGGCGCCCCTGCCGATAACATAGAGGCTGAACCCGTATACGAGCGAGTCGCCAAGCATGTCGAGGGAGTCGGCCAGAAGGGCGGTAGAAGCAGCGATCAGCCCTGCCGCCGATTCGGCCAGGAACATGACCACATTGATGGCCAGCACCGCCTTTAGCACCGAGCCCTGCCTACCCCTTAAAGCCTCTATCTCACAGGCCTTGTCATCGCAGCAGTCCGCCATTTTTTTCACCTTCGTTTGATACGTTCCTTGATCCTCAGGCTTTGCAGCCCTTTAATACGCTACCGGCGCCTTCTTCGGCTTATTTCTCCAGGATGCTCTTTATGATGGTAATAGCGTTTTTCCTGAACGCGTCAAGGTTATCTCCCGTCTCATGCGGGTTTGTCATCAGATTGCCGGCTATTACAATGGTGGGGGTCCCTTCCACCCTGTATTCCCTTGCCATCTCCAACGCCTTCCTGGCCTCAGCGGATTTCTCTCCGCCCCTCAATTTGCGGCTGAAGTCAAATCCGAGCCCCAGCTCGGCGGCTAACGATTCGAGCACCTCGAAAGAGCCTATATCCCTCCTCTGGACAAAGTAGGCGTTAAAGAGGGCCTTCTTCATCTCCTCCCCTTTCCCGGCCTCTTCAGCGAGAAAGAAAGCCTCGGCGGGTTTTGGCGAAGAATCGCCCCAATTGACCGGGACTATCTTCCATTTTATCTTTTTAGGGAAGTTACCCTTTATCACCGGGACAGAGCTCTCGAATTTATAGCAGCCGCCGCAAAAAAAACTCATGAACTCCATGACCTCTACCGTCTTCCCGTCAAACTTGAACGCCTTACCATGAACGCGCGTAAAGGCCCCCTTTAAAGCAGGTTCTTCAGCGGCAAAAGAGGCAACGGGCAGGAACAGGGCGATTGCCACAAGCAACAGAAATATTTTTTTGGCCATATGCGTTCTCCTCAATGTTTTATCCTCTCACGATAGCTTTCATAGTCAAAAAAAGGGCTGGTGGCCGCGGTATGGCACCTGAGGCATAATGATCTGTCGACAGCCATCGTTGCCTTCCCCTCCCGGACATGATCTTTTCCGGGGCCATGGCATACCTCGCACTGCACATCGGCAAGCCCGGGCGTGGCCTTCTTGCTGTAGAAGCCGCCTGCCTCACCGAAACCGGTAGTATGACATACTACGCACTCGGGGTCTTTTGACTTGCCTACCCTCTCCAGGGTCTCGAAGGCCCTGGCGTGCCTGGTAGCCTTCCAGCTCTCGGAAAATGGCTCGTGGCATTCAACGCACGCCGCCTCCCCGAGATACGGCCCAAGGCTTGCGGCCTCTTTTTCTTTTTCAACCAGAAGCGCTGCCACCTTTGTATCGTATTCCTTGAGTATGGCGCGCACGCGCGCGTCTTCTTTCACCTCTTTGCCGAGGGGCTGCCACCTGTGGCTAAAGCCGGATACCTTTCCATGGCTGTCGAGAGAAAGCTTAAGCACCCCGAGCTTCTCGCCCTTGGGATAGCCTGAGATGATAATAGATCCTTCTATCCTTACAGGCTCGTCCAGGAGCTCGCCGGAAGAGGTGATCACTACGTCCCAACCACTTACGTTCTTTAACCCGGTTACAGGCTTCTCCGTTAAAAGGACGTTCAGCGGCCCCTTTTTAAGCCCCTTTGGGTCTGCGCTTATATTTACCCTGATCTCACCGCGCCTGGTCTCAATAGACCTGCGCTGCCCAGGGATATCGGTGATAGCGTTCTTGCCTGGACGCACATTGAGGGAAGCAGGCGGCACGGCGGCGCTTTTAAAGAAGGCCAGAGCGTCATAACCCATTACCGCGAAAGACCTTAAGAGGGCCTCTGATTTGAGCCTCCCCTGGGCGGTATCCTCAGCGAGCGAGTTTCCCGCGTCTATAAGTATAAAGGGCTTTAGACTGCCGCCTTCTTCCATGAGAAAGCCGGAAAGCCTTGCCAGCCCGCCGGATTGGGTCTCCGGGGAACAGCCGCACGGCTCAAGCTCTCCCTTTATGGCGCCGGTATAGAGGATCTGAAGGCTCTCCTGCGCCTGTGCCTTAAGAGGCAGCAAGGCGATAGCGAGCGTAAAAACAAATATCCTGAGCAATAGGGCTCCTTGGACATTGTGAAAGCAATGAAGCACTTTGACCAATATATAAATATATAGGATTTCTTTTTCCCAAGCAAATACTAAAGCAGGATAGAGGAGAGGACGGACCGATAGGACGTGGAAATATTCAAAGGGCCTTCAAGCGCATTCCCTGAGGGCCCGCGCGGCTATCTCACCGAGCGGAAGCACGCAGTCAACGGCCCCGGCCTTTACAGCCTCTTTCGGCATGCCGTAGACCACAGAGGTCTGCTCGTCCTGCGCTATGTTGAATGCGCCGGCGTCCTTCATCTCGAGCATGCCTTTGGCCCCATCGTCGCCCATGCCGGTAAGTATCACGCCGACGGCGTTCTTCCCGGCGTACATGGCCGCGGAGCGGAAAAGGACGTCTACAGAAGGCCTGTGCCTGGAGACAAGCGGGCCGTCTTTTATCTCGACATAATAGCGCGCGCCGCTCCTTTTAAGGAGCATGTGCCTGTTCCCCGGCGCGATAAGCGCCCTGCCCCTTATGACGGTGTCGTCGTCCTGCGCCTCTTTTACGGTGATGGCGCATTGGTCATTGAGCCTTTTCGCGAAAGAGGCGGTGAACTGCTCTGGCATGTGCTGGACGATGACGATACCAGGCGAATCAAGGGGCATGGACATGAGAAACTCGCTTATAGCTTCAGTCCCGCCGGTCGAAGCGCCGAGCACGATGACCTTCTCTGTCGTGCGGAGCATCGCCTTCGTCGGCTTCGTCTTCGCGAGCACGGCGTCAGCGTTGAGCTTGCGTGTTATCTGCAGCGGCGCGTGCGCTTTCCTGAGCTTTGCCATGGCCGCCGCCCTTATCGCGTCGCATATGATGATGCCAGATTCCTCGAGGTACTCCCTTGTGCCGAGCTGCGGCTTCTGGATTATCTCTACGGCCCCGCACTCCAAGGCCTTGTGCGCGGTCTCCGAGCCGCTTTCAGCGAGGCTCGATATCACGACCGAGGCTATAGGGTGCTGCTCCATTATCCTCTGCAAAAAAGTGATCCCGTCCATGCGAGGCATCTCGACGTCGAGGGTCATTACGTCCGGAAGCTCATGGGCGATCTTCTCAGCGGCCAGATACGGGTCGGCGGCCGTGCCTATGACCTCGAGGTCAGGCTCGGCTGATATTATCTTCGCGAGCACCTTGCGCACTACCGCTGAATCGTCGACTACGAGGACCTTTATCTTACCGTTTGTCGTCATTCCTGCCTATCTTCCTGACGTAGACCTCTCCGGTGGCGGTAAGGAAGGTTATCTTCCTGCCCTGGGTGCCTCCTACGTCCATGCCTATTATCGGTATGCCGGCTTCCTGAAGGGCGTTCTGCGCGAACAGGATATTTTTCTCGCCGATGTTCATTACGCCGGAGTTCTCAAGCACCTTCCCTCCCCCGAAGACCTTCGCCTTCATCCGGGCCTTGCGGCACCCGAGATCAAGGAGCCTTTCTATAAGCATCGGGATGGCGATATTGCCGTACCTCGGCACCTTGAGGCCGTCTCCGTTCCAGAACGGCAGGAGATAATGGTTGATCCCCCCCATGCATACACACGGGTCCCAGACGCAGACCGAGACGCAGGAGCCGAGGACGGTGGTGACGCTGTGGCTCCCTGGCTCGGCAAAGAGCATGCCTGGATAAAGGTAATAATTCGGCTGTATGGTGGCTGCCTGAAGCAATGTCAGAACCTTTCGGCCTCGGCTGGGATAAAGAACTCGGCCCCGTCCATCGATATCGCCCCGGCTGACATGTCAGCGTCCGCCTCAGGCACCCTTAAGACAAAACGCGCGCCTTCTCCGATGTCGCTTTCGACCTCGATGGAACCACCGAGGAGATCTGCCGTGGCCTTTACGATGCTCAAGCCCAGGCCGTGTCCGCAGTGGCGCTTGGTCGAGCCGCTGTCAAGCTGTTTGAACCTCGAAAAAATAGAGCTGTGCTTGGAGCGCTCTATCCCGGGCCCCTGGTCGGCTACCGAGATACTGAGGCAACCCTCTTCTCTCGCCACATCTATCACCACCGCGCCGCCCTCAGGACTGTACTCGATGGCGTTGGAAAGAAGGTTTGAGACAGCCCTGTGCAGCATCTCCGCGTCGGTCCTGAAAACACCCCCGGAGAGCTCGCCCGGCATGACCCTTACGGCGACCTTCCTCTCAGAAGCCCTATGCGCAAAGGTGGCGGCAACGTCGTTCAGGATAGATTCGACGTCCACGCCGGAAAAACCCGGGACAGCCTCGCCGGCCTCGAGCTCGGCCGCGGCGAAGATGTTCCTCAGCTGGAAGTTCAGGTTGAACGCCTCTTTGTGTATAAGCCCTATTATGGACCTGACTGTCGCGTAGTCGGGCTCGTCATCACCGGAGATAATAAGCTCAGAGATGGCAAGCACAGAGGTGAGCGGGTTGTTGATCTCGTTTCTGATATTCGAAAGGAAGCTCGACTTGACCCTCTCGGATTCAACCAGCTTGGTGTTGAGATCCTCGAGCTTGCCGGTCAAATCCCTTAGTTCCTCATAGGCCCTGTCCTTGGCCTCGAGCCTCTGCCTTATTACCTCCAGAAGCTCCTTATCCGAGAGGTTTTCCATCTATTCCTCCTTGAATCAGTATCTTACGTAAACGGACGCCGCCACCTTCTTGAGCGGCAGCCCAAGCCCTGAGAGCGTCTCTGAATGGCCCAGAAAAAGATAGCCTCCGGGCCTTAGGTATTCACAGAATTTGCTGAAGAGCCGCTCCTGCGTCTCCTTGTTGAAATAGATTATAACGTTCCTGCAGAAAATGATGTCGAGCCTTCCCTCGATGGGAAAGGTCTCGTCCATCAGATTGAGCCTCGTGAACCTGGCCTTCCCCCTTATCTCAGGACAGACCCTCACAAGCTCTCTGGAGCTGTCTTTGCTCCTCAGGAAATACCGCCTTTTCACGGCCTCAGGCACAGGCGCTATCCGCTCCTCCTTGTAGACGCCTTTGCAGGCATATTCAAGGACCCTCGTGGAAATATCGGTAGCCAGGACCGAGAAATCGAGGCCGATCGAAGGTTGGCTTGAGGCGAAATCGCTCATGACCATCGATATGGTATAGGGTTCCTCGCCTGTTGAGCACCCCGCGCTCCAGACCGAGACGAAAGGGCCCGTCTCGGAGATGATCACCGGCAGGACGGTGCGGGAGAGAAAATCAAAATGATGCGACTCCCTGAAAAAATCGGTCTTGTTGGTGGTGACCAGGTCGAGCATCTGGACCAGCTCGCGAGAGAGCCCCTCAGGGCTGAAAAGCAGGTCGCAGTACTCTGTAAAGCCCTTTAGCCCGAGGGCGCGCAGGCGCTTCTGAAGCCTCGATTCCAGGAGCGCCTTTTTCGCCGGCGGCATCTTTATACCGAGCTCTTTATGGATAAAAGAGCTTAAGCGCTGGAAATCATCGTCAGAGAGCCTTTTGAGGCCCGGAGCCTGAAAGAGTTCATGACCATGAAGGTCTGCCGCGCATTCCATAAGTTATTCCGTTACGCGCTCTGGGCGGTCGTGCCGCCAAAGTCTGCCAGCTCATCCGCCGAGAATATCCTGTCGATATCCAGGATGATTATGAACTGCTCGTCCTTCCTGCCCATGCCCTTTATGAACCCGGTATCGAGCCTTGTCCCTATCCTCGGCGCAGGCTCTATCTGGGAAGGCTCAAGCTCTATGACCTCCTGGACAGAGTCGGCCAGCGCGCCAAGCACCAGTGCCTCGCCGTCTACCTTTATCTCAACTATGACGATGCATGTGTTAACAGTCTGCTCGGTCCTGCTCATCCCGAAC